>JAYKJH010000252.1:0-69043 GCA_035285345.1 Nostocaceae cyanobacterium | reverse complement strand
ATAAATTTTTATCTACAAAGGCTAGCGCTAGGCTTTTTAAAGGATGCTCACCAGGTCGAATAATCTTGATTTCCCAGTTCTCGCTACCCGACAACCGCTGTCCTAAAGTCAACTGGTACAGCAAACCCGCACTAACCACGCTAGATTTCCCGCTTCCAGATGCTCCTAATACCGCTAGAAAATTACTGACGCGCACTTTAGGTAGCCGCTTTACCTTAAAGTCGCCATAGGTTTCCAGCAGTTTCGCTATAGCTTCCGCATCCTGTGCAGGTGCTGTGAGATTCATCCCGGAATTAGCATACGTATTAATCCCCACCACCACAGCGTCTCGACTCATGACAGCTACCCTTGCTCCTGGTTTCCAGCGTTACCGCTAATTTATACAAAATTTTCTCCAACATTTCCGGGTAAAACTACTGGAAGATAGATTATTAAATTTAACACTTAAAAATTTGAACAATGACGAAACTCACACCAATCCAACTGGACGACAACACGGTAATTTACATCGAAGCGACTGAAGATGTGGAAATTCCGGAAGTCAGCACAGAAGAACTTGTAGAGGAAGAGGAAGAAGAATCACTAACTTGTAAAGGTATAAATCCAGAAGTGGCGCGTAAACAAATGGCGCAAAACTTCCAAGCTATACAAGGCACTATCCGCGCTTACACGGTGTATACTTTAAACGCTTTTAAACAAGTTGCCATAGCCAACGTCGATAAAGTCACCCTAGAATTTGGCATCGAATTGGGTGGAGAAGCTGGGGTTCCCTACGTCACGAAAGGCACCGCGAAAAGTAACATGAAAATCACCGTCGAATGTTCCTTTCCCAAGCAAAATACTTGATATCTTGCACCAGGGGAGTCTCAACCCCGATAGATGACATACATTCCACCCAGATACAAGGCAATTATCCCCAGTCCGTCCCAGGATAGGTAGAGTCGCGATCGCCTTGCTGCTCGATAAATCAGTCCAACTAGGGCGATCGCAGTCATCATAATCGCCACAATGATAGTAAACAGATGCACAGAGTGATTGATATTGATTAGCAAATTACCCCGTACATAGGTCAGGTCGTAAATTCCTAAAATTGCCAAATTAAACAAATTGGAGCCAAAAAGATTAGAAACGGCTAAATCGACAGCATTGAAGCGAACTGCAGCCAGGGATGCGACCAATTCTGGTAATGAGGTCGCTGCTGCTAACAGCAAAGCACCAACAAAACTCTCCCCCAACCCCGTAACCACTGCTAAGCGATCGCCCAGGAAGGCTAACCAAACCCCTAACACTATAATCGCACCCGACAGCAAAGCAAAGGTCAAATATGCACGCCTTGGCTTAATATGGTCGTACTGAAGCTCTTGTGCTTCTTGTGACCGCACCTCTTGGCGTCGTCGGCGTTCAAATTGAGCAACCAACCTGGCGCTAACAATATAGAGTATCAGCAAGAGGATGCTGGGTAAACCAAACCAGGCGATTGTTAATGGAGTCCCAGCCTGAGTTAGTAAAATTCCGATTCCTGCTACACCCATCATGACACAGCCTAAACCAGCCGCCAACCCATGACTGATCTGAGCGCGACGAAGCAGGGGTTCTGGTCCAGTGAAGATGTCAAGAATTGCCAGCAGCAGTAAATTGAACAAGCAACTCCCCAAAATACCACCAATAGCTAAATCGGGAACATTAAAGACAACAACTGCACTTGTACCCGTCGCTAGTTCCGGTAGGGATGTTGCTCCTGCTAGTAAAATTGCTCCCACCCAGTTACGTCCCCAGCCTGTTTTTTCTGCTAATACATCTGCACTTTCAGAGAGTTGACTGCCAACTGCAATCACTAACCCAACACAGATAATTACTTGCACAAGCAATAGCATAGGCAACAGTCTCTCCCCGTGTCCTCTACTCATTCAATTTTCTCACCCCACCCGTAACCGGACGGACTTCCGAAAAGGGATTGGTTCCGCCAGTCCAGTTAAAATCACTAATCCGGAAACTCAGAGATGCTAATTCTAGCGTTGGGTTATAACGCAAAGTAATCCCATAGGTGCGGCGACTATATTCCAAAAAGTAATCGGTGCTGCTGCTCACACCCGTGTCTAAGTTAATTGCTGTTTGCAAACCTAGGCGGAACGGACCAAAAATTTGTTGTGTAAGACCAGCACTCAGGACGCGATTATCAACCACACGGTCGAACAGGAAGGGAGATAATCCGTCGTTGAAACTTTGGGAATAAATAATATTAAAAGCCGTATAATCAAGAAAGTTACGCGAAAAATGACCGAATTGTCCCACTAACCCCACAGTACCTGTGAGGGTATTTTGACTGTCACCACTACTGTAATGGCTGGTAGTCCCAGTTAATCCAGCGAAGGCTTGCAGGTAAGGAACCACTGGGTTGGGAGTATAGCGCAAACCTTCCGTAGCTGTAGCAGGTAAAGGTTTGCCTTGCCATATCGGGAAACCGCGACTCACCGCTGCACTAGCTTGGACACGGCTGAGGGAAACACGGTTATTATCCCGGACTGCGGGGAGTAAGTCTACTCGGTCTGTGTCAGCGTTAATATATTGAATACCCCCTTGATAGCTTAAAACAGCCCCGGTTTTTCCTAGAGGAATGACCGGAGAGGTAATCACACCACCGAGACTGCTTTGGACTGTTTGAAAACCGAGGGTACCGTTAAATAAGCGATCGCGATAGCTGTATTCCAGGTTCAATGTATGGGGTAACTTTTCCCCAATCACCTGACGCAAACGCAAACTCGACCGCAGGTTATTTTCGATGTCCCCTAAATCGAAGCTAGTTAATATCCCCGAACCTGTAAGGGTAGTCCGAGGTCCGAGGGTAGCGTCTAATCGGCTTCGTAAACCAAAGACAGCCGGGTCAAAAATGTTAAAACCCTTCTCTTGGACGGCTTGTTGAACGAAAAATTGCGGTGTCACACTGAAGCTTACCCGCTCGGTATCTACTGGCTTGAAGGTACGCTCGATATAAACACCACCGCGTTGATTGCCATCATAACCCACGGAAAATAATCCAGGGGTGACTTCCCGTCCACTACGGTCAATTACTTGTTCATCCTTGGGAATGGGTACTGTGAGACGTTGGTGAAATACCAAGCGTTGACGTTGGGTACGGATGCGATCGCGCAGTGGTGTTTCCCGTGTCAAGGTAACTTTATCTGCCCTTAACTCCAGTTCTGGTGGTGAAAACGGGTCATTAGTAATTCTAACTGTCCTTGCTTGCCAGCCACGGGGATAAAATTCAATCCGTTCTGCTTGAAAGCGTACTCGTCTTACTACCCCTCCTTGTGGCTGTAGGGGAAAGAAGGGAATAGCTTGTTGACTACCCACAGTCACACCCACACCACCGGGACTAGAGACTCCTGTCAAGGGTTGGTTAACCCGGATTCTGTCACTTAAAGGTTCCCGTGTTATACCAGGGGCAGATACATCTGTCGGTAAGTCAAAAGACAAATCCGTACCAGCGGAGGGGAGAAAAATTTCTCCACTTCCCCCTAACATATCTCCAGTATCTTGGACAAAGTTATAAGTAAACTTATTACCGCGCAATATCTGGTCACCGCGAGTCAAGGCAACATTCCCTTCACCGACAGCGAAGAGATTATCTAAATTTACCTGTACCCGGTCTGCATCGAGTAACCCACCATCAAAGCGGACTATCACATTACCTTCCGCCGTCACAGTCCGCCGCTGTTCATCATACACTTGTCTATCGGAAGTCACTTCAATAATTCTCTCCCGGATTACAGGTGTACCAGTAGGAGGTGTAGGGGTAGCGGTTCCGGTGCGTGGTTGAGGGGGAGGGTTTTCTGAGGGTACTGTGGGTGTTGGGGATGCAGCCGGTACTGGGGAAGTTTCTTCTTGTGCAGGTGCGGTGGGTGTTGGGGATGCAGTCGGTACTGGAATAGTTTCCTGAACACGAGGCTGAGGGGGTACATCTGTTGTAGAGGTTGCAGGGGAAAAATTTTCCTTATTCCCAGCCGCTAAACGAGCATCAGTAATATCTAATCCCGAAGTACTATTAACCGCAAAAATATTTGGATTAACTTGCTGTACAGGAAAACCTACCGCCAAAGTACCGCGTAAATCTGCAGCGCTACGGGAAGTGCTAAAGGCAGATTCATTAGGCGCTATCATTTCTGGTGATGTAGGTACAGCCAGAGCCTTAGCTCCAGCGGACATGGCTGTAACGGATGTTGATGTTGGGGATGCTGTAGACTCAGCAACCGCCTTCACCCCAGCGGACATCGCTGCAATGGAGGTCGCAGCAGTTGAAATCGATTTGCCTTGTGGGGTCGATTGAACAATAGCAGGTGGTTCTGGTGGCGGCAGTTGATAAGTCATATTTCAGCAAATGATAGCTAACAGACAGCCAAGTAAAAATCGGAAGGACAAGTCTAATGTACTGCCTTCCGACCTTTGCTTAGTGTCTTTTGTCTTCCGCCTGCGGGTACGATCGCGCTGAAACAGCACCCTTGCTTACTCGAAATCGCGACGACCGGGGTTACGAGCAGGGTCGTTGGACAAAAATCCGAAGATGAACAAAGAGATAAAGAAACCAACAACAATATATACAACGATTTTCAAAGTCAGCATAAGGACATCTCCAAGGGGTATGAGAAGCTGATGTTATCTGCTATGCAGAAAAGATAGCTTTCTTATCATACCGAAATGTTGTGCTTTTTTTGTGAGAAAGCAGCCAGCAGGGACGCAGGGTAAAAATACCTGACTAGTGATATCTAATCTGGAACAACTCGCTCTCAGTGCGATCTGCGTTTCGTTCAGGAGCGAAGCTATCGCTTCTCCTCTTACTCCACATCGACAGTTATCAGATTAACTAATTCATTTAAATGTCTGCATTAACTATTTTAATTCATAAATCGATAAACTTAGCAATATTTGCTTAACATTTTAAAAATTATTGACGACATTCTCAATTATTTACGTATTTACAAGCCTTTGCGAATGTATTATAATTTTTCATAATCTCGGCGGCGTTTGTCAAAAATTAAAAAATATCCATTTTAGAGAAACAAATCGATAACTTCATTGTAGTATCCACAGAGTTTTTGTACCTATTTCATCGTTTTTCCAGATTTTTATATGAATTTTTGTAGCTAGATTTGTTCAATAATTATTGCAAAAACGGCTTAGAGGATTGACATTGGACAAAAAATAATTATATGACATGATGTTTTTGCTCTGCGGTGACAGACAAATCCCAAGCATCAGTTCTAATAATTGCTGGGATTTTGGGATTTTAAATTCCAGGGTGAGCAATACAGCCCACCCCACAAGCAGAGGAATTACTTGCCTATAGCTTCTGTAGCAATGGACAACTCAGGTTTGACACTATTCTTAGAAAGAAACTGGTCAACCTTTTTATGAACGGGAGGGATACCTGCTAAATCCAAAATGGGAGCAATTAAGTCTTCCCGCTTCACTGCATACATATGAACGCCATGACAAATATCCTTAGCTAATCTGACTTGTTCAGCAGCAATTTTCATGCCTTCTTCTAAGGGGTCTTTGGCTTTTTCTAAACGGTCAATAATGTGTTCGGGAATATTCACACCCGGTACAGCGCGATTAATAAATCGGGCATTTTTGGCGGATTTCAACAGAAAAATGCCAGCTAAGATGGGTTTACCGCAGCCAGCCGCAACTTCGTTCATAAATTTGTCGAGCCGGTCAAAATCAGTAATTAACTGACTCTGGAAAAATTGCGCTCCCGCAGCTAATTTCTTCTCAAACCGGCTTTTCAACCCAGACCAGCTAGCGCATTGGGGGTCTACCGCTGCACCGGCAAATAAATCTGTCGTACCGTCAGTCAAGGGTTTGTCGTTGTAATCAGAACCTTGATTCATCTTGCTAATCAGTTGGAGCAAGCGCACGGATTCGACATCAAAGACAGCCTTAGCATCGGGATGGTCTCCGGCTTTGATGGGGTCTCCCGTCAAAGCTAAGATATTTCTGATTCCCAAAGCATAGGCGCCCATCAAATCCCCTTGCAAGCCAATACGATTGCGATCGCGGCAGGCAAACTGACAAATAGGTTCGACACCATGTTGTAATAAAATCACCGATGCTGCCAGAGGAGACATCCGGAGTACAGCACGGCTACCATCAGTAACGTTGACAGCATGAACCCTCCCCTTAAGGGTCGCTGCCATTTCTAACATGTGAGTTGTATCGCATCCTTTAGGAGGCATAACCTCAGCGGTGACGAGGAACTCACCAGCCTTAACGGCTTGACGAAAAGTTGTCAAAGGCATGGAGTTGAACTTACTAAGCATTAGCGTTTGCTGATTGCGTTTTTTGTACTGGTATAACATCCGTATACCGTAAACGCCACACCTTCATGACAGATTCATCAATAGCTTCATAGCATTTTCAAAATTAGGTAATCGGTAATCGGTAATGGGAAATGGTGAATCGGGAAGTTCAGATAAACTACCAGAAGTAATCTAAAATCCACGCATCTAAAATCTAAAATGGGGACTTAAAGCGGCTGGGAATAACCCAAGGCTGCTTTTACCTCTGCCAAAGTCTGATTGGCTATGGCTTCTGCCTTTTCTCGTCCAGAGCGCAAAACTGACTCTAGATAGCCTTTGTCGTCCATCACTTGGCGATATTTCTCTTGAATGGGTTCGAGGGCATTAATCGTAGTTTCGATTAACAAAGGCTTGAACTGACCCCAGCCCATATCTCCACATTCCGCGGCTACTTCAGCTTTCGATTTGCCAGAAAGGAGCATGTATAGGGTTAATAAATTATTGCACTCCGGACGCTCTGGATCATCAAAAGTCAAGCCACGAATCGGGTCAGTTTTACACTTCTTGATTTTCTTGGTAATTTCAGCCGGGGAGTCTAATAAATTAATCCGGCTTAACTCCGACGGGTCAGACTTGGACATTTTCTTAGTTCCATCCGTCAGACTCATCACCCTTGCACCTTCTTTGCGAATCAAGGGGTCGGGTAACTTTAGCACTGGCTTGTCTGGCTTCCCATACTGATGGTTTAACCTGTTGACTATATCCCGTGTCAGTTCTAAATGCTGCTTTTGGTCTTCCCCTACAGGTACCTTATCCGCTTGATAGAGTAAGATATCCGCTGCCATCAAGACTGGATAATCCAGTAACCCCACACTAACATTTTCTCCCTGCTTCACAGCCTTTTCTTTGAACTGGATCATGTCTTGCAGCCAATTCAGGGGTGTAACGCAGTTGAGTAACCAAGCGAGTTCGCTGTGGGCAGAAACATGCGATTGTACAAAGATTGTCGAGTAGTTTAAGTCTAGACCACACGCTAAATAAACCGCTGCTAGGTTGTAGGTATTTGCTGCTAGTTCGGCTGGATTGTGCGGTACAGTAATCGCGTGCAAATCCGCGATGAAAAGGTAATTATCGTACTCGCTTTGACCATCCACCCAGTTGCGAATCGCACCTAAATAGTTTCCCAAATGGAGATTCCCAGTCGGTTGAACTCCCGATAAAACGCGCTTTTTAACCATAAAATTACAATTTAGTCAAGTTAGTTATGGCAAATCCGCTGGCTGCGGTAATAAAACTTATCTAATTGTGACATTTGGTGGCGCGATTAGCGTTGAAAAGTTGGGATTGGGAAATTCATTTCTTACCCATTACCCATTACCTATTCCAAGCGTACCTATTCCCTTGAAGCATAATTAAGTGAAACAGGACTTACGATAGTGTCACAATTGGTCATAGGTGCGTGACGCCAAAAGTCTTATTCTTACGTTCAAATTTTTTCGTAGCGTCACACACCCTACATTCAAAAATGTGCCAGTTGCGTAAGTCCTGTGAAAATGGGAACTTTGAGGAGAAGAATAAATGAAAAGCCTTGTTCATGGTTGGGGAATGTCTGGTGTAGCATTAATCTCAGCCCTATCAATGCTGATATCTGTAGCACTTCCCTATCGGGTGACAGCACAAGATCCAGGCAACTGCTTTATGGTGAATTCTGCCGGAAGAACGGTAAGTTTGGGTAAACTATGTGGAGCTTCCAGCCCAAATACAGGGGTGTTTCGCGTACCTATCAAACGTCGTCTCGCTAGAATACCCGTAATTGATGTCACCTTCAATGGTAATCAAACCTTTGAGATGATTTTAGATACAGGTGCTAGTGGTACACTGATTACACAACAAATGGCTAATGCTCTCAATATTCAACCTAAACGAGCAATTAGAGCGCAAATGGCAGATGGGAGAGAAGTACAATTAATCACCACTGAAATCCAATCTATTTCCGTGAATGGTGCAGTTGTGAACAACGTTGAAGTAGCGATCTGCGCTCCGCGCAGCAGCGAAGCTATCGCACCCCAAGCCGATATTGGATTATTAGGACACGATTTTTTTGAGGGCTCCGATGTGAAAATTCGGGAAAAAGTAGTGGAATTTCAGCGTCGTTGAGACAATCTCTCTTTCTGTCTTCTTTTTACTAATGTTTTTAGACGTTATTGCCTAATCAAGAGGCTTTATTAATTTATGGTTACAAAAATTTACTTAGCGTAATCTATATTGGGAGAAAGTAGGAGTAATCTGGTTTTAACACCAAGTTGCCTCTTTTTAATAAAAGAGACTGACACCGGAGGAAGAAGAGAAGGAAACAAGAAGAGTGTGGCAAATTTTTTCTTGTTTGTGCGATTGTCTCAATCCTCTGAGTGTCTTATTTAAATATTTTCGCATTGCATAATTAAGAAATGAAATTCCTCGGCATTGACCTCGGCTGGAAATCACAACCAAGCGGACTGTGCTACTTGCAATGGACAGATAACCAACTGCAAATACTAGACATCGACCGCAAAGACACCATTGCAGACATTCTGACTTGGATTGATACTTGCGTACAACCACAAGAAGACGCTCTCATCGCTGTAGACGCACCCACTCTCATCCCCAACGCTACAGGTTCTCGCTTACCCGACAAACTCACTCACAAGTATTTTGGCAAATACCACGCTGGATGCTACCCCGCAAATCTTAACCTACCCTTTGCAGAACGCACCGTAAACTTTGGTCAAGAACTTTTATTACGGGGTTTCCTCCACGCACCCACTATTACACCCCAAAAACTCGGACGCTATCAAATCGAAGTCTTCCCCCACCCCGCTATAGTTAACCTCTTCGGCTTAGAAAAAATCCTCAAATACAAAAAAGGACGCCTCGCTGAGCGCCGCTTAGAACTAATTAAACTCTACAATTACATCACAGACATCCTTCCCAGCCTTCAACCCTCTCTTGGCGTCCTTGGCGTCCTTGGCGGTTCGTTTCCTGCTAAAATCCCCTCCACAGGTGTAGCTCTCAAAGAAACGGAAGACAAACTAGATAGTCTGATATGCGCCTACATTGCTGCTTATTGGTGGTACTGGGGAGAACAACGGAACCTAGTATTGGGAGACAAAACCACGGGATATATCGTCATCCCCCAGCGAATTTGAGATTTGAGATTGCTAATCCACGCATCCCAAATCCCAAATCTAAAATTGTTAACTATGCCCAAATAATCAACCTGGGTTCATAAACACTAGACAGGTGGTCGTGTTTTGGTAAAACCCGTAGTGATAAGCCTTGGAACCCAGAATTGGTATAGGTAATATTA
The DNA here is from genome assembly GCA_035285345.1 of Nostocaceae cyanobacterium. Taxonomy (GTDB): domain Bacteria; phylum Cyanobacteriota; class Cyanobacteriia; order Cyanobacteriales; family Nostocaceae; genus JAYKJH01. The sequence goes on along the minus strand of JAYKJH010000252.1, from coordinate 59,401 downwards.
GCGGTGTAAATGCTCAACCCTTGTTTATCCTCACCTTGGTAGTCCATGACTACTGGTACACCATTAACAATTTCGCCATTAGCATCAATTGCACCCTGGTATAATTCAGCTTGGACATCATCGGGGTTAAGAGTCGCTAAGTCAATTCTGGCTTTAACAGCAACAGTTTGGTTTACCTGAATATCCGGAGTTGCGGAGACATCAACATCGGCAATGTTGATGTTGTACCAATGTTCGTTGAGTTTTGCCTTCCAAGCAGCTAGTTCTTTAGCTGGAGCGTAGTTGTTTTCATTGAGAGTGTTGAAGCGATCGCTAGCGGGGAAATAAGCTCGTTCTGCATATTCCCGTACCATTCTGGAGGTATTGAAGAACGGACAATTCAGACGAATTGCATCCTTCATTTTAGCAATCCAGCGCCGGGGTAAACCGTCGGCATCGCGGTCGTAAAATAGAGCAGTTACTTCCTTCTCTAGCAACTCATAGAGAGCATTGGCTTCGATTTCGTCTTGGTAGTTGGGGTCGTCGTAAGATTCCCCATGTCCAATAGCCCAACCAGTACGCACGTAATCAGCTTCATCCCACCAACCATCGAGAACGCTGAGATTAGGTAAGCCATTCATTGCAGCTTTCATCCCACTGGTACCGGATGCTTCGCGGGGACGACGCGGTGTATTTAACCAAATATCACAACCTGCAACCATCAATCGGGAGATGTGAATGTCGTAGTTAGGAACAAATACTACCTGCTTTTCTAACTTTTGTTCGCGGATAAAGTGGACAATCTCGCGAATTAATTCCTTACCAGGTACATCTTTGGGGTGTGCTTTACCAGCAATTACAAATTGTACCTTGCGGTCGGGATTAGCTAATAAAAGCCGCTTAATCCTGTTGACATCACGCATCCACAGGGTCGCTCGCTTGTAGGTAGCAAAGCGACGCGCAAAACCAATGGTTAAAGCATTGGGGTCAAGGACTTCTTGAGCATGAGCGATTTCCGCTGGGGTAGCACCGCGATCGCGTAGGTGTTTGACTAGGTGTTCCCGCACATACAAAATCATATCCAGCCGACAGCGTTCATGGTTGCGCCATAATTCTTGGTCAGGAATGGCGTCCATCCTTTCCCAAAGCTGATTTGTAGGGGATGCGGATGACCAATTTGGACCTAGGTAGCGATCGTACAATTCTTGAGTCGATTTAGCAACACAACTCCGAGCATGGACACCGTTGGTAATCGCGGTAATCGGTACTTCCTGTACAGGGACATTTTGCCATAATACCTGGAACATCTGTCGGGAAACGACCCCATGTAGCTGTGCTACCCCATTGGAAAATGCTGCCATTTTCAGCGCCAGCACCGCCATACTAAAAGGTGAGGACAAATCCCCCGTATTTTCCCTTCCTAAAGCCAGTAGCTGGTCTTTAGACAAGCCAAACACATCTGCATAGTGTCCCAGGTAGTAGAGAATTTTATCAGGCGGGAAGAGGTCAATACCAGCCGGTACGGGGGTGTGGGTAGTAAAGATGTTGGTTGACAACACCAGTTGTCGAGCAGCGGTGAAACTCAGCCCTTGTTCCTGAATCAACATCCGGATGCGTTCTAGGGCAGAAAATGCTGCATGACCTTCATTCATGTGATATGCTGTAACGTTGTATCCCAGTGCTTTTAGCATCTGCACACCACCAATTCCCAGCATCATTTCTTGGTGGATACGCATATCGATGTCGCCACCATAAAGCTGGTCGGTGATGTCGTGGTCGTAGGGATTGTTGGGTTCAATGTTGGTATCCAGCATGTACAAGGGTACTTCTCCGACCTGTACCCGCCAAACTCTAGCGTAGACTTGGCGTCCTGGGTAATCTACAGCAATTCGCAGTTCCGATCCATCTGGATTGCGTTCCAAATGCAGAGGCATGTTATAAAAATCATTGATGGGGTAGCGCTCTTGCTGCCAACCATCGGCATTCAGATACTGGGCAAAATAACCTTGTTGGTAGAGTAAACCTACACCTACCAACGGTAAGCCCAAATCGCTGGCTGATTTCAGGTGGTCTCCCGCCAAAACGCCTAAACCACCGGAATAAATAGGCAAACAATCCGTCAAGCCAAATTCAGCCGAGAAATAAGCATAGCACTCTTTTGGCTTGTTTGCCCGCTTTTTCTGATGCCAAGTCCGCTCAATGATGTAATCTTCCAACTGACGAGCAGCGCGATCCATTTGCGCTAAGAAGCCTTCATCTTCCACAACTTCCTGCAGACGAGCTTGGGAAATAGTCCCCAACATCAAAACCGGATTGTGATGACTAGATTCCCACAAATCTGGGTCTAGACGACGAAACAAGTCTTTGCTGTCAACGTTCCAATCCCAATGCAAATTATAAGCCAGTTTTCGCAACGGTTCCAGTCGCGCTGGTAAGGCAGGGGACACATTAAAAGTACGAATTGGCTGCATATATCGGCACAACTCCTAGTCTAGCTATCGCTCATGTTTACATGAGTTTCGCGAGAGATGCCAACTTTTTAATACTGTATTTGTGAATACCTGCTTTTTTTGTAAAGGTTTGAGACAAATTTTCATTTGCCCTCCGAATCACCGAAATTAAAGCAGCGATATTTCACATCTCTTAATGAACATAACATCAACCGTATTTTTACGTAATTATATCTAGAAATATAATCTCCCAATTTGTCCGTTACATTCGTTACAATATCCGTTGTCGAATTCATTCATATCTAGTATGATTCTCGTCTTAGAAAGGTACAAAAGCTTCCGCTACTTTTGATTGTTCATTCCGCGATATTTTCGCTGCTTCTAAAATTAATGCATCACGAAGATGCCAAATTTCAAAGATAATTTCTCTGCCATCATTGAGAGTAACTGGGTCTATTTTATAAACCTTAATTCTATTGTTTTTTTGTTTCTGGTCTCCTAGTGTTAATTTCAATCCCAATAAATTTAATAACCTGCTTAAAATTTGAATTACAGATACTCGGTCTTTCTCTTTTTCCTTTACTAGATTAATTCCCAATGCCCTTTTAACATGATTACTACATTGTGTCGCCGTATTTTTTAGTAAAATCAAATCGGCATCTGATTCTCTAAATTCTCGTTCTGGTTCCAGAAAATCTAGCATTCCCAAAGCCCGAAAAGCTTCTACTTTTAGGGTGTAAGATTTTAAGTCAGGGAGAAACACTTTTCCCTCACCCCAAGACAAATGCTGATGCAATTCTTGAAAATCTCGCAGACGGAAATATTCGCTTTCATGGGTTAAGTAATAGTGACTCAATAACTGGGAATAATAGCCTTTTTCATCCTTAAGTACCAAATGAGGAGTAATTTCTATACAGTAACGCTGTTGCAAGACATATTTCTTGATTTGGTTACGTTCATCATCACTTAGGTTGCGCTTACCTAACAAATTGTCGTATTGTAAATGGTCAAGATTCTTAGCATTAGCGATATTCACCGCTGCTATCCATTGATTTTGGCGTTTGATTTTGATAATTCTTTGGGTAATCAACTTGTCTTTTTGAGATTTTTCTTGCCATTCATTTTGGACTTTGACGATTTCGCGAATCAATCGATAACGAGTTTTGGTATCCTGGGGGTCTGCGGCTAAAAATGCCTGACGTAACTCGCTTAAAATATTATTCAATACAGAATTGCTGCGGATATTGACTTGATGTCCTTCAGCAATCAAACCTTCTTTCATTGATTGCCGATAAAGCGTAATTGAAGCATTTATTCGCGCTGCAAACTGTGCCCAAGTCCGTAAATGAATCGGGTCATATACTAAGGGTAAATCCACATCAATTCTATGTAGGGGACTAAGCAAAGCTAAATTTTCTTTTTGATTTTCTTGATACCAATTAGATAATAAACGATAATTAGTGCTGCCACTACCTATTAAACCAATACCGCGCTTAGCGCACCAAATAATCCGGGGTACTGAGTCGCGTACTCTTGCTAGGGCTTGTCTGGCTTCCGAGTCGGAAATAACGCCTTGAAAAATGCCATAAACACGGTCAAAATGTTTAACATCAATACTGACACCAGTCCCCAAACTTGGCGTCACAAATACCGCATTATATGTTGAGACTTTTGCGTTAATTTCTGCTACAAAATCGACAGCATCATGACCAGGTGTGCTAGTGGTTTTACTGCTGATTACTAGAGTTTTGGGGTATTCTTTTCGCAAGAATTCTAAGCGTTCTTTGATGTAAAGTTCAATGGTTTCACAACTGTAACGTCCAGAGCGACTATCAGTAGTAACATAACATTTACGTCCAGCCAGTAAATCGATTTCTAGTTGGTGAATGAGCGGCGTAGGATTTGGGGAATCATAGAAAGTAACGTCCCATCCTCGTTGGGCTTGCCATTGATTAATTATCACCTCTGGGGTTACTTTTCCACCGACTAAACCCTGTAAATATTTTAATGATAGGTCAGATAAATCTGCATCTTGGGCAATTACTAAACCACCAGTTGTGAGGACGTTACAAATTAGCTCTTGGAAAACCTTTAAAATTTTAACTCGCTTTTCTTTACAGGTAGAACTGTTGAGTAAATGCCATAAAGATTGCTCAATTTCATCTAAAATTACCACCCCACCCCGCCAATCATTAGGGTTCAGTTTCCAAAGAGAATCTACACATATTCCGAGGGATTGGGTAATGGGTAATTGTTCCCCTATACCCAGTCCCCAGTCCCTAGTACCTAGACCCCATTGCACACCTACTTTTTCACACAAGAATCTTCCCAATTGAATTCTGTGAGTAATCAATAAAACTGATTGATTGCTAGCTTTAGCTTGATTAACTATGGCTTTTAGTGCAGTAGTTTTGCCGGTTCCTTTGGCGGATTTAATTCCCACTAATCCAGAGGTGGGAAAAGGAATATTTTCTAAATAACGACGATGGCAAGTCAGGGTGGGTTTAATTGTTAATTCGCTGTGGGGTTTGGACAGGGCAAGATAAATTTCTAAATCTACACTTTTGTGATATAATCTTTCAAATCCACCAGCGCCTTTGGCGACGAGAAATTCATCTACACCTTTTTCTAATCCAGGTAATTCAACAACTTTAACAGGACAATTTTTTTCTTGTAACAAGTAGCCGAGTTGAGCGATCGCATTATTTACCGCTCTTAAAGTTAGCGGCTGAGTTTCGTAATCAAAACAAATATAAAAAGGGCGCTTCTTAACCGCAAAAGCTAATAAATCGGGAATTAGCTGGCGGTTCTTAATGTTACCAAATCTATCTTTAGCGACTCGGTAGCTACTAGTAATTCCAGGGATAGCAATGGCTACATAGCCACAACTCAACAACGCAGCGGCTTTCTTGGCACCCTCGCAAATCACCACCGGTAGGTTATGTGCCATTACCCATTGCCAAAAGCCGACAGCTTCAGTACCTGCTGCTAGGGTAATATCTTCTGGCATGGCGATGTGGTAGCGTTGAGATACCTGTTGCCAGATTTGCAGTGTTACCCGTAGACAAAATACCCTTGTTGGTGTAACAGGGGGATGTTCATACTTAATCGCTTTACCTTTATGGTTCAGCCGGGGATGGTTGGGTTTAAAGCACCCCCATTCCATACTTTGCCAATTATTCAGTGGATCAACTCCAGCACACCACCACCCACCTTGACTAACGTGAGAATAGCGCTGCAGCCAGCTACTGTTCACCATACCAATATTGGTGCGGGGTAGGTTTTCTGAGATTAGCAGGTACTGGTAGGCTGTGGAGTCTTCTAGAGAGGTGAAATTGAGGTGTGCTAGGTGGAGGTCAATACCGCTGTGTTCTACTAGTTCTGCAAGATGTTGGGGGTGTAGATTCTGCGGGTACATGAGAACAGGTTCCAAGGTAAGGCAACAGGTTTTAAACCTTACCATGCATTTTGTGGTGTTTTCCCTTTGTTTTTTATTTGTTTTTTATTTGTTTTTTAACGGTATAGGACTTACGCAAAAAATCTCGCTCCACTCTTATTTCTCTGTGTTCTCTGTGTTCTAGTAAGGTTGATTTTTCCGTTACTTGTGCGTAAGTCCTACGGTAGATAGCGTGATGGGGGATTTCTGATTCACACCCAAGTTGCTAGTTATAAACTCAGGTATTTGAAACAACTAGCAACTCAAGGCTTTTAAACGTCAGGAGGTAACAGTACCGTATCAATCACATGGATGACACCGTTGCTACCTTTGATGTCAGGTTGAACAACCTTAGAATCATTTACCATCACACCGCTAGCACCATTGACTTTGACATCGATGGTGTTACCCTCGACGGTTTTAACTTTCCCTGGTTTGATATCGCTCGATAATACTTGACCTGGTACCACATGGTAAGTCAAGATTTTTCTCAAAGCATCCCGATGCCGTGGCTCGCTGATCAACTCTTTCAAAGCGTCTTGGGGTAATTTAGCAAAGGCTGCGTCGCTGGGTGCAAAAATAGTAAACGGACCTTCCCCTTGTAAAGTTTCTACCAGTCCAGCAGCTTTTAAAGCTGAGACGAGGGTTTTAAAGGAACCATTTGCTTCTGCTAGCGAGATCACATCTTGACGACCACTTTGGCTTCCAGGGGCTGGTCCTTCCTGTGTAGGTGGTGTTACAGGTGTCTCAGTTGGTGTCGGTGCAGGTGTTTCTACAGGTGCTGGAGCAGGGGTGACTTCACCTGGTGAAACCCTGGGTTTACCCGCATAGGGAGGCTCGTTAAAAATACTAGGGTTAGGATTAAGCTTACCCTGCGCCCCTACAGGTAAGCTAATTAGCAGACTTAGTAGACTAACACCGGCGATTCCAGTCCACCTAACCGACCTAGAAAGCAAATCTATGTGATTGAGCTTCATAAATGTCGCTTTGCCTTCAATTGCAGAATATATACAGCTTTTGGACACTGCCTGACAAGATTTTAAGCAATGCCATACTTTACAGTACAACACGGACTTACTTTCTGGTTCTAGCAAGACCCTCGTTGTCATCCTTTCAGCAGATGGTAAAACCTCGCCAATTTCCGGATGCTCCCAAACTGTCTGACCACTAACCAAGATATCCCAGTTAAAATACCTTTTGTTCAGCGCCAATTTCACCCAGAATGTCATATTTCCAGGAAAACCCTCAGTCACATGTGGCTATTAATACTAAAAATCCTGGGATTTTATCTGCCATAATTGCTGCTCAATATTTATACTCACCTAAGTTCTAGCAATCCTATTTGCAACAGCTAGAATGCAAATCCTTAGCTCCTCGACTTCGGTTTCATTTGTCGGGGATCTAATTTCTCACCCATGATGCGCGGATAGCTATACAAGTTAATTTATACCGGCGGTTATCTATAACTGAGAATGTAAAGTTAAATAAAGCTGAATTTTAAGCAATTCATATATAGTATGATTTATGTTTGTAACATAATAATACTTCTTTGGTAATCGTTATAGTTGCCAAACGCACAACTAAAACTTGTTGCCAAAGTTTGGTTTAATGTGACAGTTGTAAATCTGTCATATAATATCTTATTTACCTGATTTCTGTTTTAATTTTTGCTGACAAATTGAAAATCTACCTGTAAGTAGATAGGCACAGATAAAAGCCAATGCATTTACCCTGATATTTATTTGGCATCTATGTTTCTTTGCCCCAATATACAGGGGGTCGCGATGATAGATAAGTTGGGAAAAAGGTTAAATCGCTACATAAATTTAGTATTTATCTCAAAAATATTTCATGTTTTATTAACAATTGATTTTCTGGAGTTCTCTAAAAAAAATAAGATATGTAGTGAGGATAAGCCTTACCAAAACCGCATTTTACCTTCATCAGTAAATGATGTAGTCTGGTTTCACAGAACAATATTTTCCTTCGTAATCGTGGCAGTTCATGACTCCAAGACACTTGTCTAGACCAGCGACTCACTCCATCAACAATCAGACCTAAGTTAGAGTTATTGACAAAGAAGATAAATTATGATTTTCTATATTCGTAAGCAGGTAAAAAACCTCAGCCAGTAAATTTGTGTAAAGTAATTTTATTCCCTACGATAGAGGCTTGGATTTCTAGTCATCTGGTAACTTAAGAATTGGCAAAATCCTTTCACAAATCCTTTAGGAGAAACAACAATGTCGTTGATTACTCTGGTATCATGGATTGCTTTAGGTCTGATTGCTGGAGCAATTGCAAAAGCCATTTATCCTGGTCAGCAAGGAGGAGGAGTTGTTGCTACTACTCTGTTAGGAATTTTCGGCGCAGTTATTGGAGGATGGTTGGGTAACGCCATATTTTCAACAGCTCCCACAGCGGCTGGAATCATGTCAGTATCGAGTATCATGTTTGCTATACTTGGTGCCTTAGTTTTGTTGTTTATCTGGGGTTTATTGGCACAACGTATAGCCTAGTAACACAATATTTACCAGTCTGATATAGAGAGTTATACTCCTCCATGAGTGGGCATGGGGGAGTTTTGCTGTATGAATCAACAATCAGGACTTGTAAACGCCAATATTTCCGACTGCTTAAAGAAGTCGGTCATCTGAACAGCCAAAGTTTGTAAGTCAAATGGGATTGTTATAATAATTAAGGTAACAAAAATTACTGTAATATATAGAAAAATAAGTAAAAATCACTGGAAAATACAATAATAAAAAAATAAAGAGTTGAGAATAAATCAAATCAGCAGAAATTAACTGGAATTAACCAGAAATTAATATCTATAATCTAAAAATATGAGGAGTAAAAATGCTTAAATAAGCATCAAGACCCAAGAAACAAGAGGAGAGACAAATGCTAGAATTGTACCAATTTGAATTATCTCAATATTCGGAAAAAGTCCGCCTCATCTTAGACTACAAAGGGTTGCCGTATCGCAAAATTGAAGTTACCCCCGGAATTGGTCAAGTAGAAATTTTCCGTCTGACGGGACAGCGGAAAGTTCCAGTGCTGAAGGATGGAAATAAATATATAGCCGATTCCACAGAAATAGCTAAATATTTAGATACCCACTATCCAGAAAATCCGCTCATCCCCAGTGAACCAAAAAAACGGGGATTATGCTTGTTGATGGAAGAATGGGCAGATGAGTCAATTGGTATTAAAGGACGCAAAGCTCTATTTGCGGCTATTAGTCAAGACCAAAGCTTCCGCAAGTCTTTATTACCTGCAAGCATACCTGATGCGCTGAAAACTTTGGTGGAAGGAGTACCGAATGATTTATTAAAAGCTTTGGGTTTTGGAGTCGGTTTGGGTGTAGATACTATCCAATCTGCAATGGCTGACTTACAGCAAGACTTAGAAGCTTTATGTTTGCTATTAGCAGATAGCCCCTATCTCCTAGGAGATGAACCTAGCTTGGCTGATTTCGCTGTCGCTGGTTTATCAATATTAATCAAATTTCCTCCAGCTTCCTATCTGGATCTGCCACCTAGTATAGCCGGTAAAGGCGTACCAGGGTTGGCAGATAATCCGCTGTACGAACCATTTTTTAGTTGGCGCGATCGCCTGTATACTCAATATCGCCAACCCTTAACTGGTTCAACTAGTGGAAGTGCCCCAACTTCGATAAATATTGAGTAGTCATTAGTCATGAGTCATTGGTCATTAGTTATTAGTTATTCAATACAAACAGCGGAAAATGCCACAGTATACTCTTGACGAAACAACTGGAAACTGCTCAAGATTAACTGTGTACAAGTTAAACGCACCTTTGTTGATTGTTGTACAGATGCTTTGGCAGAAGGTCTCTACTAATGACTAATGACTAATGACCAATGACTAATGACCCTTAATTAACAATGCCATGAATTTGGAACACCCACTCGGTTCAGTCACCCAAGGTTCGCTTACAGGTGGATTAGAAGTGCGATTGCATCCCGATGTCTCTGTAGAAGATATGCGGGTAGGAAAGTTTCTCGTGGTTCAAGGGGTGCGATCGCGCTTTTTTTGCATGTTAACTGATGTCGCATTGGGATGTGCAAATCAGCGGATTATTGCTAATCCCCCCAGTTGGGAAGACACCTTCTTACGGGAAATTTTAGCGGGTAGCGGCACCTATGGCACTATTACCCTAGCGCCAATGTTAATGTTCACTCCCGAATCTCAGGAATCTTTCAGTGCAACCAACGGCAAATCTGTCAACCCCTTCGTACCATCGGTGACTGGTTTGGCTTCCTTTCAGCCCCAAACCAGCACCACAATGGAATTGTTACCCGTTAAAACTATTCCTACCCACTTCAGTCAAGTATACGAAGCCAGCGAACGGGATTTTCGGGCTGTATTTGGTTGGGAAGACGACCCGCAACGCCAGAATTTTTCCATCGGTAAACCCTTAGATATGGATGTCCCAGTGTGCATCGATTTAAACAGGTTTGTCGAACGCAGCAACGGGGTGTTTGGCAAATCAGGCACCGGGAAATCCTTCCTAACGCGGTTACTTTTAGCGGGTACTATCCGCAAAAATGCAGCGGTAAATTTAATTTTTGACATGCACTCTGAGTATGGTTGGGAAGCCGTTTCAGAAGGTAAACAGTTTAGCACTGTCAAAGGCTTAAAGCAGCTATTCCCCGGTAAAGTCGAAGTCTACACCCTCGACCCAGAATCCACCAAGCGTCGGGGTATCCGCGACGCTCAAGAACTCTACCTGAGCTACGACCAAATCGAGGTGGAGGATATTAAACTATGCTGTCGTGATTTAGGACTGTCGGACGCTAGCATTGATAACGCCAATATTTTATGTGCCGAGTTTGGTAAATCCTGGATTCTGCAATTGTTGAACATGACCAACGAGGAAATCCAGCTATTTTGTGAAGAGAAGCGGGGACACAAAGGTTCGATTACCGCACTGCAACGCAAACTGTTGCGACTGGATAACCTGAAGTATATGCGCGCTGCTTGTCCGCAGAATTATATTAATCAATTGATGCGATCGCTCGAAGCTGGGAAAAACGTAGTCGTAGAATTCGGTTCCCAGTCCGATATGCTCTCTTATATGTTGGTGACGAATATGATTACTCGGAGAATTCACCAACAATATGTCAGCAAATCCGAAAAATTTTTACACTCCAAAAACCCCAACGATAAACCGACGCAACTGATGATTACCATCGAAGAAGCGCACCGCTTCCTCGACCCCAGCGTCGTCCAAAGTACTATTTTTGGGACTATCGCTCGTGAGATGCGGAAATATTTCGTTACCCTTTTGGTGGTAGACCAGCGTCCCTCTGGTATAGATAATGAAGTCATGTCCCAGATAGGCACCCGCATCACCGCCTTACTTAACGATGACAAGGACATTGAAGCGATTTTCACTGGTGTCTCTGGTGCCGGGAGTTTGCGCTCAGTCTTAGCAAAACTAGATTCTAAGCAACAAGCATTAATTTTAGGTCACGCCGTCCCCATGCCGGTAGTCGTGCGTACCCGTCCCTACGACACCGAATTTTACAAAGAAATTGCCGATGTGGACTGGGAAGAGAAACCCGATGCAGAAGTATTCGCTGCTGCTGAACCAGCACGGGCTGATTTAGGATTTTAGGGAATAGGTAATGGCTCATGGGTCATTGCTAATCATTCCCCTTCCCCCACTGCCTACTAATACTTTAAGAATATTAAACAACGAGAGTATCTGTGGGTGACATCTGGTGAGTCTTGAGTATATAGTTGAGACAAAACACGAAAAAACTGGGCAACTTTATCCAAAACTTTCTACCACTGTCTATCCAGCCTTATAGCTGGTTGACTTGGTATTATTCCACTGAGTTTTTTACTAGCTCTAGTGGTTAGGTCAAGCAGTTGATGGGAGTGTGAGCAAGGTAAATCTACAACCGCTGCTCTCAAGTATTATGCAACAAAAATCACATTATGAATCAGGGCAATTACATAATCATCTGGAAGATTTACAATATCAGCTTTTCAGTGGAAAGGTTTATATAGATGCACATTTAACTTCCTCTGCTCAGCCATTGTCACGGGTTTTCATTTTCAATAAAGGTAAAATTGTTTACGGGGGATTTGGCATTCCCAATAATCAAGAATTAGCCAGCCAGATTGGGAAGAAGCTCAATCATAGCTGGACTGAGAACGCCATTAAATATTTAACACCAAAGCTACAAAACCCATCATCTTATCGCGAACTTTTAGATAATATGGTTCGCATTCGAGTATTTAAGTGGGAAGACATAGAAAATATTGTTCGCACACAAGTTATACAAATACTAGAACAAACATTACCTTATGGCGGTGAATTACATTTAGACGCCACATTACAGTGTGACTTGGATTATGGCAATGACCATCACGGGCTTGATTTGTATCAATTAATGCAGGAAGTTGAGCGCCGTCAACAAGAATGGTTACTACTGGCACCAAAAATACCCTCGATAGAAGCTATTCCCCAACTTTCAACCCACGGATTGGAAGGAATTAACGATAAGTCAGCGCGACAGCATTTGCTACAGTGGGTGGATGGTCAGCGGAGATTAGTTGACATTGCAGAACAACTAGGGGAAGACCCCTTAGTGCTGGCACGGTTTTATCGGGTTTGGGTTGCATCAGGTTGGGTTGAATTCCGGGAAAAAACACCTGTCGATACAGAACTACCCTCAACTGAACAGCAACGTCCGATAGTTTTAAGTGTTGATGACAGTCCGATAGTTCAAGCGATGATTCAGCGGTCTTTGAGCGATCGCTATCACCTACTCTTAGCAAGTAACGCAACAGATGCGCTCCAGCTAATCAACACCAAGACGGTGGAACTCTTGTTGTTAGATGTTACCATGCCGGATATTGATGGTTTGGAATTCTGCCGTATAGTACGCAGCATACCCAAATTCAAGCATCTCCCGATTATTATGCTTACTGCGAGAGACAAATTCTCTGATAGACTCCGGGGTCAAATTGCGGGTGCAACTCATTATTTAATCAAGCCAGTAGAACCACAGAAATTGCTGGAGATGGTGGAGAAATGTCTAGAAGAAAAAAAATCAAAGCTGGGGAATAGTGAATTGTTGCAGCCTAAAGTACCAGTTTTATTTAATCATTAAAATTACGTACCACTGTCCAAATTTAATAAAATTTGGGCATTTTTTTGAGGTGATTATTATACGTAGGGGCAAGGCAATGCCTTGCCCCTACCAGACATGTGTATCATTAGAAAAGTGAAATAAGAGCATCTGTCCAAAATAACCAGAATTTTGGACAGCTTCTTTGATAAAAATTATAATAATTATTAATTATCAATTAATTACCAGACTCAGATTCCCGACTTCTTTAAGAAGTTGGGAATCTTGCTATTTGCATGACTATTCATCTAAATATTATTAGTTAAAACTTATACATCATCCTTTTAGATTTAAAAATAGATAACTTTAACTACTTTAACTATATAAATCTTCAACCTAACTTCAAAGATTCTTCAATATAAATCTCTAGACATTTCTTGAATAATCAGTATATTAGACATAGCTTATTCACACTCCCAGATTCGCTGTTTTTTTTCCAATCCTGAAATAATAAAAATATGTATTTAAAATAACTCAATGGAAAACAAGCAATACCTAACATTTAGGTTGCATAATTTGCAATACGGGATGGAGGCTGGGCTGGTTCAGGAAATTTTACCTATGCCAGTATTGACAACCGTCACCGAAGCACCCACAGATGTACTGGGAATTATTAATTTTCGCGGGCAAATTGTGCCTGTGTTATCAATTAATTGTTCTCAAAATCATAATTTACCTCATTGTAATTCGGGTGATTATGTCATAGTTATTCTGTGGGAAGGTTTACAGATTGGCATACTAGCGCATCAAGTAAATGAAATGCTAGAACTAGATAGCCAAGTGATTGAACGGGAACCATCCTACGAAATAATTGCCGATGTTAATTCGCAATTAATATCGGGTATTGCCAAGCTAGAATCAGGGATTATTGTGCTTCTTAAATCTGAATTATTAGTGCCTCAACCAGACACTTTATTAACTTTCATTTGGGATATGCAAAGCCAAATAGAGTTTATAGCAGAAGAGTTAGCAAGTGAGGGACATAAATTAGAAGCAAAAATATCAGAAAAAAACTTATTAAATCACTTATTTTATGAGAATTTAAACTTAGAAGAGTCAGCCATTTTTGAAATAAATGATGATAAAAATAGTCAATTTTTTACAGATAAATATAAGCTAAATAAGCTGATATCGCTAGCAGTAATTAGCTTCAATAATCAACTCTTTGGAGTAGAAATGGAACTGGTGAGGGAATTTGTTAACCTGGGAAATTTCACCCATGTTCCCTGCTGCCCAAAACATATTGTTGGGAATATGAATTTACGGGGAGAAATAGTTACTTTAGTCGATATTCGCGAATTTATAAATCTGCCTTTAACACCTATTGGTATTGGCTCTAAAGTTATAGTAACTGAGGTAGAAGATATTATTGCGGGATTGCTAGTCGATGAAGTGCTTGAATTAGTTTATCTCAAAACTTCTGAAATAGACCGCTCAAATCTATGCGATTCAATTGACAGTCAACAGTACGTACAGGGAACATCTATTTTCAATGGAAAAATTTTGCATATTTTGGATTTATCGAAAATTTTTAGCAACGATAAATTATTGCTAGCAGAAGAATTTTAATAGCAATTTTATCAATAAAAAAATACATAATCGTTATAATATAAAAGTGATTAACTGTAAATATATATTATGATTAGGCAAATTGAATGCCAGTTTGCGAATATAGCAATTAGTATAAAAAAGTATATTTACTCAAAAAATACAATTTATTCATAAAAGAAAAGGATAAATAGATGAAATTTGGGGTACGTGCTAAATTATTTACTAGCTTTTCAGGGTTGATTTTACTGATTGCCGGAGTGGGATTTGTGGGCTGGGAGAATACCCTGAGACTGGCTAAAGATGCGAAAATTCTCCATAAAGACAAAGTGGTGGGTTCAATCAATATTTCTCAAGCAAAAGCTACTTTGTGGAACTTACATTCCAACGAATCAAACTACTTGCTGAAAGTGGAAGATCGCAACGGAGTAAAAGGTGAAGATATACAATTATTCGAGGAAATGAATAGGTTTTTGGACAACTACAGTAACACCAATATTACTCGTGAAGAACGAGAGTTATTAGCAAATGTAAAAACAGCATTCACTATTTATACCGAGACCAGACCTAAGTTCTTCGAGCTAGTGGATGCAAATAAAAATGAAGAAGCAATTAAGTACCTATCGAATACTATAAATCCTACTGCGCTGACAGCAGCTGAGGCATTTAATCAACTGTTAGAACGCCAGCAAACAGAAGCCGATGAAAAATACCAAGAAATTGAGAGAGGCATTCAAACATTGACATTTGTCTTGATAGTTACGTTATTTGTATCCTTGTTCATCGCTTCTGTTCTGGCTACTCTACTTGGGCGTAATATTTCCAGCATTATATTTAAATCTGTCAAAAATATTAATGCCAACTCCGGCAAAATTGCTACCACTGTCTTCGAGCAGGAACGCACTCTCTTAGAGCAGTCTTCCAACCTAAATGACACCACCACCACAATAGAAGAATTGGGATTTTTTGCTCTTAAATCTGCCCAACAAGCGGAAACCTCTGCTTTAGGAGCGCAGCAAGCTTTATCACTCGCAGAGGGAGGAACTCTGACAGTCGGTCAGACAATCGAAGGTATTTCTGAACTAAAAGACCAAGTAACAGCGATCGCTAACCAAATTATCCGTCTGAGCGAACAAACCACCCAAATCTCTATAGTTTCCGACCTAGTGGCGGACTTGGCAAACCAAACCAACATGCTATCCCTGAATGCAGGGATAGAAGCAGCCAGAGCAGGTGAGCAGGGTAAAGGCTTTGCGGTAGTAGCAGGTGAAATTCGCAAACTAGCTGACCAGAGTCGCAAGTCTGCTGATCAGATTCAGACTTTGGTGAACGAAGTGCAAAGAGCGATTAACTCCACCATCATGGTGACTGATGAAGGCACCAAGAAAGCCGTACAGGGTATCAACCTAGTAGAACAAACGGGAGAAACCTTTAATGGTATCGCCGATGCGATGAACAACGTGTTCCTCAACACCCAACAAATTGCTCAAAGCGCAAAACAGCAAGCTGTTGTTGTACAGCAGGTAGTATCCGCAATGAACGCTATCAACTTAGGTGCAAAAGAAACCGTGGCTGGTATCACCAATGTGAAAGAGGCTACCGAAGACCTCAACCAAGCAGCTAAGCATCTTCAAGCGGTGATTTAGCAGTTAGGGAATGGGAACAGTGAATAGTAGGGATGTGAATAGTAGTTATCTCATATCTTGCACCACGGGAGGTTCTAGCTCCCGACGCTAGTTCCCAGGTTGAATCTGGGAACGAGGAATAGTAGGGATGTGAATAGTTATTTTCCTCCCAGTCCCATTACAAATCATGCTTGCCAATTATTTATGAAGATAGAAGATGAACAACTGCGAGATTTATATAAAGTAGCCAGTGCAGACCATATCCAGAAAATAGAAGCCGGATTGCTGCATCTGGAACAAAATCCCCAAGACCAGTCGAAACTGGAAGTATTGCTGCGGGAAACCCACTCCCTCAAAGGTGATTCCCGGATGTTGGGGGTAAAAGATGCAGAAACCCTGACCCACCAAATGGAAGAAATTCTCACTGGTGTCAAGCGGGGAGAGCGGGTTTTCACCTCCCAAGTCTTTGACTGTTTGTATAAAGGTCTGGATGCTATTCGCAGAATCACCCAAGAAGCTGTAACCGGACAACCATCAGGGGTGAGTGTTTTCCATGTCTTAGCTCAACTGATGGCAGTTGATGGACAAGAAATGGAGATACCCAGTGACACTGATACAAGTAACGAAGAGGGGGTGG
The DNA here is from genome assembly GCA_035285345.1 of Nostocaceae cyanobacterium. Taxonomy (GTDB): domain Bacteria; phylum Cyanobacteriota; class Cyanobacteriia; order Cyanobacteriales; family Nostocaceae; genus JAYKJH01. Next base: position 42,554 of record JAYKJH010000252.1, on the reverse strand, counting down.
TGCTAAAAGCAGAAGATATTGCTGATGACGAGGGGGGTGAAAATATCCCCACCATTGCTTCTGACCAGTTTGCAAATCCCCTACCAGACCAACTAGACACAATCCGCGTTGAATCGAAAAGACTGGATAAGTTACTTACCCAAGCCGGTGAATTGTTGGTGACTAAAGCTCAGGTAGCAGATTGGTTGGGGGAAATAGACAAAATCATTTCCCTATGGGAACAGTGGAACCGTGAAGCCAATGTCAGTCGTTTAGGATTTGAGGAACTGTCCCGTCGTTCTTCTGGTACGGAATTACAACCAGTGCAAAATTTCTATAACTTACTAGCAGAGCGGATGGAACAGTTAGGGGCTGCTTTGCAGCATCTGCGGAACCGCACCTTTGATAATACTGCTCGACTGGAAACTGTTACCAACGAACTAGAGTCAGGTATTCGTTCCCTACGACTGCTACCCTTATCTACTATTTTTAATGTCTTTCCTCGTACCGTCCGAGATTTAGCAAAGCAACAGGGTAAACAAGTCAAGCTGATTGTTGAAGGTGGAGAGACTTATACCGACAAGCGGATTCTGGAAGAAATGAAAGACCCGCTACTCCATCTGCTCCGTAATGCCATAGACCACGGTATCGAAACAACTCAGGAGCGTCAGAGCCTAGGTAAACCCCCTAGAGCTATTATCCGCTTGCGCGCTTATCAAACTGGCAACACCGTCACCATTGAAGTCTCCGACGATGGTCGTGGTTTAGATTTAGAGGCGATTAAACAAGCAGCGGTACGACGGGGGATTCGTTCCCCTGAACAACTGAATAACATGCCAACCTCGGAGATACAGGCGCTGATATTTGCATCGGGATTTTCCACCCGCACTGCTGTGACTGAGATTTCCGGTAGGGGAGTTGGTCTAGATGTGGTGCGTGCCAATGTTGAGCGACTCAAGGGGACTATCGAGGTAGAATTTACACCAGGTCAGGGATGTTTGTTCCGCATCACCCTAAATAACAGCATGACCACCACCAATGTCTTGCTGGTGCAGCTAAATCAAACTCCCTACGCTATACCCGTGGAATTTGTAGACACCATGCTACTGGTGTCTCCCCAGGAAATTTTTGCTTCCGAAGGCAGCCAAACACTGCCGTTTGCAGAACAGTCTATTTCGGTGGTCTGGCTAGCTGATTTACTAGGGTTGCCTGTAAAAATACCGTCATCACCCCCAGCGCTAAGGTCTGCCTATAAAAGCATAAACTGCGTGATATTACGTATAGATTCAGAGCGATTGGCTCTGCTAGTAGACGATATTTTGGAACAGCAAGATATTGTGTTGAAGCCCCAAAGTCAATTACTCAAACGGGTGAGAAATATCTCCGGTGCCACAATTCTCGGTACAGGACAAGTGTGCATGGTGCTGAATCCTGTGGATTTGTTCAAGTCCGCAAAAAAGACTGTTGTATCCATCACCGTTAAGGAGTTAGCCGCTGCATCACAGGTAAAACCAAAAATTCTCCTGGTGGAAGATTCAATTCCCATCCGTACCCAGATGAAGCGAATTTTATCAGCGGCTGGTTACGAGGTGACAGTCGCACAAGATGGTGAAGATGGCTGGGAGAAACTCCAAAATCAGACTTTCGCTGCTGTTATCTCAGACGTGGAAATGCCTAATCTAGATGGGCTGGGATTGACTGCCAAAATCCGCAAAATCCCGGAATACAAGGATTTACCAGTAATTTTGGTCACAACCCTGGCAACCGAGGATGACAAACGCCGAGGCACAGCAGCGGGAGCAAATGCATATATCACTAAAGGTGATTTTGAGCAAGAACTTTTGTTGGATACATTGAGGAGTTTAATTTAAATGACCGCATCTCCAAATAAAGTCGTTTTGGTGGAAGATTCCCCGGTGGCTCTGGAAATTCTGCAACGATTGCTCGATTCTTCTCCAGAAGTTGCTGTGGTAGGTACCGCTCGTAACGGTCAAGAAGCACTGGATGTGATTACCACAACCAAGCCTGATGTGATTTGTACAGACCTGATGATGGAAAACATGGATGGTCTGGAATTGACCCAGCACGTTATGGCTTCTGACCCCCGTCCGATTTTGGTAATTAGTAACTTTGTCCAAAAAACAGACGTTGATAATGTCTTTCGTCTGCTACAAGCTGGGGCTGTAGATGTTTTCCCCAAACCTACCACAGGTTCACCCACCGACTACGAGCGACTAAAAGCGGCTTTGGTCACAAAGATTAAAGTACTGTCGGGAATGAGAGTGACTGCCAAACAGCAATCTCAGTTTCAGAACTTATCTGTCAAGCCGATAAAGTCTGAGCCGTTCAACACTGTCCCCCTGATTACTAATCTTACCTCCCACATCAGAGTCATTGCGATTGGGGCTTCCACTGGGGGTATGCAAGCCATACAGCATATTCTCCAACAATTGCCGATGAATTTCCCCTTACCTATTCTCTGTACCTTACACGTCAGTGAAGGGATGTTACCAGGATTGGTCAGCTGGCTGTCTGATACTTGTTCGGTGCGGGTCAAAATTGCCGAACCTGGTGAGACTCCCTTACCAGGAACAGTTTATTTTGCCCCTGAGAAGAATCATTTAGAATTAAACGCTCAGGGTAACTTCATTGATTCTAAGTGTAAAGCTACCGAGAAGCACTGTCCCTCAATTTCAGCCATGTTTAACTCTGTTGCCCAATCCTATGGTAGGTCAGCCGCTGCTGTGCTATTAAAGGGAATTGGTAGTGATGGTGCCGCTGGCTTGCAAGCAATCTCCCAAGCCGGTGGTCTGACTATCGCTCAGAATCAACAAGGTGCAAGCCCTTTTGGCATGGTCAAGGAAGCGATCGCACTCGACGCCGTGCAACAACTACTGTCTACTGAAGAAATTCCCCCCTTCTTGTTAAATACCATCTGTGGGAATTAGGGCTAAGGTAATGGGGCATAGGGCATAGGGCATGGGGCATGGGAAACTAATAACTAATAACTAATAACTAATGAGTCATGACTCATGACTCATGACTTATTCGTAATATTTCGCCACACTCAGGTGTTCACGGGTTCGGTTATCCGTCTGGACACCTGCTGTTTATTTTTAGGGTAATCGATAATTATAGAATAGTAACTACTACATCAGGAAAAAACTTGTGTTCACAAAGCCCAGATATTTTATTTTGAGCGAAAGAAAAACATTGGCTTAGCACTTTACTATTGATTAAAATTGTCATAGTATAGATAAAGAAACTCATACTGACTTCGTGTTAATAACGCCCAAAAGGGCGAGTCATGATCGTCTAAAACGCATGTTACCCAAGGTAGGCTCCTGATAGGAGCAGCAAAAGCAAGAATTATCAGAAAACCAACAGTGCTGCTAACAGACTTAACGGACTAGGGGCGGATAGGGAAACCAATCCTACTGACTAAGCGTCTCTACATCTTCTGTAGGATGTGTAATTTTCCTAAGCATCGTTAATGTCTTGTTATATAACCTTACCTTTCTAAATCTGTCCTAAGCATTAATTACTTATTTGATACGGAGTTGACGACGCGCCGATGCCCACTGTTAACACCCAACTGGAAAAGGCTAACACTAAATTTACGGCTGATATGGTGCGGACCTATCTGCGCGAAATCGGTCGTGTGCCCCTATTGACTCGCGAACAAGAGATTGTCTATGGCAAACAAGTGCTACAAATGATGTCGCTTTTGGACGCTAAAGAGGCGTTACACAAAAAGCTGCATCGTGAACCGACAAATCAAGAATGGGCTGCACAGGTGAATCTACCTGAAGCTGAGATTACCGCCACAGTGCAGCGAGGTAAGCGAGCAAAGCAGAAAATGATTGAAGCAAATTTACGCTTGGTCGTTGCTATTGCGAAGAAATATCAAAAGCGGAACATGGAGTTTCTCGACCTGATTCAGGAAGGAACTCTAGGTTTAGAGCGGGGTGTAGAGAAATTTGACCCCACCCGTGGATACAAGTTCTCCACCTATGCTTACTGGTGGATTCGCCAAGCAATTACCCGGGCGATCGCTCAACAAGCACGCACAATTCGCTTGCCCATCCACATTACCGAAAAACTGAATAAAATCAAGAGAGTACAAAGGGAACTGGCTCAGAAACTTGGTCGCAGTCCCACTCCAGGGGAAATTGCTCAGGAACTGGAGCTAGAACCCGCCCAAATCCGTGAATACCTCAATATGGCACGCCAGCCAGTATCGCTGGATGTCCGTGTTGGGGATAACCAGGACACGGAACTGCAAGAGTTACTAGAAGATGAAGGTCCATCTCCAGAGCATTACATGACTCAGGAATCTCTGCGGAGTGACTTGGACATCTTGCTAGCAGAACTTACCCCCCAACAGCGAGAAGTACTTAACTTGCGCTTTGGCTTAGAAGACGGCAAAGAATTGTCTCTGGCGAAAGTCGGCGAACGTCTGAACCTCAGCCGCGAACGAGTCCGCCAATTAGAACATCAAGCCCTTGCTCATCTACGCCGACGACGCGCGAATGTCCAAGAGTACATTGCTAGTTAATGGGGACTGGGGACTGGGGAGACTAGGGACTAGGAAGATAGTTGGCAATGCTCCCTATGCCCTACCCCATGATGCATTTGAGCCTCCATTTAGAGGCTTTTTCTGTATCCATATCTACAGATACCAGGGATAATGCCTGTGATCTAAATCATATATTGTTGTGATTATTAACTCACAATTGGTGCGATCGAGTACAATGAACCCCCAAAAGTAAACTAGTAATATCTCAAATATCACGCACGCAGGTGCGTGAGCTTTGGCAACCCAGAAATTTTATTAAAGTAAATCTACCTTCAGAGTTATTACTCGATTTATACAAACTAGATTTTCACAACACAGCTTTTTTCTGGAATTGCCAGTTGATTTTTTGTAGTAAAAGTTAGCCGTAACCAAGCTCGTTATTGGTTAACAGCTTCCCGTCACCAATCGCCAGAGACATACTAAGTATTTATAAGGAGAAGTAGGGTGCTTGACTATATCCGTAAATGGCTGTCCCTTTCCCATCGCCAGTTAAGCTTACCCATCGCTGGCTTGGTGTTAAGTGTAACTATTTCCGCCGTTGCAGGCGAAGCAAGGCAAAATCCAGAACTAGAAATCTCCACCACATCTCAGCAAATGCTAACCCAGCTGCGCGGGACTCAAAAAGATGTCACCCTTGCCGCTAAAGGGAATTTTCCTCAAAAAGATGGGATGTATGTCTATGGTAAGTCCCCCCAACCAAACCAGCTGGGTGAAGAATATATCGTATTTGAGGTCAAAGGGGGTAAAGTAGTTGGTGCATTATATATGCCCCAATCAGAATTTAGTTGTTTCAATGGCTCTATTAAAAGTGGCGAATTAGCAATGATGGTTGCGGGATTTCCCGATAACGGTGAAGGACCAGTTCAAGTTGCAGCGGTGGGAAATCCAGCTATGGGTGTTGGCGAGCAGCCGATTATCTATCCCTACTCTGTACAATTAAAAGACTATCATCAGCTATCTCAGGTCAGCCAAAACGACCAGCGAATGTTAGGCATGTGTAAGCATAATTCCTAATATGTCATATTGGAAACAAACCCTATTAGTAAAGATGTTCAACAGGAACCTCTCTACAACAGGCTCAATCAGGAATTAATATTCAATTCCTGGTTGAGCCTTAACCCCTTGTTCCCGGAAAGGATGCTTAACCAGGGTCATTTCTGTGACTAAATCTGCAAGTTCAATTAAATCTTTTGGTGCGCCTCTCCCAGTCAGGATAACATGAGTGTCTTCTGGTTTTTCCTTCAACCCAGCTAACACCTGCTCGACATTTAAGTAGCCTAATTTTAGGGCGACATTCACTTCATCTAACAATATTAACTTAAATTCACCGTTGCGGAGAAATTTTAGGGATATCTCCCAAGCAGCTTGTGCCATTTGAGTGTCGCGTTCTCGGTCTTGGGTTTCCCAAGTGAAGCCCTCACCCATAGCATGAAATTCTAACTGGTCTGGCCACAAACTAAACACCCGTTTTTCTGAGGGTTCCCAGGCACCTTTGATAAATTGGACGATCGCTACCTTGTATCCATGACCAAGCGATCGCAACACCATTCCTAACGCTGCTGTAGTTTTTCCCTTGCCGTTACCAGTGTTAACAATAATTAAACCTTTTTCCTTAGCAGCTTTGGCAACTCGTACCTGTTGTACTTGTTGACGACGCTGCATTTTTTGGCGATATTGCTCATCCGAGAGCGAAGATAACTCTGCAACGGCTGCATCGCTAGTGGTTTCGACCGATGCGGTGGTGTCTAGTTCAGGATTCATCAGAATGGGACTCTTGAGAACAAGGGAGACTAGCAGGATAAATTACATTCTATTCTTATGTGGACATCCGAGTCGAAAATCCCTGACTTGTCTATCGCTACACAACAAAAAATTTTAATGGGGTAGCTTATTACACTTAACCAGCAAATAGACACTTGTAATTCTATTTCTGTCTGTAACTCTGGTAAGAATGCTAAAAATAAATTAAATCAAGTTCATATTACACATTTTTCTGGATTTATCTGCCAAAAATCACCAAAAAATTTATCAATTTATAGAGTCTTTTCACCACCCAATTGAGAAATTATTAGTTTTCTCTTAGTGATATCTCATGAATTATATTTACTTACGACTGATGCAGCGTAATTAATATTACACATATTTCCATTTCTCACAGACCTGTTTAATTGGGAATTCGTATACCATTTGGCTTGAGCAGAATTTGCATGAAACCTCTGGTTAGAGTTGATCTCAAACTCCAAGTCAAAGAAAATTATTTCAACATGACATTGAACTTTACAGTGTCTACATAATAATTAAAACAAACACGGAATAATATATAAATGTATTGCAATCACCTTGCCAAAGTTTATCTACCTTTGGCAGGTTTTGTATTATTTGCAACTGATTACAGCAAGTTTGCACTAGTTATGAATACATCTACTGATACATCAGTAAATCCATCGCCAAAAAACGAGTCGGTGTTAACTCAAGCTACAACAGGATCTGAAAATTATCTAAAGTCAATTGAGGAAACCCTGGAGACTCTTAACGATGTTACAGATGGTACTCCGGTAATAGTAGATTTTGATGAAACATTACTACTTCGCAATTCGACAGAAGAATACCTCAATAGTCTGCAACCACGAGCTATAGCTGTAGTTTTGTTGCTCGTATTGGAAAAGCTAAAGCCGTGGTCTTGGTTACCAGGTATACGTGCGGAAGCAAGAGATTGGTTGCGGGTGGTGCTAGCTACGTTATTATTTCCTTGGACACTGTTACTGTGGCAGAAACGAGCTAGGGAACTTGCCGAGACGCAAAGCAATCTAGCTTTGATTACAGCTTTGAAGGAAAAGCCGACATCGGAGATTATCGTCGCTACCCTAGGTTTTTATCCCATCGTCAAACCGATTTTGGCAGCTATGCCATTGCAAGTGAATCAGTTGATTGGCTGTCGTTTGTCGTGGGGAGGGTTGAGCGATCGCCTCAAGGGTAAACTTGCTCTAGCGCAACAGTTTCTTACTCCAGAGACTATTCAAGAGTCGGTTGTAATCACAGATTCAACGGATGATAACCAACTATTGGCAAAAGTAGCCCATCCCTGTCTAGTTAAATGGCCAGAAGCCGTTTATCAACCAGCCTTAGCAGAAGCTTACCTCCCCTTTTTGTACCTGGAAAAGGCTAAGCGTCCTGGGGAAAACTATTTCGCTAGAGTGGTTCTCTATGAGGATTGGTTGTCCCTCGTTCTAGCTACCAGTTGGGTAAGTCAGGTGCCTCTGTTCCATGCCTTGAGTATGCTGTTTCTGATGTTGTCCTTCTGGTGTATCTATGAGGTAGGGTATATCGAAAATGACCGCATTGCTGAGAAATATGAGGCAAAGCCCAAGCTATCACCTACCTATCAGCGTTATATCAACCGTTATGACCCTTCGTCGCCCTGGATTTGGGCGATATTTTTTGCTATTCCTGGGTTAATGTTACTTAATAGTCTAGGAAGCTTAGCATCCTGGGAAGATTTAAGTTTCCAGATAAATCCAGTGCAACTTGGGATTCAGGGAGGCTTGTGGATAGGTCTGTTGTTGGCAGTGCGCTGGACTTACCACATATATAACTTTATCGATGTTCAGACCCGTCTGTGGCTTTATCCCCTGTTGCAGCTTTATAAAGGCTTTGGCTTTTTGCTAGTCACCGCAACTAGTATAGTCGGTGCCATGTCCTTTGCAGCTTATGTTGTGGCTCGCTGGACACCCTACTTGATTTATCGTCGGGGAGGCGATCGCCAACATTTCCCAGAACAATTAATGCGCTGTATCTTATTCTTGTTTTTCCTAGGTGCCATCTTGGTGGGGACAGGACAAGCATCCTTAATTGTTAACGGGCAGGCAGGTATAATTTTAGCTTGGTTAATCTTTCGGGCGCGTTATCAAATCTGGGAGCAAGTGAAGCAAGTCCAGTGGATTAAATAGGTGGAATCCCATACACCTGGAACAACCCGCTCCCCTCCGGATTAGACGTGAGGCTTCTGCCCGAATTAGCTAAGATTAGATTCGGCGTGTCAATCATGCTTTCTGCGAGCCAGACCCCAACCCTAATTCCCATCTCCGCTCTTCTGGGAGGGGGAGTATTAATCAAGGGGAGGGAGGTCAATTGTGATTATTGTGGGTAAAAACCGAAAATGTCGAGAAATCAGGGTAAAAAAATCGCACCCGTACCGATGCCAAATAATATTGGTGTAGTTGATTTAATTGACAACTACTTCACCGCCTACAATTCAGCGCGGTTGCGGGAAATTTGTCAATTACTGACTCAGGATGTCTTCCAACCAGGGGTGACGGTGGGAGTCAGCCTTTCCGGTGCGATGACACCAGCCGGATTTGGGGTTTCGGCGCTTGCACCCTTGATGCGTCACGGGTTTATTGACTGGATGATTAGCACTGGTGCAAATCTTTACCACGATATGCACTATGGCTTAGGGTTTGAACTATTTGCAGGTAATCCGTTTTTGGATGATGTCAAGTTGCGAAAAGAGGGGACTATCCGTATTTATGACATTATCTTTGGCTATGATGTACTATTAGAAACAGATGCCTTTATCCGCAAGATTCTACAAGCAGAACCATTCCAGAAGCGGATGGGGACGGCGGAATTTCATTATCTGCTGGGTAAGTATGTGCGGGAAGTGGAAAAGCAATTGGGAGTCAAGCATTCCTGCTTGCTGGCAACAGCTTATGAGTGTGGAGTTCCGATTTATACATCTTCTCCCGGAGATAGTTCCATTGGGATGAACGTGGCGGCCTTGTCTTTGGAAGGTTCTAATCTAGTATTAGATCCGGCGATTGACGTGAATGAAACAGCAGCGATCGCCTACTTAGCTCGCGAGTCACCTATTGCAGGTGTCGAGGGTAAAAGCGCTGCGGTGATTCTGGGTGGCGGTAGTCCCAAGAACTTCTTACTGCAAACCCAGCCTCAACTGCACGAGGTACTGGGATTAGAAGAGCGAGGACACGATTACTTTATCCAGTTTACCGATGCTCGTCCCGATACCGGCGGCTTGTCTGGAGCAACACCATCGGAAGCAGTAAGCTGGGGTAAGATTGACCCGGAAGAGTTACCCAGTACAATTGTCTGTTACACCGACAGTACTATAGCTTTACCTTTAGTTAGTGCATACGTACTCAACCAGTGTCAACCCCGTTCTCTGAAGCGACTATACGACCAGCGTCCAGCAATGATGGAACGGTTGCGGAGGGACTATTTAGCAGCCAAAGCCAACTCAGGGGATAAAATCTCATCCCCTGACCAGGGAGTCGCAACCTATCCCTGTGGTACTCCCAAGGTCAGGTAAAAGGGACTAGGGATGGGACAGTAGCATAACCACAGAAGCTATAAATCCATCCCCACCAAAAAAATTATGCTTCAGATGCCTGACAGGCTGTGATAATATGAGAGGTTGCTGCATAAATTTTAAAGAGTTAAGTAGATTCGATCATGGCACTGACGCAACAGCGCAAACAAGAATTAATTTCCGCTTACCAGGTTCACGAAACTGACACCGGATCTGCGGAAGTGCAAATCGCTATGCTGACTGAGCGGATAAACCGCCTCAGCGAACATCTTAAAGCTAATCAAAAAGACCATTCTTCCCGCCGGGGACTACTAAGGTTGATCGGACAGCGCAAACGTCTTTTATCCTATATCCAGACGGAAAACCGCGATCGCTATCAAGCTTTGATTAGTCGTCTCGGTATTCGTGGCTAAAATATAGGGACTACCGCACATGTCAGCCGAACCAGAACGTCAACCTTTACCGTTTGAACCAAACAAAAAACGCCAAAAACCAGCGAAGGCTACAAATACACCCCCCGTAACCAGCAACAAATCTCAAAAGAAATCATCGGCTACCAACTCAAAATCTGGGAAAGAGGCTCTGAAAAACCCACCCTACACCAGAGAAGAAATGGCAATTCCGGAAGTGGTCAGCCAGCGGATGATTCGTCGGGTAGCTATCTTTTGCGGTGTACCGACATTTTTAGGTATTAGTACCTTGATAGCCAGTTATCTGCTGATTATCTATGCTGGAATAAAATTATCGCCCATCGCCGTTTTATTGGTGAATATGGGCTTATTTGGGTTGGGTGTAGTCGGGATAACCTACGGTGTTCTCTCTGCTTCTTGGGATGTGAACAGAGTCGGAGGTTTGATTGGCTGGGAAGAGGTTCAAACTAACTGGGGAATTATGGTAGAGGGTTGGCGTCAATCTCGGCAAAATAAAGTATAGTTAATAGCGCTCAGGTATTAGCTGACTAAAAACCCCGATATCCTGAGTCCAATCCTTGCTGAGTACCGAGCCAGGGATAGTAGTTATCAGTAAACTTTTATGCCTCTTGGTACACTCAGTTCATAAGTAGTTTAGGGATACGGGAGAAATTGTTTGATGAATCTGGAAGCCGAAATGAGATTTAGGCTCCCGGTTTTTCCAGCAAGCGATCGCATCAAAATTTATATAGAACTTTTGCGTTTTCTGACTTTATGCTGACTATCCATTAGCAAAAGGCTAGTCTCTATAAAATAATTATTTTTAGGTTGCAATTTCTCGGCATTGAAAACAAACTCAATCTAGTAGGAAATTTAACATGATTGTCGTAATGAAAGTTGGTTCTCCGGAACTGGAAATTACCCGTGTTACGGATGAACTCAGTGACTGGGGACTGACCCCAGAAAAAATTGTTGGTAAGCACAAGGTAGTCATTGGTCTAGTTGGTGACACAGCCGATTTAGACCCACTGCAAATGCAAGAAATCAGCCCCTGGATTGAGCAGGTATTGCGGGTCGAGCAACCCTTCAAACGAGCTAGCCGCGAGTATCGTCACGGTGAGGCCAGTGAAGTGGTAGTTAACACTCCCAATGGACAGGTAATCATTGGCGAACAGCATCCTGTATCTGTTGTAGCTGGGCCATGCTCCGTGGAAAATGAGGAAATGATTGTCCAGACAGCGCTGAGAGTCAAAGCAGCGGGAGCAAAATTTTTACGCGGCGGCGCATACAAACCCCGTACTTCCCCCTACGCTTTCCAAGGACACGGCGAAAGCGCTTTGGAACTGTTAGCAACTGCAAGAGCCGCCAGCGGACTTGGTATCATTACCGAAGTCATGGATGCAGCGGACTTGGATAAAATCGTTGAAGTTGCGGACGTGATTCAGGTAGGTGCAAGAAATATGCAAAACTTCTCCCTGCTGAAGAAAGTCGGAGCGCAGCCCAAACCAGTGCTACTAAAGCGGGGTATGGCAGCTACTATTGAAGATTGGTTGATGGCTGCTGAGTACATCCTAGCAGCTGGTAATCCCAATGTGATTTTATGCGAACGGGGTATCCGTACTTTTGACCGCCAATACACCCGTAACACCTTGGATATCTCAGCAATACCAGTATTACGCAAGCTGACTCACCTACCAATTATGATGGACCCCAGCCACGGTACCGGCTGGGCTGAGTTTGTACCTTCTATGGCTATGGCTTCCCTAGCGGCTGGGGCTGACTCCCTGATGATTGAGGTTCACCCCAATCCGAAGAAAGCTCTATCCGATGGACCCCAATCCTTGACACCAGACAAGTTTGATGCATTAATGACCGAACTGGCTGTAGTGGGTAAGGTAATGAAGCGCTGGGAACAACCTGCGGTAGCAGCTTTAGCATAAATATATAGAGACGCGATATATCGCGTCTCTAGACTTTTTTACCGTCTTCTGCTACCAAAACCACCAGTGCTGCGACGGGGTGCAGAACGACCTGCACCACCGCTACCAAAACTGCTACCAGAAGGGCGTCTGAGAGTACTAGACTTACCAGAGGGTTTCAGGGTACTAGAACCAAAACCAGAGCCACTGGGACGGTTGGTAGTGGTTGTACGCGGTGCAGTCCGGATTCTATCGCTAGTAGTGGAAGGTCTTCTAATATTACCAGTAGTGCGGAAAGTAGTGCGGTTTCTCACGGCTGCGGGTGGTGCATTATAACGTTCCCGATAACGACTCACCGCTTGGTCGTAAGAACTACCGTAACCACCATAGCCCGTCAGCACTCCTCCTGGTTGGTAGACAGGGGGAACGTAGTACTGTGGTCTAAACAACAGACTCCCAATAGCTTGACCAGCCAAAGCTCCCGCAAACGGCGCCCAGAAGCCACTTTGTTGGCGGACTACAACTACTTCCTGCTGTCCCGTTTGGGGATTAGTCTTGGTTTCGGTGACGTTATGGACGTACTCGATTTTAAAGTCTTCTGTGAGGTATAAAGCAGGCTGTCCGTTTTGCACTTGCAAGTAGGTTTTCTCACCCGCCTTAATTTGCTCGTCAGTCAGCCGAGCCATTTGTAAATTTTCGGTCTTAAAGGTCGGGGGTGTAGCGTTGAGTAAAAACAAACTGTAGGACCCATCAGCATCGTTGTAAGTAGCCTGTTGGACAGGATACTTACCATCATTCAGCCGGGTATTAGCAGAGGATTGGCTAGCGTTGTTGGCTCTAGGGGTGGCGGTTTGCTGTTGTGTCCCACCCCCACAACCGACAGTAGTCAAGCACAGCGTTACTGCTAAAAAAAGAACGGTAAATTTCCTCAAAATTGCCATCATGATTTAATCGTTACCCTAACTCCGAGCTTAATCTAAATTTACATGTGATTGCTATGGGGATTGCCGCACTGGGACTGGGAAAATCACCGATATTTATCAGGACTTACACCACTGAGACATGAATTGATGTTTGTAGTCACCAATGCTCTTCCTCACACAAAGAGCTAGATAGAGCCGCTGACTACAAACAAAACTTTGTGAACCCCATTTCATCCTATTTATTAGGACTTACGCAAGTGTCACATATAGTTCTCGTTTTTTGTTTGTAGTAAGGGCTATGGCTGGCGCTAAGCTCCGCTAACAGCCCTTATTGGGAGGACGCGCATTCCTCACTACAAACAAAATTTTGTGAACCCCATTTCATCCTATTTACAAAGGAATTAGTTCTGGGTAATATTGCAACAGTTGGTCGGTAGTTAATTCATCCCCCAATTGAGCAGGAGAAAAATGTACCTGAATAGCTCTGAATTTATGGTTATAGTGTAAATTAATTAGAGCTTTCAAACCATTTTTCAGCGCCGGAACGTTCGATAAATCAGTTTCTAAATCTGGTACTTCTCCTTCAAAAGCAACAGTAAGCATCACTACGACATTGCGAGTTACAGGGATGGATAAGGGTTCATTAAACGCCGAACTAGAATGGTAATCTGGTTCGCTGAGATATCTTTGGGCTGAATCTGTAAATAATTCGTTGACATAATCCCCAGCCTCTCCTTCACTCCAAAATACATCGCCTTCGTTAGCAGCAGAAAGCCAATATTCGTCGTATTGCAGTAGTGTTTGACAGATATCTACAAGTTGTTCTCCCAATACTTCCAAGTCGCCTTCAAAGTCAATTGCTTCCCGTGCCGCACGGTTTAAAATGCCCAAAATAGGAGCTACTTCCGCACCAGCAAGATGGAGAAACACACGGCAGACTACAAACCGAGTCCGCCCCATCATTTTATTAAAGATATTGCTCATACTACACCTCCACAAATTTTTATTGATGTCAAGAGTCATTAGTCACAAATCATCACTCATGGGCTGCTGAATTTATGACATTTGACTATTAATTTTCCATGTAATAGAATTTTTTCACAAAATCTACGACCTTATTGACGGATGGCAGATGAAATTTAGCTGCTTCATTGGGATACTCATCATCAATTGCTAGATTACCATCAGTTTGATTGATAAAATGTTTGCCGAAGTGAGGATGATAGTGAATCATCAACGTTTGGGCGCTGGAATTAGTTAAAATTGTCTGAGTTGGAGCATTAAAAAAGTTTATTTTTGCTATTTTTTCCACTAAGTTAAATTTATTTTTAATTTGGTCTGTCGTGAGAATTGCCACTTCCACTAATTGTTTGACATCTTTAAGACGATTAGGTAATTTTATCCCTAAATTGTTTAAATTTTGTGACATGAGAGTTTGGACAATTGTGAAAATATTTTGTTGAGTTGTAGCAGCATCTTTAAAAGGGAGAATCAGCATATAAGCTGTGGCAAATAAAGCCGCATCGCTATCAACTCGGAAAATCAATTCTGTCCGGCGACGACCAATTTCAATACTAGGAGGTTCTGATACACCCGGATATTGCTGAGCAATTTGGTAGTAAGAATTTGCCAGTTCCAAGTAGGCTGCATGGTCTAAGGCTGCATCAATAATTATCCGAATTGTAGGCGGAGTTTCATTAAAAAAGGCACGGGATTCTTCTGAGTTAAAGTATTGAACTATTGAGTGGTCGCCGCTGGGGCTTAAGTCAATCCATTCACAGGTCATACCTTCGGTTCTTAAGCCGAAGCGTGACACAGCGTAAAGTTTTGCTCCCGTTAAAGTAGCTCCTGATAAGTCCGCACCTACCCATTCTGCCTTAATTAAGGTTGCTTGAGTTAAATCAGCATGAACTAAACTAGAGTTGGTTAAATTGGCATTTCTTAAATCTGCTCCAATTAAGTTAGCGCCGCTTAATTTAGCATTGCTCAAATCAGCCCAACGCAATGTAGCCCCAGTTAAATCAGCCCAACGGAGGTTAGCACCACTCAAGTTGGCGCCACTAAGGTTAGCTCGGCTAAGATTCACTTGTCGCAGTTCAGCCCCACGTAAATTTGCACCACTGAGGTCTACTCTGGCCATTTCTGTATTGTTTAAGTTAGCCTGCTCAAAATTTACTCCTGTTAGGGAACTCCCGCGTAAATTTGCCTCACTCAAATTAGCACGTCGGAGATTGGCTAGGCGGAGTTTGGCTTCCCGCAGGTCTGCACCTGTAAGGTTTGCTTCTCTCAAGTCGCTGCGACTCAGGTCAGCCCTAATTAACTCGGTGCGAATCAAGGAAGCTTTGATCAATGAAGCGCGACTGAGATTAGCTCTAATCAAATTAGCAACGTTCAGACTAGCATTGTTGAAATTACTACCTGCCATATTTGCTGCACTCAGTCGCGCAACATTCAGCCTAGCTTGAGTGAAGTTGACTTCGGTAAGATTTGCACCACTAAAGTTAACCAAACTTAAATTAGCTGTACTGAAGTTTGCACCGCTGAGATTTGCACCTCTGAGATTGGCTTCACTGAGGTTAATGCCAGTAAAGTCTCTGACTCCTGCTGCATATTTTTCTAGCAGTTCCTCTTGTGTCATTGGGGCTTCCTCACATGATGCCAACTTTATAGTTGAACAGCTTGCATTATCGTGTTTTTATGCAAATGATTTAAGGGAGTTTCAGGAATTGAGATGATGTCGAAATCGCAAATGAAAATTGGGATTTTGGGGTTGGGACTGATTGGCGGCTCTTTGGCTTTGGATTTCCGCCGTCAAGGACATCAAGTCCTCGGAGTCAGCAAGCGCGAATCCACATGTAAAAAGGCAATTGACCTTTCCTGCGTTGATGACGCTAGTGTTGACATCTCCCTGCTAACAGCAGCCGAAGTTATCTTTGTTTGTACTCCGTTGGGACTTATTGTTCCCCAAGTGCAACAGCTAATAACGCATCTTTCTCCCCATACAGTGTTAACCGACGTCGGTTCCGTGAAAACTCCCATAGTAGAGGGGATCGCTCCCCTCTGGAGTAATTTTATAGGTGGACACCCAATGGCAGGAACCGCAGACAGTGGTATCGAAGCTGCACAGCATAATTTATTTGCTGGTAAGCCTTATGTGTTAACACCACTGCCAACAACTCCACAAAACCCCATTTCTGTTGTGGAAAAATTGGTAATGTCTCTGGGAGCTTCTATTTATCATTGTCGCCCACAACACCACGACCAAGCTGTAAGCTGGATTTCACATTTGCCAGTTATGGTCAGTGCATCTTTGATTACTGCTTGTATGGGTGAATCCGACCCAGAAGTCTTGCAATTAGCCCAAAAATTAGCTAGTTCCGGCTTTCGCGATACCAGCCGTGTCGGCGGGGGAAACCCAGAATTAGGAATGATGATGGCACATTACAATCGCCAACAATTGTTGCGATCGCTCCACCAATATCGGCATAATTTAGATGCATTTATTAACCTCATCGAACAGCAAGATTGGGCATCCCTGGAGGAAAAACTCTCCTCAACTCAACAAGCAAGACCATTCTTTAATTGTTAATTAATAATGGGTAATTCGTAATTATTCTGTGGATAGATGAAATATCAATGGGAAATTAAGAATTCCGAATTATTCTTCACAGCAATGCCATAGGGCTGCCACAATCGGTTCATAACTGCTATCTACATTGGGAAATACAAGCAGCCCTAAAGATATACATCTATACATCCTTTGGGCTGCTTGGTAAATCCTGATATCCTGGTAGCAAGCAAATGCAAACTGAACCGCGAAATCGAGATATATCTACAAGTAAGATTCACCTTGTGGCTGCACCTTGGCAAAAAGCAGTTGGTTCTCTATCCCTAGTGCTGCTGGGTGCTGCGGCTGCCTTTGCTGGCGGTTATTTTGCTGACCACAACCACCTGGTTTCTCAAAGGCCATCTAACCTAGTAGCCACACCAGTAAATGCTGCCACCCCCGTAACAGATGACACGGATACAAAAAACTTTATTACTGAAGTTGTCAAAAAAGTTGGTCCAGCCGTAGTCCGAATTGACGCCTCCCGTACAGTCACAACTGAATTGCCGAATGCTTTTAATGACCCGTTTTTCCGTCAGTTTTTTGGTTCCCAAATGCCTATACCCCAAGAAAAGCATGTGGAAAAAGGTACGGGTTCCGGTTTTATCATCAGTGCTGATGGAAAAGCTCTCAATTTGGCAGTGCAACCAGTAGCATTTCCTCAGCAAAATTGATTGTAGTTGTTTAACTCATATCTTGCACTCCTGGAGGTAGAACCTCCCCAATCTTTTTCCCAGGTAGAACCTGGGAACGAGAAATTTGGGCTGCCGCTCTTGGGTGCAAAGGGAGAGGGGTTAGGGTTCTTGTACAAATCATATAGGCTAGCTATATAGCGATCGCAAGATTGAGGTAATGAATATGGTATTACAAACTGAAAAGCGCTACTACACCCCAGAAGAATATCTGGAATTAGAAGAGAAAGCTGAACACAAAAGCGAATACAGGAATGGAGAAATTATACCCATGACAGGTGGTACAACTAACCATAATAAAATTGCACTTAATTTTTGCAGACGCTTCCCTTTGACAATACAAGGTCAAGATTATGACATATATATCGGTGATGTCCGCTTATGGATACCCCGTTATCGTCTCTATACTTATCCTGATGTCATGGTAGTTAAAGGAAACCCTGTCTATGAGGGATCTGGCAAAACCACTATTACCAATCCCTTATTAATCGTTGAAGTCTTATCAAAATCAACTAAAGACTACGACAAAACAGACAAGTTTAAATATTACCGCTCAATTCCTGATTTCCAGGAATATATCATGATTGACCAGTATAGTTTTGCTGTGGAACAATTTACCAAACACACAGCAGGACAATGGATTTTTAAGGAGTATGAAGGAGAAGAATCTATTTTATTGCTAGATTCTCTGGATTTTCAAATTAGTTGTCGCGAGATTTATGCGCGGATTAACTTTGAAGAAAACGACGAATAAGTAAGTGAGTATAAATAGACATAACACTCACATACCTGACTTCCCTCTTATTTTGACGATGTTTAACAAGTTGCTCCTGCTCAGCAATCACCTATATGAGATAGTAGGAAATCCCAAATATAAAGAATGCCAATAAAACATTAAATAATCCAGTAAATTCTATTTTTTGGTCACGAAGAATTTTCCAACTAGATATCATAACAGCCAAAGGCCAAAACAAGGTGGTAATACTAAAAACAACTAAAGATAAAAATGTTTCTTCAGCATAGGAAGAATCTACTTTTCGCCTAGAAAATATTAACCAATTGACCGCAAAATAGCAAGTAATAAAGCTGTAAGTAATTAGGCTGGCAATCATGAGTTTATGCATCGGATTTACTTCTCAATTCAATTGATGTTTACCCAGATATGCTGTTATTTTATAATATGAAATTTGTAAATAACAGCATAATCATAATGATTCTTATCGATACTCCAAACAATTACCCAAGCACCCAATAGTAAAATAAATAAACCTAGCTCAGCAGTAAATAGCGTAAAATCACGGAGATGACGTGATTAGATTGTAAAGTCTTAAATAAGAACTACTCTCAAACATAAAAAAATCATGAACTTAGCAAGCATCTGATTTGTAGGATGTAACCAAAAACAAATATAACCTAAAATCACCTAGTTATTTTAACTACTTTGCTAATAATTATCAAAAAAGTCTATTGTTTAAATGTAGCGAAAGAAACAATGATTTATTAAATGAATAGCATAACAATTCGATATGGATGTAAATTGAATTTTTGGCTAAAATATCCACCTGCTTGATAACTAAGCAAGCACAACAATTAATGACAGTATGATTGGGAGAATATGCCACTATAAGCGCAAAAACTTGCGATATTGCTAGCAAATGCGAGTAGAGCGCTCACTTTTTCCAAAGTAGCTCAACCTTCCCGAAATATATGCTGTCCGGCAGCAGCAACGAAGCGATCGCAGGTGTGCTACCCTATAAACTTCTTCCACAAACCTCGCCACTAACCCCTAATCCCTCTTGGCGTCCTAACGCCCCTCCGGGGCTTCGCTTCGCTGGGGCGTTTTGGCGCGAAAAAAACCTTTCACCATGCCATCTCAACGTACCATCCAAAGCATATACACAGACGGAGCTTGCACCGGAAACCCAGGACCCGGTGGCTGGGGAGTCGTTATCTACTTCAACGACGGTAGCATTCACGAAATGGGTGAAGCCTCCCCCCAAACCACCAACAACCGCATGGAGATGCAAGCAGCCATAGCAGCCTTAAAATACCTGCAAGCCAACCGACAACAAGAACCCATCACCCTTTACAGCGACAGTGAATACTTAATTAACTGCGTCACCAAATGGGTAAAAAGCTGGAAAAACAAAGGCTGGGTAAAGGCTGATGGCAAACCCGTCCTTAACCAAGATTTGTTAGGAATCCTTGACGAACTCAACAGCCGTCAAGTGAAATGGCAACACGTCCGGGGACATGCTGGTAACATTGGTAACGAACGCTGTGACCAGATAGCCCGTGCCTATGCTAATGGTATCAGCCCATCCCTGAAGCAACTAAGTCACACTTATGATGTCGTTCCATCCAAAACAATCGAAATAGCGGTAACAGAAATATCTGATTTTGACGGTCACTCTCCGATAAGTTACAAAAATACAAATGTGCCGAGCTTCTTCGACTCAAATACAACCATGACAGACTCATCCACCCCCTCTAGTAACGCGGCAAACGAAAATCTACCCCGCGAGATGAGGGTGGCTCAACTACGGAATCTAGTCGAAACTCTGCGTATTGCCGACGAAATTGCTGAAAAAGGCTTCTTAATTACCAGTTCGGAACTAGCAGACTTAATGGACGTTCACGCTAGCGCCGTCACCAGCCGTGGTGACGAATGGCGCTGGCGAAACTGGATAGTTTCACGGGTACGCCGAGAAGGAAATCAGATACTTTGGGAGTTAGAACGCGCCGACCTGGTGAAGGTGCAGGAGGGAATGGGAAGTGGGGAATAATGGGGCATGGGGCATGGGGCATGGGGCATTGGGCATTGGGCATGGGGCATGGGGCATTGGTAATTCTCCCCATAACCCATAACCCATAACCGATAACCCATTACCCACCATAGTTTCTTCCCCGCCACTGAATCGAGGTAGTTTGAGCAGAGAGGAAAATTCTCAACACTGCTAAAGGGTCAGCTAAGGGGGAAAGCCAAAATAACCAGCCCCAGGAAGCTTGGCTGCGGTCGTAGGAAGGAGCGATCGCCAACAGCAAGGCGAAGCGAATAACTACCAGAAACCCATTTAACGCCAACAATATTATTAGCGGCGTAGTGGTGAGGTCTCTTCGCCCCAATCCCAATAACATGTAACTGAGTACAATCGGCAGAGGTAAACCCTGAACTGAGGTAAGTAACCACAAATCACCCCAAATTTGAGCGCGGGAGGAAGCATCTTTCAAGTCGAGGCTGCGTCCCCATTCCTTCCAGGTTTCCACTGCACCTTCATACATCCGCACCTTCAGTACCTTTGCTCCATCCCAAAAGCCCACCTTAAAACCAGCAGCGGCGATATTCCGGGCGAGGGTGACATCATCGCAAAAAGACCCCCTAGC
Organism: Nostocaceae cyanobacterium; assembly: GCA_035285345.1. Lineage (GTDB taxonomy): Bacteria > Cyanobacteriota > Cyanobacteriia > Cyanobacteriales > Nostocaceae > JAYKJH01. The sequence goes on along the minus strand of JAYKJH010000252.1, from coordinate 21,735 downwards.
GCTGCTATAACCGCCTACAGCCGCTAAAACCGAGCGCCGACACAAAAAACACTGCCCATTCGCCATCACCCGTTCTGGCTGTTCTGTGCGGCTACCAGCAGGGTCAAAGCGGTATAGCAGTGTCATCAACAAGGCGGGTTGTAACCAGCATTCCCCTGGGTACTTGAGGATAAACTGGGGTGAAAGGGACACCAAATCGTATCCTTGCGCTTGGGCAGTTTTCACCAACCCAGCCACCAAACTAGGGTCAGGTTGGGTGTCGGCATCCATCCCCAGAAACCAGGTGCTACCCTGACTACTGGACAAAAAGCCATTATGTAAAGCCCAAGGACGTCCCACCCAATCAGGGGGTAAGGGGTCATCAGTCATGACGCGAAATCGGGGGTCTGTTTGCGCTTGGGCTTTGACTAACTCTGGGGTACCATCCTGGGAATTACTATCGACGACAATAATTTCCCGGACTTCGTAGCTTTGTTGAGTTAAGCCTTTCAACAGAGGACTAATACGTTCCGCTTCGTTTAAAGTCGGAATCACAATGCTGACGCTACCCAAAATTTCTGGATTAGGAGCGTCTGGTTGAATCGGTCGTTGACGGAACGGTCCCTTGAGGAGACGGGACAGCAGAAGGAAAGTTGCACTTACTTGGATAAGTAACAGAATCTGGGCGATCGCGCTAGCTATGGTGATATTGTTCACAGTAAAAATATTTCACATGTAGCAATAGAAACGGCGGCTATGTTTCTATAGCCGCCAGATGAGAAACTTGCATCTAAGTAGTTACCGATGGTGGTCAACTCACTCGCAGAGGTAGTTGTTCGCAACGGGAGGTTTATTTAACTGCAACTTCGACACTCGCTACCGAGACTTCAGCGGTTGCACCTTCCACCGCAACACTCCCAGAAGATATACCTTGAGCCTTCCACCACAGTGCTACAGCGGGAACTACACCAATTACTAACCCCAGAATTACCGGAATTACATAACCAGCACCCAAGCTTAATCCAGCACCAAAGCCAAAATTGCTCAAATAAACAACTAAGGGTAAATTGAGTTGGGAGCGCTGGACTTTAATTGGTGTTTTCCCCCACAGAAGTGCAGCCACGCTCATAAACAGAGCGCTAGTACCAAACCATCCAGCATAGTTTTGGTATGGTGTACCAAAGAAGGCGCCGGGATGTTCCCAATACCAGAAGGGAAAACTCGTTTGACTCATGGCTGGTTCTAAGGCAAAATCCCAGCAGGTGAACAATACCGCACCGACAGCTACAGCGCCAATGTGACGAATTAAACTAGGCTTTTGGGCGACATTCAAACCTACACGGGCAATTAGGTAGGATGACAAGCCAACATAGAACCACGACACAGGAATTGTAAAGGGTACTAAACCGGCAATTTTATACCCCAAACCACTGAGATAGCTGTAATCCCCAAAGGGGAATCCGGTGCTAGTTCCCAGTAATTCACTGCCTAAAGATATACACATAGCTGGCAGCATAAACGCTAACCAATTACGCCATCCGAGAACTCGGTAGGCATAGATACAAACAGCAACTGCGCCCAAAATAATATCAACCACTCCTCCATTGGCCATGCTCAACTGCATGGCGCTTTCGCCGACGGATGCTAAGTTCAAAATTATTTCGGCATGGGGGATGACCAGTAGAATCCCTACTAGTCCAAACGCCTTTGCCAAAATATGACCAGTGAGACATACACGCTCAGCGATAATAAGTTGCTTCATGAGAATTCCTTCATAAGACGTGACACTTGGCTAGGCTGCTAACAGTTTACAAATGTTTAAGAAAATATTTAATACTTTTTAGCAGGCCAGCGGACAAGATTACACTCGTTTGTATAATCCCAGCGTCTACCGCCTTAAATATTAGAGTACTTTGAGACTATAAGACCCATTGACTGGGAATATCGATAAATGTCTATAGTTACAAGACTTCCCTGGGTTTCTCTAGCGCTATTGCTACTGACCTACGCTAGCTTAGGCTGGTTGATATCTCAATTGCGTCCCCCTTGGTTAGTTTGGTTGGGGGTTGTGGTAGCTATCGTGTTTTGGGTCGCAGCTTTGACACTACCTTGGTGGCGTCTGAGAAACTTCCTGAATATCTTATTAAAATCTGACGCTCGGTCTTTCGTGATCACAATTGCCATCGCTTTTGTGAGCGTAATTATGATTACCTGGTTCCACGCTTTTGTCAACGGCTTAGTTCTGACTTGCGCTGTGATTTTAGCCCGATTAGATGCTCAAAGTGCTGGTGTGCAAGAAGGACAATGTTTTTGGATGGTGGCTGTTTTTTCCCTTGCTGGTTTAGGACTGGGGGTGCTAGTAGATAGATTAATTTAATGGGGAATAGGGAGTCATGTACACGGCTAGGGGCACAACGCGCGTTGTGCCCCTACAATTGTCTACTTCACCATAAATATGAGATTAATCCAAGTGTTCCTCATCCAGTTCTGCAATTGCTGGTGGTTCGTCACCAGGCATCCTTAAGACTTCCACCATCTCCTGAACCTCAAGGGGTGGGGGTGGGGTCAGCCGGGAAACAGTCCAAGTGACGATGAAGTTAAGTATCATCCCTAGGGTGCCAATACCTTCCGCTGAAACTCCGAAAAACCACGGCTGGATGCCGTAGAATTTAACACTGACAATATAGAACAGCGTAAAGCTCAAGCCGACAATCATTCCGGCAATTGCACCTTCCCTATTCGTCCGCTTGTCAAACACACCCAGAATGATAATCGGGAAAAAGCTCGCTGCTGCTAAACCAAAAGCAAACGCCACAACCTGCGCTACAAAACCAGGGGGATTAACGCCGAAATAACCAGCGATCGCCAGCGCAAATCCGACCATGACTCGACCCACCATCACCCGCAAGGATTCTGATGCGCCGGGATTAATCATCCTATAGTAGATATCATGGGCTACGGCGCTAGAAATCACCAGCAGCAACCCCGAAGCCGTAGATAAAGCTGCCGCTAATCCACCGACAGCAACCAATGCAATCACCCACGGCGACAGTTTCGCTACCTCTGGTGTTGAGAGAACAATAATATCTGGGTCAATGACGATTTCGCTGGTTTTTTTATCTGGCGTCAATTCAACACGCCCATTACCATTTTTATCTTCAAATGTCAATAACTTCGTGTTTTCCCACTTCTTAGCCCAGTCCAGTTGTTGAATTTCCTCTATCGTGTGATTGTGCAAGGTGCTAATCAAGTTGTAGCGGGCAAAAGTTGACAAAGCTGGCGCTGTAGTGTATAGCAAAGCAATAAACAGCAATGCCCAGCCAGCAGAGTAGCGTGCAGAGCGCACATCGGGAACCGTGTAAAACCGGACGATGACATGAGGAAGTCCCGCCGTTCCCACCATCAGAGCGATGGCGATAAATAAAACATCCAGCATCGACTTGTTGACAAACGGTTTGGTGTATTCCTGGAAACCGAGGTCAAGCTGGATTTGGTTCAATTTCGGGACAATATCGCTAAAAGCGAACGCTAACTGAGGGATGGGGTTTTTAGTAAGCAGCAGGGAAATGGCAATCGCCGGAATCAAGTAAGCAATAATCAACACAAAGTATTGCACAACCTGAGTCCAGGTGATACCTTTCATTCCCCCCAGCACTGAGAAAAAACCGACAATTATCATCCCAATCACAACACCAGTGCTGATATCTACCTGGAGAAAGCGGCTGAAGACAATACCCACACCCCGCATCTGTCCAGCCACGTAAGTCATGGAGATAAAGATAGCAGCGATAACGGCTACCACACGAGCTATGTTGGAATAATAGCGATCGCCCACGAAATCAGGTACGGTGTATTTACCGAACTTGCGTAGGTAAGGTGCTAACAGCAAAGCCAGCAGCACATAACCACCAGTCCAACCCATCAGGTAAATTGAGCCGTCGTAACCCAGGAAAGAAATCAACCCCGCCATTGAAATAAACGAAGCGGCTGACATCCAGTCAGCCGCTGTAGCAGCACCATTAGCAAGGGAGGGAACCCCTTGGTCAGCTACGAAAAAGCCCTTGCTATCCCGTACACGAGACCGCCAACCAATATAGAGATACAAAATAAACGAGAGGATTACAAGGGTCGTTGTCCAAACTTCAACCGACATTATTTATTCCTCCTGTTGATCCCATATTTGCGATCCAGCTTGTCCATCTGCACTGCATAGACAAAAATCAGCACCACGAAAACATAAATAGACCCTTGCTGAGCCATCCAAAAGCCCAACGGTACCCCACCCAAACGCAGATTATTCAATGGCTCCACGAGAAGGATACTGAAAACTAGAGATACAAACGCCCAAACAATCAGCAAATTTCTAATCAAAGCCGTATTTGCACGCCAGTAACTCTGGCGTTTATCCTGGTTCATATTTTGGATTTTTTGAAATGTTTAAGTGAATACACTATCAATCCCCGGATGTTTTGTCGAGGATATGCAAAGTAGTGTAAAGAAAGTCAACCTATGCGCCAATATCGTTTGCTACAAAAATGCAGATTTATACACTAAAAGCTGGTAGCTAACAAAATTCTCCTGCATAAATGGGCTTACATGTTACAACAGTACTACATGACTAAGGTAGAAATCGCCGATGCAGAGAATCGAAGTTGAACAAAGAACAATTATGATTGGATTAGCTGGTAGCCACGGCTACGGATTAAATCGACCAGATTCAGATTATGATTATAGAGGCATTTTTATTGCCCCTAAAAGGTATTATTTAGGATTTGACCGCATCGAACAAAAAGATAGCGGTTGGGATGAACAAGGGATATTTCCCTTTATAGATAACAATAAAGATACTGTTATTTATGAATTAAGAAAAGTTCTCCAATTATTAGCTGGTGCAAATCCTAATGTTTTAGAATTGCTGTGGCTGAAAAATTATCCTGTCTTAACAACCGTCGGACAACATTTAGTTAATCACAGACAGCTATTTTTAAGCAAAAAAGTCAAGCATACTTACTCTGGTTATGCTTTTGCTCAAATAAAAAAAATGGAAACCCATCGTAAGTGGTTGTTACATCCACCCGAAAAGAAACCATTACCATCTGATTTTGGCATTGCTGATGAAGCACCATTAACAAAAGATGAACTCCATGCCTTTTTGGAGTATCTTTATAACTTAATTCGGGGAAAAATTGAATTTTTAGAAGAAGCGGAGGAATTATATAAATTATTGACCGCATACATTGATTTTAAAGGGATGCTGAAACAATATTCTTTAGCTGATGAAACTTTGGAATACACCCAAAATTTAACCAATAGCCGGGGTGATTTTATCCGCTTGCTCAAAAAAAGCCAAAACTATCAAGTTGCTTTAAGAGAATGGAAAGCATACCAATCTTGGCAGGAAAATCGTAACCCAGCTAGAGCAGAAATGGAGCGTCAGTCAGGGTTTGACTTGAAACACGCCATGCATTGTATTAGATTACTTCGCAGCGGTGTTGAAATTTTACGCCGAGGGGAAGTAATTGTTGATAGATATTTAGCGGGAGATGCAGAAGATTTAAAAGCAATTCTTCAGGGAAAATATTCCTATGAAGAAGTGATGCAAATGGCTGATAATTTAGTGGCGCAAATGGAAGTTTTGTATGCACAATCTTCTCTTCCCCATAGTCCTGATTTGAATCAAATCAATGATTTGTGTATCGAGCTTGTGGAAATGCAGGGATGGTGAATAGACATAGATGTGGCAATTAAACATCAATGGTAGTGTACCAAATCCGCAAAACCGTAAATACTCATAATTAGCAATAGCCAGACCGCTACCTGAGTAAAGCGCTGTTGGGGAGACGGTGCGATCGCTTCCCGGATTAGTATAGAAATAGAAGCGCCAATGACAAAACTTAAACCCAGTACTAAATAAGGCCAGTGGGGTATAACACTTCCAATCCCCAACATGACTATCGCCAGAAATAACATCATTAATTCTACAAACCGAGGCGGGTTATGTTGGCTAGCTAAAATGAAAGTGTTGAACCAAAAGTGCCAAATTCTCATAATTAATGCTGTAGGGGTGGGGTTTCCCCGCCCGATCTGAGTATATAACGGTACAGTAAGGGGCACACCGCTGTGCGCCCCTTATGCTTTGTCCTTCTTCAAATTTTGACAAATATTTTAATATTTAGCGCACTCCGGTTTTCATTTTCCCAGTACCGTTGGCTGGTGCTGCTTCCTCTGGCAATTCTACACCAAAGACACGGGCAAAGACTTTCTCCACCTTGTAGCCAGAATCAATAGACTCCAAGGGGTCTTTCCGCAGTCGGTGACGCAGACACAAGGTAATTACACGACGGATATCATCCACCGTGACTTCGGTACGTCCTTCAAATGCAGTTATGGCTTTAGCAGCGCGGTTGGTTACAATGTCACCCCGTAAGCCATCGACATCGAGTTCAGAACAGACTTCGGAAATTTTCACCCGCAAGTCGTAGTCCAGTGTTACAGAAGGCAACAAATTTTGAGCATTGACAATTTTTTGTTGCAGTTCTTCTTGCTGGGTTTGGTATTGTTCCAGAAACCCTGGGGGATTTTGGTCAAATTCAGAACGTTGTTCGACGATTTGCACCCGCAGTGCTGGTTCTTTGACTGTGTGAATTTCCGCGTGCATCCCAAAGCGGTCTAGCAGTTGAGGACGCAGTTCTCCTTCTTCGGGGTTTCCGGAACCCACCAGTACAAACCGCGCTGGGTGACGGATAGAAATCCCTTCCCGTTCAACCGTGTTCCAACCGCTAGCAGCGGAGTCAAGGAGTACGTCTACTAAGTGGTCGTCGAGGAGGTTGACTTCATCCACATAGAGGATACCCCGGTTAGCTTTTGCTAACAGTCCCGGTTCAAAGGCTTTCACACCCTCAGCTAAAGCTTTTTCAATATCGATGGTGCCGCAAACCCGGTCTTCCGTGGCACCCAATGGTAAGTCAACCATTTGGACTTTTTTGTGAACTAAAGGAATCTCGTCCCCTGTGTCTAACTTATTGCGGACTTCATCGCTCATCAAGTCAGGGTCGCTGGGATGGCTGTTGAAGGGGTCATTGGCTACTACAGAAATTTCTGGTAGCAAGTCTGCTAAAGCCCGAATAGTGGTAGATTTGCCGGTACCGCGATCGCCCATAATCATCACACCACCAATTTTGGGGTCGATGACGTTCAACAGCAGCGCCAGTTTCATTTCTTCCTGACCCACAATGGCAGTAAAAGGGAAAACCACGCGCCGCGCACCTGTGGTTTGAGCAGTTGGACTCACGTAACTCTCCTGGTAAGTTTGGAAGCCCCGTCTGTTTAGACCGGGGTGGAAAAACAACTCAAGCGGTGGAAGCCGCCGTGAAAAAAATGCGATTAGATGCGGCGACACGGGAGCTAAAAGAAGTCGGGGTGCTTTTGTATTGCACTTTCAACGGGACAATTACCGTTTCAAATCCTTCCTTTGCTCTGTACGCATCGCCGACCACTCCCATTGCTGGGGTAATGTGTTCCTTGCCAATGTTTTGAGGGCTTGTTCGGTCAGCAGCACGTCCTTACCCCTCGTAAAGATGTTTAACCACTGACGACAGAGCTACAAACTGGAAAGCATTCGTAGGTGTCATGACCCTAAAAACGTAGTCCGTTAAGACTGAGGCTGGTCAGCTACCTAAAGGTCTGAGGCTAGAAGCCACATCTCTTTAGAGCGGGGTGCTGACTAAATTACCTATTTATACGTCTGTTATTACCGCCTTTTATTGTGCCACAACGGGGTTGTGCAGAATTAGGGGAATAGGGAATAGGGAACAGGGAACTCTTAACAGGGAACAGGGAATGGGGAATGGCTAATTATCTACCCAATCCCTAGTCCCAGCTTCCCTAGTACCTAATTCTGCCTGAACCTCTTTGAGAATCAGAGTCGCTTCCCGTAGCGCTATAGTAATGAGTATAAATATTATCAAAACTTAGTTCTGCGTAGACATACGGCAGTCTCTCGTTGTAGTCAGTAGTGCCGGAGAAACACCAACTTAGACGGAAATTTTGCATATCTAAGCAAGGGAATTCGATGCTGCATGAGAGATTACGCAGACAAAATTGCAGAAATTGCATCATAAATTGGGTAAATAGTTAGTTGGTTTGGTTCCTGATGAATACAAGCCAAAAAATTACGGTTATTCCTCTGTGGATTTCAAGGAATTAAAGATGAAAATTAATTAAACATTATTTGTAGATACACTATTTATTATGTTCATCTTGATTTTTATTTCTGTATTAAATAAAATCTGAGCAGCAGATGAACTATGATACTTAGCACCCTTAACCATAACTGTTTAAAATCTATACTTATTAGGTAAAAACCGTCCTCAGTAATTGTAGTTAAATATTAGTTATTTATCAAATAAAATTTTGCGTAATTATCCTGAAAAAATATTCTATGGAGCTTAACACCAATATTAATTTTTGGCTCAATCAAAATCTACTTGTTATTAGATAATAATTGTAGATAGCTTTTCTAGATATATTTTTCGTAAATTTATCATCTGTATTGCTAGGAAAAAGCAGTAATCAGAAAAATACACCTTGCCTCACGAAAATCACCTAGCAAATTTCTGCAAAAACTCAGGTTTCATCCTCATCAGTTGATTTATTTACGTTGATATACGTATTTTCACAAAATTTTTAGATAACCCTCATAAAAATACTAGTAAGTTTCCCAGAAATCAGGAATTTTGAGAAAATTAACCTGTGATTCCGAAGTAGATAATTAAAAATCAGTATTACTACTAAGACATTGATATATTGCGTTGATATCGTGAGTCCAATTCTATCAGTGAAAATAAGCAATAATCTGATTGTAAAATCAAGCAGTTATAGAGGCGGGTTTACCATATTAATTCAATTGATGTAGGCTAATAGGAGTGAAACCCGCCTCTGCTGAGGATTAGAGATAGGGAAAGATAAATTTTCGTGGTTAGTCCTGTACTTAGTGGAGGGGCGATCGCCTAGCAGTTGAGTTGTAGTAGTTAAATGCGTAAGTATAAGTAGAAATAATTAAATAATTTTCGTAAGAATTTTTACTTATTCCTCTCAAGAACCTTAATGTTCCTCGCCCTTGAAAGTGGGTTTTTAATCCCGACAAAATTTGTCGGGATTGTTTGACTCGTGAAATAGCTCGTGTTACTATCAGCCCCAATGTTGACGGAACATTAGAGGAAGAGCGGAATCATGACCCAGGCAATTACTACCCCCAACCAAGGAACCACCACCGCCTTTACTGGTTTGAAATGTAAAGAGTGTGGTGCGGAGTATGAAGCCAAAGCGATACATGTTTGCGAGTTGTGCTTTGGTCCGTTGGAAGTGAAATATGATTACAACGCCCTGAAGCTCACCGTCTCCCGCGAAACCATTCAAGCTGGACCCAACTCTATTTGGCGCTACCGTCAGTTTTTGCCTGTGGCTGGTGACAACGTAATTGATATGGGGACTGGAATGACTCCCCTGTTGCGTTCCCAGCGTTTGGCGCGTCGCTTAGGCTTGAAGAACCTCTACATCAAGAATGATGCCGTCAACATGCCTACCTTGAGCTTCAAGGACCGGGTAGTGTCAGTTGCTCTCACCCGCGCTAGAGAGTTAGGTTTTAGCACCGTTTCCTGCGCTAGCACTGGGAACTTGGCAAACTCTACCGCTGCGATCGCTGCCTATGCAGGTTTAGACTGCTGCGTGTTTATTCCTGCTGACTTGGAAGCTGGTAAAGTCCTGGGAAGCCTAATTTACAGCCCTACCCTCATGGCTGTCCAAGGTAACTACGACCAAGTAAACCGGCTCTGCTCAGAAGTTGCCAATACACATGGTTGGGGTTTTGTCAATATCAACCTGCGTCCTTACTACTCTGAAGGTTCCAAGACTCTGGGTTACGAAGTGGCAGAACAACTGGGTTGGGAATTGCCAGACCATATCGTTGCACCTCTAGCATCTGGTTCCTTGTTCACAAAAATTTACAAAGGTTTCCGAGAGTTCGTGGAAGTTGGCTTGGTGGAAGACAAGCACGTCCGGTTCAGCGGCGCTCAAGCCGATGGTTGTTCTCCGATTGCTCAAGCCTTCAAAGAAGGACGGGATTTCATCAAGCCAGTTAAGCCTAGCACTATTGCCAAATCCATTGCGATTGGCAACCCCGCTGATGGTGTCTACGCTACCGAAATCGCCAGAAAAACCAACGGTAACATTGAATCTGTCAGCGATGCTGAAATTATCGAAGGGATGAAGCTGTTAGCAGAAACCGAAGGTATCTTCACCGAAACTGCTGGTGGCACCACCATTGCCGTATTGAAGAAATTGGTAGAAGCTGGCAAAATTAATCCTGATGAAACCACCGTGGTTTACATCACCGGCAATGGCTTGAAAACCCAAGAAGCGGTGCAAGGTTACGTCGGCGAACCTTTAACAATTGAAGCGAAACTTGATAGCTTTGAGAGAGCGTTAGAGCGTTCCCGCACCTTGGAGCGGCTGGAATGGCAGCAAGTACTGGTTTAGTGATTAGTCATTCATTGGTCATTAGTCATTAGTGATTGGTAAGCTAATCATAGCTATTGACTAATGACAGTTCAAAATTCAAATCTTTTCCTTTTCTATGGCTGTAACAGTTTTAGTTCCTACTCCCCTACAAAAGTTCACTAACAACCAAGCTTCTCTAGAATGTAATGCCAGTAATATTACTGAACTACTGGAGTCTTTAGAGACAGCATGTCCTGGTATTAAGGCGCGGTTGTGCGATGAGCAGGGAAATCTGCGGCGCTTTTTGAATTTCTACGTCAATAGCGAAGATATCCGCTTTTTAGACAACGCTCAAACTGTCCTCAAAGATGGGGATGAAGTGAGCATTGTCCCGGCTGTAGCTGGTGGTTGATAGGGTTTTAATAGAGTTGGAGGGACGGGCAAGATGCCCATCTCACAATATCAGTTAACACACATCTTTCACCAAGAGGCAGAGCCTCAGTATTCTCGTTCCCAGGTTCAACCTGGGAACGAATTCCGCTTTTGTTCAATCTACCCTGATGCAAGATATGAGTTGATTGTTTGCTAACTAAGAAAGCTCATGGAGTCAATCATTACATTACACATTGTTGAGTTAGTCTTTGTTGCCAAGAGTTGTTATCATTAACGTTGAGAATAATCCGTTTATAGGATTCATCTTTAAGTTCAATAACTAAATAATCGCTGTCTTAAGCAATTAGGGTTTTTAATTGGTGTAGATAAAAATCGCTGATGTTTAGTTAATGGTAGAACTTTTACCCAAGTCCCAAATGGGACGGCTGGATAATTTTGACTTTGCAGATGCTATCAAGTGTAGTAAATCAGTTACTAAGAGTTAACTCAACTCTGGGTTGTGCGGTGGTTGCAAAAAAAGGAGTTCCTAAAGAGCAAGCTTTCCATCCACCTTTGACGGTGACACTTAGCAGCGTGCAATAGCCTCCTCTTTGCCCCATCGGTACGTAATTCTGACAGTGGTTGCAGGTAGACAAGTCGGATTTTAAGTGTTGCATAAGAATACTTTTATCCCTTGACAATCTTTGGAGTCAGATGATTGCTGCCTTCATGATTATTGCAGGGAAATTGTTGTTATCCAATACAACTTGTAGGGGTTGCTTGTAAAAGTTTACATTAAACAATAAAAGTTTATTAAGTAAGTTAGCAATCATGTTAGTCATAAACAGGAGAAATTTAATTTTTGTTTACTAAATTGCTTGTTGACGGAAAATTATTCCTCCAATTTCTCAAACAGAGTAGCCAACACGACATTAGAAAACAAAAATCCCTCTGGGTCACTTAAGCGCAATCTTCCCTTGACAACCTCAACCCAACCCTGCTGAAAATAGGGCTGCAAACATTTCTCAATCTTATCCCGTGTCTTTTGAGAAAATGCAGATAAACTCACACCCTCAGCCAAACGCAACCCCAACATTAAGGTTTCCAACAAACTCTCATTTTCTGGAGTTGGTGGACAATCAATTACACATCCCGCTTCCACCCAGGTGTAATACTCCTTAGTTTTCCGGGGACGGGTGAAGCGCTTCCCATCCACATAACTCGCAGCACCCATCCCAAAGCCATAGTAAGGGCGATTTTCCCAGTAAACCCGGTTGTGACGACATTGATGTCCCGGTAGAGCATAATTAGAAATTTCGTAATGTTCGTAACCAGCACTCGTCAAGACTTGCTGCGCTATCTGGTACATCTTGACTGTGGTATCATCTGTCGGTAAAGGTTGGGAACCGGGTTGATAATAACGACCAAACGCCGTCCCCGGCTCAATGGTTAAATCGTATATGGATATGTGGGTGGGAGATAACGCTACCGCCTTTTCTAAAGATTCTTGCCATGTTTCTAAGCTTTGATGCGGTAAACCAGAGATTAAATCCAAACTAAATTCGGGAACCCCTACCTCTTGAATTAGCTCAACTGCGGCAAAAATATCAGACACTGAGTGTGAACGCCCACAGACTTTGAGTAACTCATCTTGAAATGCTTGCACTCCCAAACTTACCCGATTAACTCCAGCTAATCTGTAACCTTGCAGATGTGCTAAATCAAAGGTTCCTGGGTCCATTTCCAGGGAAATTTCTGCCCCAGTCGAGATACTAAACCGGCGAGCTAAACTCTCTATTATAACTTGCAACTGTTCCACCGACAGCAGCGAGGGAGTACCGCCACCAAAAAAGATTGTTTTTAGGGGTTTACCAAAAGCAGGTGCGGTGGAAATTTCTGACTGCAGCACCCGGACATATCGGGAAATCGTGTTTGAGGTCTCACCACGAGAGCTATCCCCGACCACCGAGACAGGGAAATCGCAGTAAAAACAGCGCCGACGGCAAAAGGGAATATGAACATAAACAGAAGTGGCGATCGCAGAATTGATAAATTGCTGAGTCATTTTTATAAAAATTAAAATTTTGCTTCGGTAAATTACAAATGATGAAAATTAGTGTCTTGTGTTTTAATTGTTATCGATTTAAGACGAAAAAAATGAAAATTTTTCAGCATAAAACTCTTTGGTTATAATGATTCCAGATTCTGTCAGTTAAAGCGATTAAACTGACGGTAATTACCGTTAAATCTATCTAAATGATAGATATAAAATTTACCTTTATGTTTAGGTAAACCATTTCCAGGTCAAAAAAACCATGCTTGATGCCATTATCATTTTCTCATTTATCCTGGCAGCAGCGGGGGTAGGCTTTTATAGCACAGATTTACTCCCAGCAACGTCGTTGGCGCGAGTCACAAATCTTGATGGTTTGCGCTTCGTAGTAGCTGCCTTTGGTGCGATTATTGGTGGTGCAGTTGGACTGAGCTTCCAGACTGGCTACCGTCGTTTGGAAACCCAAGTCAGGGAAATGCCAGTAGAAGTGCTTCTGACTCGCGCTATTGGCTTAATCCTGGGGCTATTGGTAGCTAACTTGATGTTGGCACCGTTATTTTTGCTCCCGATTCCCCAAGATTTTAGCTTTATCAAGCCCTTGGTAGCAGTAGTAGGTAGTATAATATTTGCCTACACGGGGATGAATTTAGCAGATGCTCACGGACGCGGCTTATTACGACTGATTAGCCCCAACACCGTGGAAACAATGGTTGTGGAAGGAACCCTGAAACCGGCAACTACCAAGGTGTTAGACACTAGCTGTATTATCGATGGCAGAATAGAAACCCTGCTAGAAACAGGATTTTTAGAGGGACAAATTCTCGTTCCCCAATTTGTCCTGCAGGAATTGCAACAAATCGCCGATGCATCCAAAGACCAAAAGCGGGTACGGGGACGGCGGGGACTGGAAATTCTCAACCGGATTAAAGCTGCTTATCCAGAGCGGATTGTGATTAACCCGGCAGACTACGATGATATCGCTACGGTGGATGCAAAATTAGTGCGTTTCGCCCAAGAAATTAACAGCACATTGCTCACCAATGACTACAATTTATCGAAAGTTGCCAGCGTGCAAAAAGTGCCGGTATTAAATGTTAACGATTTGGTTAACGCCGTGCGTCCTACTTATTTACCTGGTGACAATATCGACCTGAAAATTCTCAAGGAAGGCAAAGAACCCTCTCAAGGTGTCGGCTATCTTGAGGATGGGACAATGGTTGTTGTCGAAGAAGGAAGAAGCTATGTCGGCGGTGAACTGCGGGTAGTAGTTACCAGTGCTTTACAAACCGCAGCCGGGAGGATGATATTTGCTAAACCCCAAGCCTCAGCATTCACCTAGGAAATGGCAAGGGGAAATAGAATTAAACCATGCGATCGGTGCAGTCAACCTGCACCGATTTTGTATCGGGTGAAATACGAACCGGAAAGCGACTGGGTTTTTGTCTGTCGGGAATGTTGGGATTTGGTATGTGCAAATAACCCGTTTTATGTTTACGGCGGTACCTGGAAATCCCAGAAAAAGCGGTAGGATAAGCATTGCTAAATCTTTCCCAATTCCCAGATTTGGCAATCAAAAAATCCGGCTCTACTACAGCAAAATATGAAGCTTTTCTCTAAAACCGTCACAGCATTCACTATCGCTACTGCCACAGCCTTCAATCTAGCTCAAAATGCTGATGCAGCTACATTTAATGTCCCTTTATTATTTCAAACATCCGCGCAAAGTATCTGGGATACTGGTAACGAATTTCGCTTAAATGATAGTAGATTTCTTGGTGTTGACTGGAATGAATCAGCTAGTGTGGGTTTCCGTATTCCCATACCTTTTAGGAGAGATATTAATGTCGGGTTGGGTGCGACAACCAGAGGCTCCATTGGGTTGCAAAGTAACTTCAGCCTGGAGGGTGGTCAAGTAAATGCCTTAATTCCTGTCAACTTACTCCTGACACTACCCGACACACCCATCAAAGCCGGGGAAAGCTTTACCGTAAAAACAGATTTTGCCTTTGCACCCCAAGCAACTTTTCTGACTTCTAGTCCCCAGTCAACCTATGGACTAGATTCGATTTTTCAGCTAGCAACTTCTTTAGATATCAATCCAGGAACTGTATTAGATTTAGGTTTCGACACCGGAAGACAAACTAATAATTTAGTTACGATTAACACGCAAAACTTGGCTATTGATACTTCTGGTTCTCTGGGAAGTTTTAATGCTCGGTTTCCCCAACTGAATACCTTAGCAACTAATAGGACTGGAAATACTTTATTCTCCTCAGTAGAAGATAGATTTCTCACTGGTTCTGTTGATTTAGATTTGATTGCTACTCGTTTATTTGGATTACCACCATTGGAAGCTAGTGCTTCTATTAGGTTGGGAGTTGTGGGAAATCTTGGTGCTAGGTATAACTTATTAGATGCTCAAGCAAATGCCGCTCTATCTTTACAGCAAAATTTTTCCTTAACTGGTAATTTACCAGCCGTGTTGCGATTAGAAAATGGTCTAGAAGTTCCTTTTCAAGTTGGACAAGATATAACTCTCACCATGCCTAGTGGGGTCGGTGAATCTTTAGATATTGATGCTACCATCGATTTTGATGCTTTATTTAGCAATAGAACTAGTCTAGGATTTGATTTAGGTTTAGATATCCGTGCTGGTGAATTTGGGTTAGAAATTCCCGTCATTCCTGATGTTTCTATTGGTCCGCTGTTTCGGCGGAATATAAATCTCGTTGATAGTTCTTTGGTACTTTACGATAAGAGTTTCAAATTATCTGGTTTCAACCGCCAAAATCTGAGTTTTCGAGTCGCTACTGTGCCTGAACCTTCTACAATTTTGGGTAAGTTGATTTTTGGAGTGTTAGGAACGATTTCTGTACTTAAACAGCGAACAACCAGGGATAAAAGAATTTAGAACCACAGATAAATACAGATGAATTATCTGTGTTTATCTGTGTTTATCTGTGGTTGATTTTCAAAGCCAATCCTAGGGTGGGCAAAGTTTTGCCCATCCTGTAATTAACTTGAGTTAGCGATATCTGTTGTGAGATTTTGAGGAAAAATAATTAACCGCAGATGAACACAGATGAACGCCGATAATAAGCTTGACCACACATTTTAGACTAGATGTGCTTTGACTATTTTCCTGAAGTGAACTGTATTGGGTTTAACAATGTGGTTAATTTATTAAGATAATTAATTGATGTAGGTTGATTGATTTAATTTTATTAATTACAAAAATTAATTTTACACAATATTCAGTTACATTTTCGGAAATTATTGACATCATTCTCAATTATTTACGAATTGACAAGGCTTACAGCCTATAGTACAATTTTTCATAATCTTAGGCGACCTATGTAAAATCTCCAAAATTAAATTGTTCAAAGTCTCAACATCTTATTAATTCGTGAACAGCGTTTCGCTATTGTCATGATTTATTGATAAAAACCTTAAGAGAATCTATATTTTCCTCAGAAGGGAGAAAGCAGTAATTTACGTAACTTAACAAGGGTATGGACAATTAAATTGTTTTGTGATAAAGAAAACATCTATTAAATAGTAGGGTGGACAATAAATTGTCCACCCTACTGGAATGAAAAATGATTTACGAATCCTGCAAAATTGTTTTCGAGACAATCCGGGTTTTCTTGCGGTCTGCCTCTGAGAGGTCTTCCCCGGCTTGTAAACGAGTAGCAGAAGTTTGCAGTACTGTGGCGGCACCCTTGTCACCCATTTGCAGTGCGGTTTTGGCTGCAGTTTGGAGCATCGTTGCTGCACCGACGCGATCGCCCTGTTGTAGTTTCGACTCAGCCAGTTGGGTTTGACGATACTTTGCTAAAGCCAGGATGTGCTGCTGTACTTGTGGATTGACATTGGGTTGGAAATTGGGTACCACATTCACATCAATCGGGAAAATCGGCGAAAATAGCCCGGTTTGGTCAAAAGCCGGGTCATCGTAACGGACTTGCAAATTGGCGATAGTTTGCTTACCTTCCGCCAGTTGACCGATGTAAATATTTGCCAGAATTACCCGTTCGACATCCTTCATCAAATCACCCAAGCGCACGGCAAAGCGTCCGTCTGATTCTTCTTGGACGGGTAATTCAATCGTATCGGGAGCCACTTGAGCAATGGGTTTGAGTTCAGCTAAACGCACCTTCGGCATCAGGTCAAAGAGCAGATAGGCATTAGTTAAACCGACAGTTTGAGCGCGTTGAAACAAGCGACTAAATTCAGCGATCGCCTGGTCTGGTTCTTCGATATAAGATAAAGTCCCACCACCAGCATCAGCAATTTTTTCCAGAACGTCTTGATTCCAATGGTCGCCAAAACCCAAGGCATTTAAAGTCAGGTTATAACCAGCAGCCAGTTCAGCAAACTTTAAACAGCGCTTATCGTCGCCATGTTCATTTTCGCCATCGGTTAACAAAAAAGCTTGGGAAATAGTCTCCCGTTTGCCCTTTGCCATTTCCTCAATCCCCAACCGCAGACCCTCATCAATAGCAGTACCACCATCGGCACTTAGACGGTTAATTTGCTGTTTGATCCGCTCTGGATGTTCGATAATTTGGTTCGGGACTAAAACTTTGGCGCGGTGATCGAAGACCACCACCGACAGGCGATCGCCACTTTTCAGCTTGTCCACCAGACCGTTAGCGGCTTTTCTGACCATTTCCAAAGGTCGTCCACTCATGGAGCCACTATGGTCAAGAATCAAACATAAATTTAATGGTACGCTGCGTTCCATAGCTTCAGGAAGCGCAGAAATTGCCAGTGATAGTTGTCGCTGACTGTTTGGTTGATTGGCGTCAAGGTTGACATCATTCAATACCGGCTGCAAACTAACCTTCATAATCCTTTGTATATCCCCTTATATCCAAGCTAGACATAGTTATAAATGAATTCACGCTACTACACCACCGCTACGGAAAAATCATCTAAAAAGGCTACATTTATGAGGGAATGGGCATTTCCCCGTTCCCCCAACCCTAGTCCCCAGTCCCCAATCAAGAGTCCCTATGCCTATTAATTCACAATATCCTAGGATGCAAGCGGCTGGAGGTCAGAGTTGGATTGTTTTTTAGGGAGTAATCCGTACTTCTGGACTGCCAGACATCGCGCTAGGATTTACTAAAGACAACGGTATTAATTCAGGCAATCAGTTGTTATGGAATCACCCATTAAAGCTGTCCAAGCTCCTTATTATGGCGATAACTTCTACCGCACACCCCCACCGGACTTACCCTCCCTGCTGTTGAAGGAACGAATAGTCTACTTGGGTATGCCGCTGGTGCCTGCTGTCACCGAATTAATTATTGCCGAACTGCTGTTTTTACAGTCTGAAGACCCAGACAAACCGATTAAAATTTACATCAACTCTACCGGCACCTCTGGTTACAGTGGCGAACCAATTGGGTTTGAAACCGAAGCCTTCGCCATCTATGACACGATTAAATATATCAAACCACCCATCCACACCATTTGTATTGGTTCAGCGATGGGTATGGCGGCGATGCTATTGAGTGCTGGGACTAAAGGCTGTAGAGCTAGTTTACCCCATGCCAGCATAGTCCTGCATCAGCCTAAGAGCTACGCTCAAGGACAAGCCACTGATATTCAAATTCGGGCAAAAGAAGTGCTGGCAAATAAGACCTCAATGATAGACATCTTGTCGCGGACCACCGGACAACCGCCAGAAAAAATTGTCAAAGATATGGATCGGCTGTTCTATATGACTCCCCAACAAGCCAAAGAATATGGTCTAATTGACCGAGTTTTTGACAGTCGGGAAGAACTTGCGAATCCTCCACTCCCCGCTAGCGTCCTTTAATCGGAATTGGGCATTGGGAATTGGGCATTGGGCATTGGTGGGCTAATGACTAATGACTAATGACTAATGACTAATGACTAATTAATCAGGACTTTTGACTAATGAATCAGGACTTTTGACTAAATTACCCACGGAGTAAGAAAAATGCCTATTGGTGTTCCTAAAGTTCCCTATCGGATGCCTGGGGAACAGTATACACAGTGGATTGACATCTACAACCGTCTTTACCGGGAACGGATTATTTTCCTAGGCAGAGACATTGATGATGAAATCGCTAACCAAATTATCGCGGTGATGTTGTATCTGGATTCGGAAGACCCAGGTAAAGATATTTATCTGTACATCAACTCCCCTGGAGGGATGGTGTCATCAGGTTTGGCAATTTATGACACGATGAAGCACATCAAATCGGATGTGGTGACGATTTGTGTCGGGTTAGCTGCTTCTATGGGTTCGTTCCTGCTGTCTGGTGGTACAAAGGGTAAACGCTTAGCATTACCCCATTCCCGGATTATGATTCACCAGCCTTCTGGCGGTACTCGCGGACAAGCTACTGACATCGAAATCGAAGCCAACGAAATTCTGCGGATTCGTCACCAGCTTAACAGTATCTACGCCCAGAACACAGGTCAGTCTATCGAAAAAATCGAAAAAGACATGGACCGGGACTTCTTCATGTCTGCTGCTGAAGCGAAAGAATACGGTTTAATCGACCGTGTAATTGAGGAACGGCAATAGGATTAGTTATAAACCCCGTCCTTAAGGACGGGGTATTAGTCGTTAGTCGTTAGTCCTTATTTACAAAGGACAAAGGACAAAGTACAAAGTACAAAGTACACATATAGCAATCCTGAAGCGTGGGCTGAGTATGACTGACTCTTGACTCTTGACCAATGACTAATCACTAATAACTAATCACTAATGACTAATGACATTTGCACATGGATATCGCAGATTGTTACCGCTTACTGGGTTTGAGGACTGGAGCCTCTTTTAGTCAGATTAAGGAATCTTACCGCAAGTTGGCAAGGCAATATCATCCTGATATAAACCCGGATGACCACCGCGCTAAAGAAAAGTTTATCGCCTTGAGTGAGGCTTACAGAATCCTGTTGAATGTGGTTCAGCAAGAGGAGACTGTCCCCCAGACAAGGCAAACGACATCAGTTGCTCCCGAACAGGTAGAGGTAAACTGGGAACAAGCAGCGAAGGTGAAGGTGACGCGCAAGCCTAAACCAGTGGAAAAAGTACCCCACCTGTCGGGGGTAGACCAGCAACTGAAGTGGAGTTCTTATCAGAGATTACAACAATATTTAAAATACAAACGCTTCCCAGCTGCGATCGCACTCGTGGAAGGTTTAGCACAGAGATTACCCCATGACCCAGAGGTGCGTCAATGGCAAGCTATTGCCTATCAACGCTGGGGAAGGCAGTTAATTAGTGATAAACAACTAGATAAAGCCAGAATTTATTTGAAAAAAGCGCTGCAGACAGATCCGCATAATAAGTCTTTGTGGTTGGAAGTGGAGAAGGATTTCCGGCGGTTGGAGCAGATTTTTCGTTAATAGGGAACAGGGAACTCTTAACAGGAACAGGGAATAGTAGTAGGGTGGGCAAAGTTTTGCCCACCCTACGATGAACAAATATTACTAATCGCCAGGTACTTTGAAAATACGCCCTAGGCAATACCTAGCCCCTACGATTATATGCTTATACCATTTCACCAAATTCGGGATACATCAAAATCCACGTAGGGGTAAGGCAATCCCTTACCCCTACAAGCGCCATTTGTATCATGATATAAGTGAAACCGTATTACGTATTTGCACTGGCTTATCTTGCCTATTACCTATCTGATTATTGGCACAAATCAAGAAACCTCAGTGAAATCACAATATATTTATAAGATAAAAAATCATCAATAAATATCAGTACTTATCCGGTTGTTTTATCTACATAAAACCAACGCACTGATATCTTTTTAAGATAGAACAAAGTCCCTGGGAATAGCTAGACAATCAGATTTTGAAGGATTAGTATCGATAAAGTTGTGAAGCAAAAACGCTTCTAACCCAGGGATTAACGCCACAAAAGGGACTTCTACCGAGTTACTACCAAACTTCCCCTCTGGGTGATAAGTCAGGGAATTACACCAACAATGGTCAGAAGCAGTCGATGAACTGCTACACCAAATTTACCCGGTCTACCTGCACATTCAAAAACATTTGGGTATCTGTATATGTTACACCGCTTGGCAGTTTATTCTGCTCTGGCGCTGTTGAGCTTGACTGCTTTCAGTTCCAAAGCACTAGCTGATGTTACGTTCACCGTTGCTCCTAATTCCGGTAGCCTTTCCACAACAGCCAATGGAACGGTGCTGGAGTCAACAACGGCGGTAACGGTGACGGTGAATAACACAGGTAGCGCTGCCAAGATTACGTTTAGTGAACCCGCGTGCGTGTCTTGTGAGACAGCAGATCCGCAAGGAACAATGCGGAGTGCGAGCTTAACGTTTAACGGTGACACTATTTCCCAGCCGGGTGAGACTTTAGATATTCCCAGTGGTGAGACAACGGTACAAGTTCAGTTGCGGGTTGTACGTCCGGTGATGTTTCGTGCAGGAACCTACACCTATGGTGTCAACTTGAGTGTTGTTCCTTAAGGTGTGTCTCTGGGTAAAGCTGAGTTCACATCTGATTTAGTTAATTTGTATTGAGGAGATTTCTCAATGTTACGTCGTGCTTTATTAGTTTCTGGTGTTTTGTTGAGCGGTTCTTTTGGTTTTGCTAGTGTTGCTGGCGCTCAGACTGCTAATGCTACTGCTAACTTTACTGGAACTGTTACTGGTGCATGTCGTTTTACTCAGTCAGCCTATACTGGTGGTACATTGACAAGTGCTAACGCTATGCCTACTTCAATCACCGGCACGCTTCCTGCTACTATCGCTTGTAATACAGATGGTTCGGTTACAGCAGACAGTGTTACACCCAATGGTGTTACTCCA
>JAYKJH010000251.1:0-65188 GCA_035285345.1 Nostocaceae cyanobacterium | reverse complement strand
GGGAATCGGGAATCGGGAATGGGTAAAACATGTATTTCCCAATAATCCTCAATGCTCAATGCTTAATGTCCCATTCTCCAAAGTACCGTGAACTGCTGTCAGAAAGGCGAGACTGGAGAAATTAAATTTTTTTCAGGATACCCCTTGCGCTCCCAAAATTGCTGTGCTACATTTATTAACTGTGCCCCAAACAAGGGTGGTTAGCTCAGTTGGTAGAGCGCCTGCCTTACAAGCAGGATGTCACTGGTTCGAGTCCAGTACTACCCATTTAAAATGGTAAAGTCCAAATCCCCAGGGATCTGGAGGTAACGCTCAGTTCCGCTACTATGAATAAGTTATCTTCCGCCGGTAAGCCAAGCCGTTCGGTGAGATTTGTCCTCAACCTATAGGTAAACACCCCCGGAGGAAGAAAATATGCCTTGGATGGAATTGAGCCTCGACGCAACCAATGAGGCGGTTGATTGGGTTGGTACGCTACTTGCCCCAACTAACTATCAGATTGATATCTGCGTAGATACATACACTCCGGGAGATGAAGCAGAACCTGATTGGCAAAATACTATTAGGTTATATTTACCTTGCGATATGTATGTAAATACACGTAGGCAAGAGATTGAGAATTTGCTCTCACCCTTGCAACGAACAGGACTTTCTACACCGATTGAAATCGATGTAGTTGATGAAAAAGCCGCACCTCCAGAAGTACTTAGCTCAGCACGTCGGATTGGGGAACGGTTCGTTGTGGTTTCTGCCGACGTACCCTATACCTCAAAAGCGGCAGATGAAGTAACTTTGATACTAAACAAAAGTATGGCATTTGGTAGCGGTTTACACCCAGCCACCATGCTCGCCTTGGAATTACTGGAACGCCATGTTGTCCCTGGAATGAATGCGCTCGATTTGGGGTCGGGTTCAGGTATTCTCACGGTGGCGATCGCTAAATTGGGAGCGCGTGTTCTAGCGCTAGATAATGATAGCATTGCGGTGGAGTCAACCCAGGATGCGGTAGATATCAATGGCTTAAAGCAGCAAGTAACGGTGATGGAAGGGAGTTTAGGACGGGGAAGCGACCTCGGTCATTGGATGGGTGGGGAAACTATTAATAATCTGCCTAGTATCAAAGCCACAGGGACTTTTGACCTGATAGTTGCAAATATCCTGGCACGGGTACATGTCACCCTTGCACCTGATTATCGTCAAGCGTTGCGTTGCACCGATGCTCAGGGGGGAATGCTGATTACTGCCGGGTTTACTCACGATTATGAAGAAGATATTACCGCATCCTTGCAAAAGCAGGGATTTGAGGTGGTGGATTGTGCCAGATTTAATGAATGGGTGGCACTTGCTTTACGACTAAAAGTATGATATAATCTCAAGTTAAGTTAACAGGAAGAAAAACTTTGGCTAAAGCCAAAAGTGAGGTTCTGCAAGACCTGTGGGTAATCAACTGGACTTAATATGACTCAGGGCTACCAAGAAGACCTTGCTTACATCCACGATGTGGGTTATGGTGCTTTCGCTAGGGAATCTGCACCTGGGTTGCTAGAAATATTGCATCAACAAGGTATTGAAAAGGGTCTAGTTATTGATTTAGGCTGTGGTAGTGGCATCTGGGCAAAAGCGCTCACTGATGCTGGTTATGATGTTTTGGGGATAGATATATCGGAGGCGATGATAGATTTAGCTAGGAAGAAGGCTCCTTTGGCTAAATTCCAAACCGCATCTTTTCTGAGAGTTGAACTGCCACAATGTGATGCCGTAACATCCCTGGGAGAATGCTTAAATTATCAATTTGATGAGCATGGGTTGGTTGAAATCAAAGAATTATTTGCTCGCATATATGAAGTCTTACGACCGGGTGGGTTATTTATTTTCGATGTTGCTGAACCTGGATATGTAAGCGGTGCTAATCCCCAAAAAAGTTATTCTGAAGACGAAGATTGGGCAATTCTTCTGGAAAAACAAGAGGATAGAAAAACAAATAAATTAACGCGAAAAATGACAATATTCCGCCAGGTTGGGAGTATTTATAGAAGAAGTGAAGAAATCCATTGCGTGCAATTATATAAGGGTGCGGAAATTGCTCAAGAACTCCGGGAAGTTGGTTTTCGGGTGAGGATTATCCGTGGTTATGGAGAGTTAAAATTCAGAAAGGCTCACGTCGGTTTGATGGCGATAAAGGCATAATCAGATGAAAGCAGTCGTAATGACAGCACCGGGAACCCCCCAAGTCCTACAAGTGCAGGAAGTACCCAAACCCTCTTCGTTAGGTAACACCCAACTGCTTGTTAAACTCCAGGCTGCAGGTGTTAACCCTATCGACACTAAACTCCGGAAGCGCGGCACCTTTTACCCTGATAAAATGCCTGCTATTTTGGGATGCGATGGTGCCGGTGTTGTGGAAGCTGTGGGTAGTCATGTTACCCAATTTCGCACTGGAGATGAGGTATATTTTTGCCAGGGTGGTTTAGGTTCAAGCTACGGTAATTACGCAGAATATACTGTGGTTGATGGGCGGTTTGTTGCCCGGAAACCTGCCTCAATTTCTTTTACAGAAGCAGCAGCAGCACCTTTGGTGTTAATCACCGCCTGGGAGGCTTTATACGAACGCGGACGCTTAGAACCAGGGGAAAAGGTATTAGTTCATGCTGGTGCTGGTGGTGTGGGACATGTCGCTATTCAACTGGTGAAACTCAAAGGTGCCGATGTTTGTACTACGGTGAGTACTCACGAAAAAGCAGATTTCGTTACCCAATTGGGTGCGGATAAAGCAATTTTGTACACAGAAACAGACTTTGTACAAGCAGTATTGGATTGGACAAATGGTGAAGGGGTGGATATAGCTTTTGACACTGTAGGTGGTGACATCTTACACAAAAGCTTCCCCGCTGTGCGCGTCTATGGTGATGTGGTGACAATTTTGGAACCTGACGCTAATACTAGTTGGAAAGTCGCCCGTAACCGCAATCTTCGTCTTGGTTTGGAATTAATGCTCACGCCTATGTTACAAGGGATGGTGGAAGCACAGCAACACCATGCAGAAATTCTGACCCAATGTGCTGATTGGATTGATGAAGGGAAGCTGAAAATTCAGGTAAGTCATACCTTTCCCCTGCAAGAAGCAGCAAAAGCCCATGAGTTGCTTGAAACTGGTTCAATCACAGGTAAAATTGTTCTGCTGATGGCAGACTAGCGGTACGAAATTAGGTTGAGAAAATACAAAGTTAGCAACGGATTATGTAGCGGATGTAGCGGATGGTTTATTGGTTTTTACAGAGAACTTATCTGTTGTATCCGTTACCCTTTCCTTGGGGTTGTGGTCTTATTAATTCCCATCTTGATTCTGTTTCCTCTACCTGCACAAGCGCAATCAGAACGTCCTACCTTGACTGTAGAATTATTACAGCAACGCCTCCGTACACCGATAATTCGGGAAGGCATTCCAACAGTGGATTTGTCCGAGTTGGTGATTGATTTACGTCCGGAAAATCCGGGTTTTAGTGATGCTTTTTACCATAATTTACGTAAGGAATTGCAACGTGCTGGCTCTAATCCTTTGGGGTTGGATTTGAGTTATTCTCTAATTCAAGGCGATTTTAATGGTAGTGAATTGGGTTTGCGGACGCCGTTGATTGGTCAAGCTTTGGCACCAATTTTTACTACAAATGAACAAGAGCAACTAGAACGCGATCGCCACAGGTTAGTCATCCTCAAGCAATTTTCTCGGTTTCCGTTATTACCTCCATCTACTGCACCGAGTGAAATTACGGTATTTCGCGGTCCGTTGACTATGGTACAAACTCGCTTCGCTGGTAATGTCCAGTTTACGGGGACGTTCTTTCTCCAGACGGTGACAGCAAAAGGTGCAATTTTTACGCAAGAAATTACTTGTAATGATAACAGATTCAGTCGAGGAATTAATTTTACTGGTACTACTTTTCGGCGGGAAGCGCATTTTCAGGGTAATATATTTTTTGGAAAAGCTGATTTTAATCAAACCCAATTTCAAGAACGCGCTTATTTTCAAAATAGTACCTTTGGGGATGCGGCTAATTTTAATCAAGCTGTGTTTAAATTGTTAGCTAATTTTAGTAGTGTCCAATGGCAAGGTAATAGCTATTTTTCCCAAGTCCGGTTTTTAGACCAAACAAAGTTTACTAAAAGTAGCTTCCACGAATCTTTATTTTTAACAGAAGCAACCTTTGAGCAAGCGGTTACTTTTCGGGAAGCAGAGTTTAATCAACCAGTGAATTTGCGGGGTGCTAGTATTCTTAACCAAGCTGATTTTAGCGATACAGAATTTGCTAGGGAAGCTTATTTAAATGTCCCTGGAATTGGGTTTAATTCCGATAAAGCGAAAATTCTCGGTAATACTGGTCAAATTGGTAAGCTACTGGTTGTACCTTCCTTACAAGGGAATGAAAATCTGTTGCGGAATTTGGTGCGAAACTTCCGGATGTTACAACAAATTGCTGATGCTAACCAGGTGCAGTATACCATCCAACGTCTGCGGCTGCGGGAATTAAGCAGCAGGTTATTTGGTGTGAATATTAATACTGCTTCTGTGAAACGCTTGCAAAAGTTGGGATTTTCTGTTGACCAAGCAACTGCGATCGCTCAACGTACAGCCATCAATCCATTACGAAATATTAACGAATTACTAACCATCGAAGGTATTGATTTAGGAATATTCTTAGAAATACGCGATAGGGCTGTTGTTGGTCTACCCCTGTCTGTGGGAGGCTTTTTATTATCAGTTTGGCATTTTTTAGGATTGAGTTTGTTATTGCTGCTCAGTCGCTATGGTTCTAGTTTCTGGTTAGTGCTTGGTGTCGGGATGATTGCCATTGTCCATTTTGGTTTAATATTTTGGTTAGTAGACCGCTTTCGCCGTTTGCGACCAACACCGATTATTCCCACGCTATACGAAACTACTTGGATGCTGGTCAGTTACAGTGTCCTAGGATTGTTTGGGTTTCTGGCTATTTTTCGCACCGCTGAATATCCTTGGTTGACAATGGGCTGTCTGGCAATTATTTTATTACCTATACCGGCATTGCTCCTGTTTCAGCTTTACGAACAAGGACGCTACCACGACTTAATGGATGTCTCTTACTTTACAGAAGACGCCAGTATGCGGCAATTACGCTTGTTAATTGGGCGTTTACCCGTCATTCCCAGGTATCAAATGTTTCGCGAACGTTATATGCCACTGTTGTGGAATCGTAACTGGAACTGGCTAAATTATTATGATTTTAGCTTGAATAATTTACTAAAAATTGGTTTCAACGACATTCGTCTACGAGATGAACATCTCCCAGGAATTATCACCGCCCTAGCATGGTATCAGTGGAGCCTGGGGATTGTTTATATCATCACTCTATTGTGGACGCTTTCGCGGACAATTCCGGGAGTCAACTTGTTAATTTATTTGAAGTAGGGAATCGGTAATGGGTTTTTTGCTGTTACCCATTACCTGATGACTAATAATTAAACCTTTGCTTCTAAAGATTTCAGCAACTCGGTATTGACACCAGACTCGCGAGTCAGGGCTATTTTACCAGTACGAGCTATTTCTTTGAGACCGAATTTTTGCAGTACTTGGACAATAGCCACCATTTTACCAGGGTCGCCGACTACTTCTATGGTGACGGAATCTTCGGCTACGTCTACCACCCTAGCGCGAAAAATCTGGGCTAATTCGACAATTTCTGAGCGAGTATTGCTACTTGCGTTGACTTTCAGTAGCATGAGTTCCCGTTCTACACAGGGAATCTCTGTCACGTCCTGTACCTTGAGGACGTTGATTAGTTTGTATAGCTGCTTGGTAAGTTGCTCAATTACCCGGTCATCGCCTGGTACAACCATTGTAATCCGGGAAATACCAGGTTGTTCGGCCGGACCTACTGCTAGACTTTCGATATTAAAGCCGCGACGAGCAAATAAGCCAGAAATTCGGGACAGAACCCCCGCTTCATCTTCTACTAGTACAGAAAGAGTATGTTTCATGTTGCCAAGGTTGGCGGTGGTGAGATTCTACTAAATATTAAACATTACTTGTGGCTACAGGTCACGTAATGTCACAAAATATGACTATTGTGAAGGATAATTGTATCATCTCCATCAAAATTAAACTAATAATTAACAATTAATTACCAAAGGTATTAGATGTTAATATTTGTGTAAAAATCTTGATAAGTGGGAAATTTTGATTAAAGTAAATCTTCTTGAAGATTCGTAAAATACGGCTCGTTTCCGTCTCTTCCCTCAAACTTAGAAAAGTGTCAACTCTTCTTGAGATAGATCAAAAAAATCAAAGATTGTCACTACAATACTGGTGAAATTCATAGGAGAAAAATTCTCATGGGCTGGTTACAAAGACTTTTTGGCATGGAAAAGCCGGAAAATGCGGAAGTAAATCCCGAACCCCAGACAGTCGCTGCTGCTGAAGACACAGGTGAATCAATTGCTCCTGAACGGATGGGTTTAAACGGTGAATACGACCAAAGTGGATTAGCAAAAAGGGTTGCACTAGCATTTGACCAAGACAGTGCATTAACTGATGTTGATAGCCTGTGGGTTGCTCAAACTGGTAGCACCGTTGTCTTAAAAGGGTCAGTTCCCAGTCAAGATATTTTAGACCAAATGGTTTCTGTAGCTCAAGGAGTTAACGGTGCCACGGATGTAAATACCGATCAAGTATCCGTGGGGTAATAATTCGTAATTCTTAATCAAAATTAAGAATTACTAACAACCTATTCCCCAGTTCCAAAGGTGAAAACTTCCGCTGCTAGGGAAATTTCTGGTTCGGAGTGGGAAACTTTGCTGCTGGGGAGGTTGCGTTGCCAATGGGCGGGTGGTTTAATGTTTTCTGGGAGTTTGGTAGTGTTATCTCCGTAAGCCTTTTCGATTTGCTCGGCTTCTAGGTTCTTGACGACAAATATCTTTGCTCCTTGGAGATTGGCGCCGTTGAGATTTGTAGCTTGCAAGTTAGCACCAGTAAATTCTACCGCTTGGAGATTGGCGCTATCGAGGTTTGCTAGGGAGAGATTTGCTAAAAACAAAGATGCATTTGGGAGATTAGCGGATTTCATCTGGGTTTGTTGGAGATTAGCTACGGCTAGCTTAGCTTTTTCCAGGTTTGCTGCTTCTAGGCAAGCATTTTGCAGATTAGCATCAGAAAAATCTACTGCTTGCAAGTTAGCATTCTTCAGGTTTGCACCTTGAAGGTAAGCTTTATTTAGCACGGCGCCGCTAATATCAATGTTACTTAAATCAAGGTATTTATTGGCTGGATCTTGCTGATAATTACGTCTTCCTAGTACAGTCAAAGCGACTTGAATATCGGTGCGAAGTTTTGGTGCTTGCTGTTTTTTGGGGTGTATCCCTTTGGATACATTAACTTGTAAGGGTGCATTATGGCGGACAAAAGCAGCTAAAATTTCCATAATTGTCCAGTGGTCTTGGGGAGAATCCACAGCAATCTGCTCTAAAGTATAAATTGCACCTAAGCGCGTTTCTATATTGTGATTACCCAGCATTTCTAGTGCTTGAGCGAAGCGTTCCTTAATTTGCTTTTCTATCGTTGCTTGAGCAGTTTGCAGTGCGGCTTTGGCATTATCTAAGGTGATGATCGCCGTCTTATCCATTAGCTCTGAGCGTTTTGCTGCATAATAAATATTACAAAAAATTGCGATGCCGCAAAAAGATATTGCAATTAATTTCAGAAACTCAATAACAGCAATTATACTCTGGTTTCTCAGTTCAAAAAAATCTTTCCCTGATAGGGGGTTAGAGGATGCTTGGATTTGTTGAATGGGGTGAATGCTGAACTGCCAAACTATACTCCCAAATATCAACAATACAGCGACAAAGCCGATGAGTAAAAAAAGTAGAGAACCCTTTCTGATTGATGCAGGTTTTTTGGTATCAAAAAGCATAGTTACTACCTAAATAAATTAGCAGATATTAGCACAATGAGATAGAAAGATATGTAGTTTATACTACTTATTAACTAATCACAACCACAGATGCAATTAATCATCAAGACTTCCAAAACAGATGCCTGGAATTATTAAAGATTTAGTCCTGATTGGTGGCGGTCACAGTCATGCCATTGTACTAAAAATGTTTGGGATGAAACCACTACCAGGTGTCCGGTTAACACTAATTACCGATGCATCTGATACACCCTATTCTGGGATGCTACCGGGGCATATTGCCGGATTATACACTCGTGCCGAATGTCACATTAACTTGCGACAGTTAACGAAGTTTGCCCAAGCTAAATTATATATTGATAAAGTGGTAGGGTTAGATTTAAGAAATAATAAAATTTTTTGTCAGAACTATCCACCCGTCAGATTTGATATTCTCTCCATTGATATTGGTAGCACTCCCGCGACTATTTCTGTACCAGGTGCAGCAGATTACGCCATTCCTGCGAAACCTGTGGCAAAATTATTAGCAAAGTGGGATGAATTTACCAGAGATTTTACTGCTAAATTTTCCCCAGACGTAACCCCCCAACCTCCTTCCCTATTAGAGAAAAGGTCAATCATTGCTATTGTGGGTGGTGGTGCTGGTGGTGTAGAACTAGCGCTATCAATCCAGGCGCATTTACAGCGGATTTTGGGTGATTGTAGAGATAACCTGGAAATTCATCTTTTCCAACGGGAACCGCAACTAATGCCAAAATCTAATCCCACCGCACGGCGTCTATTTCAAACTATATTAACTCAATGTGGTATCCAACTGCATCTTAATGAAACAGTATGTAAAGTTGAGCCGCAGCAAGTTATATGTGAATCTGGATTAAAATTAACAACTGATGCGATTTTTTGGGTGACGCAAGCATCTGCACCCCAGTGGTTAGGTAAAGCAGGGTTAGAGACGGATGAAGATGGATTTGTCAAGGTGAATAATTACTTGCAATCTATTTCTCATCCCCTGGTATTTGCTGCTGGTGATATCGCTGCAATGGTAAATTATCAGCTTCCCAAAGCCGGGGTATTTGCTGTCAGACAAGGGAAGCCTTTATTTAATAACTTGCAGCGGATTATATTAGGGAAACCCTTAGAATCCTATAAACCACAAAAAGATTATTTAAGTTTAATTGGTACAGGTGATGGAAGTGCGATCGCAGTTCGTGGTTGTTTCACATCCCCACCAAGTAAATTATTGTGGTATTGGAAGGATTGGATTGACCGGAGGTTTATGGAAAGGTTTAGCAATTTACCTGATTAGGGGAAACTTAGCAGCGTCGGTTTATATGTGGAATAGTCTTATTATTCAAACCTCAAATAAATTTATAGCTAAAGAGCTACACTAGAAAATATTCCCGACCCCTAGGGTAAACCTATGGACAGTACAATCACCCTACCCCCTATTCTTGAATTAAATATCGACTTAACGGATGAGCAATTCTTTAAGCTGTGTCAAAACAACCGTGATTTCAGATTTGAACGTACAGCATCAGGGGAATTAATCATTATGTCACCAACAGGTGGAGAAACTGGCAATCGCAATGGTAGAATTACTCAACAGTTATTTAACTGGTCAGATACCAACAACCTCGGAATTGCATTTGACTCCTCTACTGGTTATAAACTTCCCAATAGCGCAGACCGTTCACCTGATGCTTCGTGGATAACTATTGAACGTTGGGAAGCTTTAACAAGAGAACAACGGCAGAAATTTCTTCCCCTATGTCCAGATTTTGTCATAGAGTTGTGTTCTCCTAGTGATTCTCTGAAGAAAACTCAGGAGAAAATGCAAGAATATATTGAGAATGGTACACGCTTAGGATGGTTGATTGATGCGGAAGCAGGACGAGTAGAAATTTATCGTCCAGGTAGAGATGTAGAAATTATCGAAAATCCAGCAAGCTTGTTAGGGGAAGATGTGTTACCTGGGTTTGTGTTGGATTTGACGAGGATTTTCTAGGGTGATTTGGAATTAGTGAATATAAATCGCTAACTTTCTTTAGCAAGAATTAGATTGAGTACGTTTAACTCATTAGATGTTAAAAGATACTTGTCGGTAAAAATTTTTTGCCTAATTTCTGCTAAACTATAACTTCTAAAAACCACAAAAGGGAATTCTTGATATTGGTGACCAATAGGGAGAATATTGCCGACAGGGTAAAGCAAGCGATTATATGTAGCTAAAATATCCCGGAAGCGTTCTTCTTCTGGTTCCTCCGGTTCGTTGGTAAAATATTCCTTCATAGCTTCACCGCTAATAAACGCAAACAATGGCAAAGCATAATACTGATCAAATTGCTGACTGGTTTGTTCAAATTTCTGAGTTTTATGCTCACAATCCCGAAGCTTTCTCACTAACTCTATGGCATCCTTGATAGCAGAGCGTAAATTTTCAGGATAAGATGGACTGTGGCTAATTTCTAGCATATTTCGCCAAAGTTCATCGTTGACGCAGTTTGCAATATCAAGCAACCGCATTTGGTAATTTTCTTCCAAAGTATTGTTAGCAAGAGGTACTATTAGTAAGCTACCGCTAATATAGCCTGGTTCAATTTTACCTAAATCGAGTAGTTTATCCAAAGTGTGACAAATTTTGGCAAATTCGCTGTTAAAAGACTCTCGTAAAGCTAGATAATTAGATTCAGTAGTATTCCTGACAATAAATTCTGCTCTTCCTAGCAGTTGTTGTAAACTGTTATAAACCTTTTCTGGGAGAGGATTGCTTCTGTTTCTATAGTGTTCTTTCTTCAGTTGACTGATAAGATTTGCCATCTGAATAGAAAAGGTTTCACCTATAGAAAGTACAGATTTACCACCTATAGGGATAATAATAAAATTATTCCGACCTAGACGACCAGAACCAAAAATTCTGGTCATAATTGCTCCTTTAAGGATTAATAATATATTCAGCAAACTGAGAACACTTTCTTGGATAGAAATTTGCTGATATTGCTGGTCATCCTGATAATAAACTGACCGTTCTCCCAAATAAAAAATTAACTGTTTATCCTGATTATCTATCTTATCTTCTCCCCGACCTCTATAAATCACCTGAATGACTTCCATCAGATTTTTTTCAATCTCAAATTGGGGAATTTCGACGAGAATATGTTTAGCTTTAGGGAAGGATAAACCTCGACTCCCAGAAGCAGTCATGAAAACTACTTTGACGGTTTCTTGGAATTGTTGAATTTCTTTCTTTTCTATCTCGGAAATATTCGCATGTATTTCTAGATAATGCTTAAATTTTTCAAATTCTACCCGGTGTTTTTTAATTTTATCAATCAGTTCTCCTAACCGGCGTTTATCTTGAATGTAAACTATTATTTGCTCAATATCTGACTGATTTAAGAGAGATTCGATATCTTGGAAAATTTCTGTTTGTAAGCGTTCTGTTAAACTATTTTTTGGCTTTAAACGTGCTTCTTGATTAAACTGATAAGACTCTATCAAAATTTTATAAGTGATGGATAAACTGCTAGCGGGATAGGAGTTAGCATTGATAACAGTAGCTGATAAATTTTTAAATATTAATGACTCAACTTCTAGAGGTTGAGGAGAGTCTTCAGCACGGCGAAAATATATTTTATCTGGTTCCGGAGACGTTTCTGAAAGGTGCTGCTCTATAACTTTTTTGTCAACTATAGACGCATCGGCGACAATCACCTTAGTGTTAAATCCATGCTGAGAATCCATTAGTTGATATTTGGTGAGTATCTGATGAATTCCATTTAAAAACTCTACACCACCATCATCACCTGTTATCTCATCTATCATGATGAATAAGTGCTTTATTCTCCGAGAAATTTCTTGCATTCTCTGGGGAAATACTCTCCCTTCTCTTTCGTTATAAGCGTTTCTAAAGATTTTCTCGAAATGTCTCAAAGTATCACCAGCTTCAGTTTTTTTTAAAGCCTGGATACAAGCAGTTGCGATAATATTATTGCAAGTTTTATGTTCAATAAGTGTGGATATCGCCTCACAAATGCTATTTAAAACACCCTGATTTTTTGGTTCTATATATTGAATCACATCATCTGTCTTTCTTTTGAGTCTGTTGGAACGTCTTGCTTGTTGCTCAATACTGTTACTATCAAGAAAATCAACAGCCGATATAACAAACTTATCCTGACGCTGATTCGAGGTGTATTGAACAGTATAGCGTCCAGAGTTATCTTTAATTAAGGTGCTGTTTGTGTGGATAGCTAATAAGCGATTATCGCACAATTTACCTGTACTTTTGGTTTTAAACTTTTCGATAATATCGAGGTTGACTTGTTTTCTGGGACTTACATAAAAGAAAAGAAATCCTTCCTCTATATGATTTTTGAGAAATTCGACAATAGCTGTAGTCTTACCTATTCCTGGATTACCAGTTAAAAATACATAGATATCCTCAGAACTCAAGGCTTTTTTAATCAGTTCTCCATGAGCTTGTCGTAAATTCATAGTTCCAGTTAATCCCAAATTTTGCATCAGTTCTCCCGGAACTTCTGCAACAGAGTTAAAAAAGCCTGTGATTTGTTCTGTGTAAGGAGGGATAACATTTATCTTATCAGGAGCAATTGCTAAAAGTGAATCAACAAACTCTCTACCGCGCTCAAAACTTGCATAAGCGTTGCGCTTAATTAAATTTAAAACCTGCTGACGCGCTGCGGGAATTTCTTTCGGGCTAGAATCGTACTTATAAATTTGATAACAGGTCTTCAAAACATCAATATTGTCGGGATGGATAGACATAGCACTTAGTCCGCGATCGCTATACCCCACTGCGTTGAATAAAACTGAAGCTGTATCTTGTAAAATACCAGTTTGACGCAAAAATCCATAGAAGCTATAAGCATAACCAGCGGATTGAATTAATTTAGTACTTTCTTTATCTCTGTATTTAAAAGCGGTAAAGTAACTCTTTAAGTTTTCCGAAAACTCAAAATCTAAAGACTTGCTATCGATACGAAGATTAGAAAATACACTCTTGGAACGCAAATAGTTAATATCACGGATTAATAACCGTCGCATAATTTCTACATAATCTAGATTGCTAACATCCTCATCTGACTGGATAGAAAATACTGATAAATCAACGCAAAGAATCCGATAATGTTGATGATAACGCAGCAGCATCAGCGTGTCTGCATTCAGAAACTCACCTTTTTGTTTATACTCTGGTATGTACTGCAACCGATTATCTAAATTGTCAAACTGAGATAATAATTCTCCAAACCATTCATTATCATTCTTCGTGTCATAAGTTCCTAGGCTGTTATCGCCATTAAATCTAGATTGGTAATATAATATCTCTAAATTTTTGCTTCTATGTGGCTGATTCCATCCTGTAGATGTCAGGTATTCCCGGAAGAAATTTAAACCACTTAAAAACCCTTTTTGCAGAAAAAAGTTACTCCAATTTGCAGCCATTTCTTTTTCGATGGAACTGATAACTTTATCAGCAACTCGCTCGCGGATTTTGGGAAACTTAATCTGCTGCAATTCCTGACGATATAAATTACCAAATTGATGCTTGATTTTGTGATGTTCAATATAACCAAGAATTCCAATATTAAAACCTACTTCAAATAATCGTCCTAAATCTTCTGCTATTTTTGATTTCATGACTGTTTTCCTAGATAAATTTAATTGTATGGTGCGTTAAAGATTTACTTACCACACCGTAACGCACCATCAATAAGCGGTGCGTTATTCCTCATCTTGTACGTTTAATACTTTCCGCACCTCAGTTAAAAATGCTAAGGAATTAAACTCTCCCTTTCCTCTCATATGCTTAAACAAAGAAAGTTTACCAACCGAATTATCACCAATCAAATGTTCGTAGGGGTCTAATTTGAGATGGATTTCTTTAGCAGCTTTTTGGTACCGCGAAAAGTGAAATAAAGTTAAGTACTGCAAAATGTTATTTTTCAAAGCACCTTCGTACATCAACCCCTTGCGGATATCTTTATCATCGAGAATACCTTTGTAGATGTTTAATAGCGTTGCGTATGAAATTACCCCGTTATAGTTTTTTTCTTCCCCTGGTATATCGATTCCGTTAAACAAATTGAAAAATACAAGGGATTGCTTGCTGGGGTCTTCCACTAAATTGGTCAATTCAACTGTATCTTGTATATACAAAGAACTAGCTGCAATTTTTTTCAACTTCACCGCATAATATTTATCAAAAAACATCGGGTATATCTTAATGTCATTATGCTCGGCTTTTAAAGCCTTAATCACATCTTTTGACATGAAGAATAATCCATCGTCCTCTTGCGTTTGAGTCAGGTGTAATGTACTGCTATAGGGAGCTTTAGCAATATATATAAAGTGCTTGTATCCCATGCGGTATAGCTTAGCTACCTCTTCAATCACCACACTAGGATATGTAAATAGCTGTTTGTCGTTATAGTTATCAGAAAAAGTTTTAAGTAACTGCACCCTGACAGCTTTATCTTGCAATCTCAAACCCCAAATATCTCCCATCAAATTGGAGATTTTTTGAGAACTACCCCAACTGCGATCGCTTTCCCTGCTGGAGACTATCACGATAGCGAGTTTGTCTAATTCCGGAAAAAATGACGTACTGTTGAAGCTAAATTTTTTTGGTAATACCGAATAGAGCGAACTCATAACATTCGGAACTTTAAACCTTCCTTTGCTTTGTAAATCCCTAATATCAATCCCTTGGGAATTCGAGCGATATTTTTCGTTTAGTAAGTGAGATAATACGTTAGACACAGACACCATAAACTTTTCTATTGGTGCATCATCTTCTTTATTATGCAAGTGCAGTCTAAAAATCGGAATAAATAATCTTTTTTGCTTGTCTAACAGGACTTTCATACAGATATAAGCAAGTAAGCAAAAGGTAAACCGATAGATAAAAGCTTGGTGAGATTCCATGCGATTCTCCTCAGTCCTGTAAGGAAACAATATCAGTTTACGCTGGAGAAAGGTTTTCTTATAAATTTCCTGACATCTTTTATCTTTTAGAGGTGCAAACAACACAGGTAAAGTACGGATATCAGTTAAATCGTACTCCATGCTGAAGGTTTCCTGGTCATCAGTCGCAAAAAAATTAATGTCGCTAATCGTGATTTTCCCGCTCAGAGTACACAAAGAATTTTCTTGTATCTTTGCTTCCCCAACAGATATGTACTTTAAGACTTCTTTCGGATTTCTTCTAACAACAGGTTTAAACAATGTATTATTATTAAAAATATTGCTGAGATTATCCTCAAGGATGCTTCTTTTCACAACAATATGCAAGGGATACTCGCGTGTTGAAAAGGTTGTCTTGCGCTTGATGACTTTTTTCAATAAATCTTTAAGTATGGTGATTTTTGTTTTGACATTATATTGGGTAAAACCTTTGATAATTCTCCTAAACAAATTTTTTTTAACTTCATCATCACTACCATTCAAAATTGGCATTACACTCTGTTCAAATCCAGCAATAGGGTCATATGATAGTTCAGCATTAGGGTTATAATCATCATTTGCAGGGTTATGACGAGACGCAAATAAATAGTAGTACAAAAAAGCTATCCTTAATACCTTTCTGGCAAATATTTCTTTTCTAGAATTATCTGCTATTTCCGCTTTGTGTTCTTCACTGTCTGGGTTAAGCAGATTCAAGTTATATTCAAAAACATTTCTACCACCGTAAGCCTGAACTTTACCATCTAATTTCAATTTCAGCCCAAATATAAATTGAATTGTCCCCTGATTATCATTTGTAGTTTCTCCCAAATAACCCTCGATTTTGGGTATGATTGGTAGCATCTCAAAGGCTTCACCGCGGGAAAATATATCTCTATAATTAACTGAAGTCCCAGCATAATTCACCAGGTAATCTCCATCAGCTTTGTCTGGATCATTAATATAATCTTCTATCATTTTTAGCCGTCTGCTCAGGTCTTGCAAATATATTGCACCCTCCGCATTATTAGGGCTGTTATCAATGTTAATATTTTCCCGAAGATATTCTAAATAAGTTATCTGCGCTTGTTTTTTGATTTTTCCTAAAGTTTCTGTGTTGACAATTTCCTGCAATCGGTAAAAATCAGATTTTGGATCTTTCTCTAAATCCTCAAGGATATAATCAAGGTCTTCCCGCTCGGCTGAACTAGCACTCGTAAACTTAAGATTGATATATGTTTCTAGACTATCCCACAATTGCTTGTTAAAATCACGGGTATTGTGGACAGTGATAGTCAGTTTATGCACTTTCAAAATTTCTTGATTATCATAATTTTGGCGAGCGAAAGTTAACCTCTGCTTTTGCAAGCCTTTATAAGGACTAAAGGGATAGGTAAAGTCTAAACTCGGTGTATTGTCTTTAAAACTTACCAAATCTGGCGCTAAATTTGCAACAAACTGCTCAACAGAACAATTATTTTCTAGTGCAGATTCTAGAAATTTCTTGACACAACTTCTTATCTCTCGAATTTGCTTGGGAAAGCGTTCTTTTGCACCAGGACTAAAATTGACAGTCCCAGAACGCACACTATTAGCAGATACTCCTAACGGATTTTCTATCTGTAACCCAGCGACTTGATTAGCTACCTTATCAATATCAATACGTAGCCGGTTGCCATCAGTAGATATACTAAATAATTTTGGTTCTTGATTTAAAATTAAGAGAATTTTTTCTAATAAATTAGTATAATCTACGTAGGCTAAATCGTTGCCGCCATCTTGTAAACTATTCACTTAATTAACTCCTAGTAGTCATCAACATCAATTATGATGACTATCCAGTATAAGTTATGTTTTTGAGTTGTTTACTTCCATAGCAAAACAGTTGTAAGCTGAGCATATTGCCCAACTTACAAAATGCAAATTGCTCCCCTCCCCGCGAAGGAAGGGATATAAACACAGGTCACACCAAAGCCACAACCTTCTCCAACAACCCTTGGAACAACCTCAACCCATCAGTACCCCCCAACATCGCATCCGACGCTCTCTCCGGGTGAGGCATCATCCCCAACACATTGCCTGTAGAATTACAAATACCAGCAATGTTATTCACAGAGCCATTGGGATTATTCCCCGCATAGCGAAACAGCACTTGACCGCTATCTTCAATTTCTCTCAGCGTGGCTTTATCAGCGTAAAATCTTCCCTCACCGTGAGCAATCGGGACGTTAATAATTTCCCCTAGTTGATAACCTTGCGTCCAAGGTAAATTGTTACGCTCAACTTTTAGCGGTGTAGCTTCGCAAATAAAGTGCAAATCCCTATTTCTCGTCAATATCCCTGGTAGTAATCCAGATTCAGTTAATACTTGAAAACCGTTGCAAATACCCAAGACAAATTTCCCCTTTTGAGCATGTTCGACAACAGAGCGCATCACAGGAGAAAAACGAGCGATCGCACCACAACGCAGATAATCGCCATAACTAAAACCACCCGGTAGAATCATGACATCAATATCAGTAATATCCGTTTCTTGATGCCAAACCATGCGCGTTGGCTGTTGGAGAACATCTCTAGTTACGTAAGCCACATCCCGATCGCAATTAGAACCGGGAAACACAACAACACCGAATTTAGTCATTAGTTATTAGTCCTTAGTCCTTAGTCCTTAGTCCTTAGTCATTAGGTAATAGGTAAATAGTTTATTAAATAGTTTATATTAACCATTAACCATTAACCATTACCCATTACCCAATTGCTACATCACACCCGTCTGGGACTCAACTTCAATCAAATCAAAGCGATAATTTTCAATCACTGGATTTGCGAGCATTTGGTCACACATCTGATCCAAGTCTTTCCTGGCTACTTCTTCATCGTGAGCGGTGATGGTTAATTCAACGTACTTACCAATCCTTACCTGCTCCACATTGTCGTATCCTAGCTGCTTCAGCCCAGATTGTACCGCCACACCAGCGGGGTCTAGCACAGAAGGACGGAGGGTAACAAAAATTTTTGCCTGAAACTTTCTTTGCACTTGCTTGGTTTGAATCCTGCGATCGCTATACTATATTGTTCTGTTACAAATAAGTCTGTCTAGTCAACTACTCCATGCCGCTGAGCGATAGCTCAGGGGTCTCTCGGAGGCTTTCGATGAAGAATGGTAAGGGGTTTAAGTTAGTTTAGAACTTAGCGGGGAAAATTGTTTTAACTAGATTTGAAAATTTAAGCAAACATCCTATGAGAGCCGCACGTACGCGCAGTCAAGAACGAATTCTTAATCTCCTTAAAGCCATCAACCGAGGTATATCAGCCCAGGATATTTATGTAGAATTACGTAACTGTAACCAGACTATGGGTCTAGCTACTGTTTACCGCTCTCTGGAAGCTTTAAAGCTGGAAGGAGTGGTGCAGGTGCGGACATTAGCGAGTGGGGAATCTTTGTATAGCTGCCTACAGCAAGACAAACACCATCTGACATGCCTCCAGTGTGGCACGTCTATTGCCATTAGCCAATGCCCTGTCCACGAGCTAGAAAACCAACTACAAGCCAGCCATAGGTTTAAGATTTTCTACCACACCTTAGAGTTTTTTGGCTTGTGTAGTCAATGTCAGATCCGACAAACTCCCAAAATTGCAGTCGAGTAGCTGGGAAATGGGTGATGGGTAATAGGTAATAGGTAAGTAGGTAATAGGTAATAGGTAATAGGTAATAGGTAATAATTTCACCCATGCCCCATGCCCAATGCCCCATGCCCAATGCCCAATGCCCCATGCCCAATGCCCATTACCCATTACCCATTACCCATCACCCATTACCTCTTCCCCATACCCAAAGAGTTACCGTTACCATTAGTACTATCACCGACGATGGAGCGCATTCCTTCCAGGGTAGCAGGGATGCTGCGGGGGTCCATAAACATCACCTTGCTGCTGTCGCTGACGCCAATCTTGGTACCCATATCTAAGTAGTTTTGCGCCAGCAAGAATTCCAAAGCATCGCGAGCTTGGGGGTCAGCACTGAGGATTCTGCCGATAATTTGCATAGCTTCCGCCGTAGCTTGCGCTTTTAGTACCTGCTGCTGACGTTCTGCTTGCGCTTGCAGGACGATAGTCTTTTGTTGTGCTTCCGCTTGCAGAATCGTGGCTTTTTGTCGTGCTTCGGCTTCCAGTACTTGCGCTTCTGCTTTACCTCTAGCGCTATTGATAGCAGATTCCCTATCGCCCTCAGAAGTTAAAATCGCAGCCCGTTTCCGCCGTTCGGCAGACATTTGCAATTCCATCGACTCCTGTACCGCTTGGGAGGGGATAATATCCCGCAGTTCCACTCGTGTCACTTTTACACCCCAAGGGTCGGTCGCAATGTCAAGGTCTCGCAACAACATTTCATTTACTTCGGAACGAGCGGTAAAGGTTTCATCCAACTCCAATTTCCCCATTTCCGAGCGAATTTGGGTGAGTACCAAATTCACCATCGCTGACTGGAGATTTTCTACTTTGTAGTAGGCTTTTTCCATGTCCATGATCCGCCAGTAAACTACAGCGTCAACAGTAATGGAAACGTTATCGCGGGTAATACACTGCTGTGCGGGAATATCTAACACCTTTTCCCGGATGGTTTGTTGGTACACAACTTTGTCCAAGAAAGGCATGACAAAATTCAGCCCTGGTTCGAGTTTTTTGTTATAACTACCTAACCTTTCCACCAGAGCTTCGTTACCCTGATTGACAACGCGCACCGAACCTGCTACCGCCGAACCACCTAACGCTAACATGACCAGTAAAAATAGATTCTCTAACATTTGGAATTCTCCTTTATGGGGACTCTTAACCCTTGACTAATGACCAATGACCAATGACTAATAACTATTGACCATTGACTAAATTCTCTGGCATCACAATTAAGGTGTTACCAACTCGTCGAACTACATAAACTGGGGTATGGGGTCCAATAACTAGCTGGCTATCGTCACATTGTGCCCGCCAGGAGTTACCCTCGTATAAGACGCGACCGGATTTCCCCGGTGGAATCTCTGTTATGGTTTCGGCGACAATAGCATGGTGAATTTTTGATTTGCGCCGTGGCGGTGATACAAACCGGCGAGAACCTACAATTAATGCTGTGGAGAGTAACAGCCAAGCGATCGCTTGCAGCCACGGATTGGGAACCACCACTGAGATCAACGCCACAACTAGGGCGCTAATCCCCATCATAAAAGCCACAAAAGCTGTTGGGAGGAACAATTCAATTGAACATAGTACCGCTCCTGCCACCAGCCAAATTACGCTAGAACTTATCGGCATAGCGCTATTCTCATGAGTACACGCTCGTTCCGTGGGGGGTAAGGGGTGAGGATTAAGGACGCTGGGATCGTAAATGGTAAATGGTGAACCATGAAATAATGATTTTTTTTAAC
This sequence comes from Nostocaceae cyanobacterium, assembly GCA_035285345.1. Taxonomy (GTDB): domain Bacteria; phylum Cyanobacteriota; class Cyanobacteriia; order Cyanobacteriales; family Nostocaceae; genus JAYKJH01. The sequence continues at coordinate 44,868 of JAYKJH010000251.1, read as the reverse complement.
TATGAATTCATGATTCATGACGTGTGCCCTATGCTTCACACTTACATGGTTGACTCTAACTACAACGACATACCGACTAATTCCCGAAACCAGAAATTGATTTTGGGACTTAATAGTTTGTTAACTTTAAACAACGAGGTTCCACAAGTCATGACGAGCTATCTAAACGACAACGGATAATAGTCCCCATTACCGATTACCCAGAGCTTGACAAGTAATTGTAATTGCCAGAGACCTTCTTGATTACGAAAGAAAAAATATACCTGCATGAGTTCTCACCAGCCGCTGATTTACTGCATCAACCCAGCTTGTCCCAATCCTGCCAACCCGGTAGGGAATCGTTTGTGTGTCAGCTGCCAAACACCCTTGGAGTATCATTATCTTTGGGCAACAGGACCTCAAGCTGACCAAATCCAGCCCGGAGAAAAAGTAGCAGAGCGATATCAGGTTATTTCTCGCCAAATTTGGCTGGATACCCTGCCGGGATTACCACCAGAGGTGCCGGAGGAATTGCCAGAAGAAATTATTCCTTACCTGCGGCTGCATCCCTTGAGGTTACATGTCCCGGAAGCCTATGGTTTTGTTTCCCAGGGTGAAGAAGATGAAATACTCCTGCTTTTCAATGCGCCCATAGATATTAACGGTCGTCTTTACCCAGCGATCGCTGACGCCTGGGAGCAAGCATCGTCAGTTCGCCAAGTATACTGGTTATGGCAAATTCTGCAATTGTGGACACCCCTCACAGAATTGGGAGTTGCTTCCAGTTTACTGGTACCAGAGAATATCCGGGTGGAAGGGTGGCGCGTGCGTCTATTAGAATTGCTGGAATCTCCCACAGCCGAGGAACCGAATTTAGCAAAATTGCAAGCGTGCTGGCAACCTTGGATACTCAATGCCCAAATGCCCATAGTTCCTCAACTTAAGGACATTTTAGCGCAGATGGCTGAGGAGAAAGTGGAAATACAAACTATCGCCTCCCAACTCAATCATTTGCTATTGTCCACCGCTGCTGAATTACCCTTGCGTCTTGAGATTAAAGGCTTTACAGATGCAGGTCCTCAGCTAAAGCAAAATGAAGATAATTGTTATCCCAATAGTACTGATTCTAGCGACGATCCTCTCCTCCCTCGCCTGTCCATTGTGTGTGATGGTATCGGTGGACACGAAGGTGGTGAAGTAGCTTCCCAAATGGCGGTGCAATCGATTAAACTGCAAATGCGAGCGCTGCTGATGGAAGTGGCGGAACAAAAGGAAATTGTCTCGCCAGAATTATTACAGCAACAAATAGAGGCTAGCTTGCGGGTGGTAAATAATGTGATTTGCGCCTGCAACGACCAGCAAGGACGCGCTGCTACCCAGCGTATGGGGACAACCCTAGTAATGGCTCTACAGATGCCGCAAAAGGTCAAAACCACCGCTGACTGGCAATCAGACAATGCCCATGAACTATACTTGGTAAGTGTGGGTGACAGTCGCGCTTACTGGATTACACGCAATTACTGCCAGTTATTGACTGTTGATGATGACGTAGCCTCGCGGGAAGTCCGCTTTGCTCGCAGTTTATATCGCGTCGCGCAACAAAGAGTAGATGCGCTTTCCCTTACCCAAGCTTTGGGGACAAAGGAAGCGGAATATCTGCGCCCGAAAATTCAGCGGTTCATCTTGGAAGAAGATGGTATCTTGCTGCTGTGTTCTGATGGTTTGAGTGACAACAGCTGGGTAGAATATGGCTGGCAGGACTATGCTGTCCCGGTGTTAAACAATGAAATTTCCCTAGAAGATGCTGTACACTACTGGATTAACCTGGCAAATATGAAAAATGGGCATGATAATACTTCTGTGGTTCTCACCCATTGCCGCGTCTCTCCAGAACACCCTGTACTGTTTACTCCCCGTCGCGCTTTGGTGGATACTTCCGTCCCCGAACCAGAACCCGAACTGGATCTGCGTCTGGAACCAGACCCCCCCGCAGAAACGACCGAACCTGTTGCTACAGGTAAACTCCAACGCAAACGTCATCCTGGGTTAATATTAGTAGGTTTGCTGCTATTGCTTGTGGGAGGCACTAGTGTGGGATTATTTGCTTGGTGGCAATATGACCGCCAGGGATTTAACCAAAAGTGTCAACAACTACCACAACCTGTGCAGCGTCTTTGTCCTACTGCTAAATAGCATCGGATGTATAACAAGGGACAATATTGTGCAAAGATAAAAGGATTGTAAAAAAATCTAGCACTACTAGAGAGGTCTGGCTGTGGAGCTACTTGTGGGAGAGCAAACAACAGATTTTAAGATTATGAAAATTGGCGATCGCGTTCGTGTTAAAACATCCGTAATTGTTTATCATAATCCAGAGCATCGCAGTCAAGCCTTTGATATCAAAGGCTTAGAAGGCAATGTTTTGGGCATTGTTACCGAATGGCAAGGTAGACCAGTGAGCGCTAATTTGCCAATTTTAGTTCAGTTTAGTAAAAAATTCAAAGCTCATTTACGTGAAAATGAGTTAGAAATTATCGGCTAACAACACATAATCACCAGAAAAATAAAAGGTAAAAGTTAAAAATCATCTACTTGACTTTTTACCTTTTTTATTCTAAGATATTATAGTTTTTTATCGGCGTCGAAACCAAGCAAAAATGTTCAGTTCACCCCGCATTCTTTGTAGTTCTTGACGGTGGGATGCGGCTATTTGATAATACCATTCGCAATAACGCTTCAGTTCTTGACGCGATCGCACTTCGTCATGAAACTCTATCGTTGCGTGATAAGGAGCAAAAGTCTCTTCAACTTCTGGGGGTGGGGTAGGAACAATATGTGGTAATTCTTGGGACATTTTTTCGTCCTGAGTTCTGAGTTTTTTTCAATCGATACCCTCTACTAAACTGATAATACCTACTGGGTAAGGATTATCGGCTCTTTACACCATTGTTTATCACTCAAATAAGAATCCCCTAGTAGAACCGAGGATTAAGTCCAAGTTGTTTCCTGATTATGATTATGACAAATTATTGAATAAATTACCGCGTCCTGAATACACGCTTTTACTGCAAAAATCATTATTTTTGGGAACTGGGAGCATAGGGAGTATCAAATTCTGATTTAATATCATCAAATAATTCTTTCCAAGCTGCTAATAATGAGATTTCATACTCGGCATTTTTGAGAAAGTTTCTGGTTATTTGGTTAGGAGAATAATCCAAAACTTTTATTCCTAGGGTTGTAATTTGAAAATATCCTCTTTTGGTAATTACTAATAAACCAGCTTTTTTGAATTCACCTTTTACTTTTTCTACCCGATGAGCAAATACTCTTTTTTTTCCACTAGGTAATACTTGGATTCTTTCTGCACCGCTCAAATTAAATTTATCAGCCAGAACTTCAATAGCGTCTCTTAAGGAGTGTTCTTGTCCATCGCTAGCATATTTAAGTAAGGGAAGCATAATTGATTGATAACTGGGAATAGTCATTCTTGGGATATTTTTAACTTGACTTTCAACTATCGGTTTATTACCGGGTTTATTTCACTTATTTGTGAAGTCATATAGCACAAGTTGTTGAATTTTTTAAATAGACACTATTGACACAATCAGATTGTTCCAATCTATATTTAAAGCATCTACTCATCTCAAAAACTGACGCAAAGGATAACCAACTCAGCGCCGAATATGTTGTCTAAAATGTCAATTCCGGTTGTATCTAAAGCTGATAAAATCAGGAGACGAACCTGATTAGTTAGAACCGCAATCACCCATCAAGGATTGTTGCGTGCTGATTCAGCGTAGACAAAAACAGGAACTCGCTTATAAGCTGGTGTCCCTGAGCGCGGTTCCACTCTAGCTCTAAAGATGACATTCACCTCCGGATAGAACATCAAGGCTGCACCCGGACGCACTGCTCCGTAGATCACTTGTACATCTTCCAGCTTAGCAGCATCTCCTTGCACAGTCACCCGTTGATGCTCTGTAAATCCGGCAGATTCCGCATCAGCCGGGTTGATCAAAATACAATTGCGGTGGGGTATTCCTCTGTACTGATCGTCAATCTTATAAACTACAGTGTTATGCTGAGAGTAACTCCGTCCGGTCATCAATGCTAAAACCACCCCTTGAGCCGACTCCGGTGCTGGAAAATCCTCCGGTTTGGGCAGGTTTAGCCTGGGCAGTGGGGTGGTGAACATCGTGGCTTTACCAGATGGTGTGGGGAATTTGGGTTCGGTAAAGATGCGTCCACTGATGGTGAATTCTTCTTGAGTTTCATCAATCATTGCCATTTTCTCATATCCCGGAACCGTTTCAGCAATCAGTTTCCGGATGTATTGAGTGTCTTGTAACCGGCGCCAATCCACCGGATATTCACCATGAATCCGATACGCTAACTCCGTCAAAAATTGAACTTCAGCAATCAAATCTGCGCCCTTTAAGTGAGTTTTACCTTCATCACTCAGGCGGACAAAGTTATTCCCGGATTCTGTGGTTGTTTTATGGGGATTCTCAAACCGATTCAAAACAGGTATAATAATCGTGTTATGCTTTGCTAAGCCATGAAAATGTCCCAGGTTGGGTTTGGTTGCCAGGTAGATAATCGTCTCAATCTTACCTAGCGCCCGTTTTGCCTCGGTTGAATCAGGATTCGCTGCATACAAATTGCCTCCCAAACAGAGCAGGGTATCGACTTGACCGGCGTCGGCGGCTGTAATTAAAGAACGGGTATGATAACCCTCTACACGGCTCAGGGGACGCCCTAACAGCTTTTCTAGGGCAGTTTGCATTTCTTTTTTTAGCTTGACCGTCACCCCCATCGAGCCGAACCCTTGGACATTAGAGTGTCCTCGCACCGGCATCACCCCTGCGCCTTCTTTACCAACGTTTCCGGTGATTAAGGCTAGGTTAGCGATCGCATATATATTGTCTACGCCGTTCTCATGTTGGGTCAGTCCCATAGCCCAAGCAAACACCACCCCTTTGGCGGTGCCAATCATTCTAGCAGCGGTCTCTATTTCGGCTTGGGAAACACCACTCTTGGTGGTGAGGGTTTCCCAATCTGTTGAGCGTGCCTGTTCTAAAACGGCTTCCCAGCCTTCCGTGTGGGCTTGTAGATAGGCAGTTTGGACTAACCCCTGTTCAATTAAAGCTTTTTGGATACCGACAAACAAGGCAACATCGCTACCGGGAATTGGTTGCAAATAGAGGGAAGAAATGTCTGACCCAGGAATCAGCGACTTGACGGGAAAAGCAGGGGAGCCAAACTTCACCAGTCCGATTTCCATGACTGGATTGATCACAATAACTTTACCACCGCGATCGCGCAGTTTGATTAACTCATTCATCAACCGGGGGTGATTATAGGCAGAGTTGCTACCTGCTAGCACCACACAGTCTGCTTTCTTGAGATTCTCAAGATCAACAACCGATGTTTTTGTATTAAACATCGCGCTCAGTCCAGTTGTTGAAGGCGCATGACACAGATCGGAACAATCTGCTAGGTTATTAGAACCGAGCGATCGCACCATCAGTTGTAGCAGAAACGCTGCCTCGTTAGAAGAGCGTCCGGAACTGTAAGAGGCGACTCGTTCCGGAGATTTACGGAAAGCATTTGTAGCGATTTCATAGATTTCTGACCAAGGAATCCGCTCGTAATGAGATTTCCCCTGGCGGAGAATGACTGGGAAACTTAACCTTCCCAAGCGATCGGCTGCCATTGAAGTCAGTTGTTGCAGTTCGTCGATGCTATGTTGCTCAAACAAATGGGTAGGAACAGGTGGCTTGATTTCAGCGGAGATAGCTTCCACACTTTTCATACATCGCTGCAGTTTTTCCCCAACTTCGTTGGTAAAACCTCCTTTTTGTCCTCCGGTGCCCCAAGAACAAGATAAACAAGCACTCTTGTGCAACAGAGTTTGCCAAAGTTTCGGTCCTTCTGGGGATAGGGTATGTTCTGCCCAGTAATCAATCACCGGCAACCCACCACCAATTTCTGGGGTATTCTCGTTTTTCTCACTAAAGGGAGGAATAGGTTGAGGTTCGTTGTGCTGCTCGGTACTCATGGTATTTTTCTGTTGCTAATTTAGCGACAGCAGAAACCGAATTGTGCAATAACTCAGCAATGCTTGTCAGTAATTGTTCTGGTTCCACTGGTTTGGAAATGTGTATCTGAAAACCTGCGGCTATGGCTCTTTGCTGGTCGATTTCACCCGCATAGGCAGTTAGGGCGATCGCTGGAATTTGACCGCCGCGCTCCGGAGGGAGGGAGCGCACCTGCTTGAGCAAGCTGTAGCCATCGACCCCTGGCATTCCAATGTCACTCACCAAAATATCTGGACTAAACGATTCCAAGGCTGAGAGAAATTCAGCAGCCGAAGTAACCGTCATGACCACTGCTCCAGATGCAGATAGCAATGCTGACAGGAGTTCGCGGCTATCTGGCTCGTCATCGATGGTCAATACTCGGACGCCGGTTAGGTCGAGTTCAGAAAGTTCCCACTTGGGAGGCTGATTACTCTTGAGCTTCGTTTTCAGGAGGGGTACTCTAACGGTAAAAGTCGCTCCCTTTCCTTCCCCCGGACTAGCAGCAGTGATGGTTCCCCCATGCGCTTCCACCAATTGATAGACGATCGCTAATCCTAACCCTAGTCCACCATAGTTGCGGGTGACTGAAGTATCCTCCTGGCGGAAGGACTCGAAGATGTAAGGTAAAAAGTTTGGATGGATACCTTTACCTGTATCGCTGACTTTTAGTTGTGCCTGGTTGTCTACCCGCTCTAAGCGAATATCCACCCGTCCACCGTCGGGAGTGAACTTGATCGCGTTGGAAAGCAGGTTCCACACAACTTGTTGGAGTCGGACTGCATCCCCAGCAACTTGACCAATATCGGGTAGCACGGGATGAATTATAATTGATTTAGCGTTAGCAGCCGTCTTCACGGTGTCGAGCGCCGATTCAATCACCAAAGACAAACTGACAGGGCTTGACTCAAGGCTCAGTTTACCGCGCAAAATCCGCGCCATATCCAGCAGGTCATCAATCAGTTGGGTCTGTAGTTTGGCGTTACGTTCGATGGTATCTAAGGCAGCGGCGGTTTTGGTTTCGTCGAGTCTGCCAGTTTTGATTAGTTTTGTCCAACCGAGAATCGGGTTAAGGGGCGATCGCAACTCGTGGGAAAGGATAGCCAGGAATTCGTCTTTGATGCGGTTGATTCTTTCGGCTTCCGCTAAGGCAGCTTGTTTGAGTTGGAGAATCCGCTCGCGTTCGATTTCTGCTTGTTTGCGTTCTGTAATGTCCCGACAGACGACAATTCCACCTTTGAGTTGTTGAGTTTCATCAACTAGGGGGTAGGCACTAGCACTAATCCACTGTCCAGAATTGGCAGGTCTGTTGCGGCGGACAAACATCTCTACATCTGTGACTACTTCACCGCTCAAGGCTCTTGCTAGGGGGACTTCATCCTGGGAAAATAGGGTCTGTTGGTCAGGTAAAAATAGTCCGGAGGTACTTGCCCATTCATCAGCAAAGTGCTGATTCGCTAGCTGACCAAATATCCGCTCTGCAGCTTGATTGAAAATCGTCAACTCCCCTTGTTGATTAGCAGCAATTAACCCATCACCCATGCTGCTAACAATTACTTGTAGTAACTTGGTTTGTTCTTGGAGAGCGGCGACGGTTTGTTTTTGCTCGGTGATGTCCCGCGAAATCGATAATATCTGGACGACTTCTCCCGCCGCATCGCGGACTGGTGTAACTACGACATCCCACCATTTTGGCTGTCCTTTAGCGGTGGGACAAAAGCCTTGGAATTTTCCGAGTTCACCTGACTTGGCTGTGGCGATCGCGGTTGTGGCTGCTTGGCGATATTCATCTTGCCAGAAACAGAGCCATTCTGAGTTCAGGTAAGGAGTCAAATCCTCTATCTCTAGCAGACACATTCCACCTGCATTCATATACAATAGCCGTGCGTCTAGACTGAGGACTTTGATGCAGTCGGTACTGCTTTCTAGGATGCGGTTCTTAAACTCCAGTGCGGAGCGGAGTTTTTCTTCTTTGTCTCGCAGTACTTCCTCAGTGCGTTGACGCTGGGCCAATTCATGTTGGGTTTGCTGGTAAAGCTCCGCTTGTCTAATAGCAATACTCACCTGGGTTGCTAGTTGCTGGAGCAAATCAGTTTCTAAGGGATGCCATTGACGAGGGGAGCTACAATGATGAGCAATCAGCAATCCCCAAAACTCCTGGTCGTGGAGAATCGGGACTACTAGATTTGCTCTGACTTGAAACTCCGCCAGCATCGTGACATGGCACGGGGTGACGCTACCATCGTAAATATCTGTTTTAGCAGTCACTAATCCCTGGCGATAGTGTTGGATGTAACCTTCCACCATGCAGGGGTCGTAGATTGTTTCTCCCTGAATTGCTCGCCATTGTGCCCCTATCGATTCTGCCAGCACAGACCCGTTACCATTTGGCTCTACTTTAAAAATCACGACGCGATCGGTGTGCAGGAATTGCCGCACTTCTTCTACGGTAGTCTGGAGAACGTCATCCAAGATTAGCGATTCATTGACTTTTTGAGCAATCTGTGCTACGATTTTTTCTCTTTCACTGCGCCACTGGAGTTGAGTTTGTAACTCCACGGCTTTGATTGTCCCATTCACCGCTAGTCGCAGACTTTCTGGGGTGATTTTTCCCTTGACTAGATAATCTTGTGCCCCGGCTTTGATGGCTTGGACGGCGATTGTCTCATTCCCTTCTCCAGTCACCATGATTACTGGTAGAGGCGATAGCTGTCCTTGGGTTTGGATGGCGGCGAGACATTCCAGACCATCGAGGTCGGGTAAGCGGTAATCTAGCAACACCACATCCGGTTGGTGCTGTTGCCATAGTTCCAACCCTTCCTGTCCTTGAGAAGCGAACAAGATGGTGTAATCATACTCAAAATCCCGCCCTAGATAGCGCTGATACATCTCGCAGTCTTCCGGACTGTCATCCACAACTAGAACAGTGCGCTTAATTCTAGCTACCACTAATCTCTCTCCGCATCTACAAAAGGAAGTACAGTTGTATCAAACCAGTAATTTATCAAAGTTTCAATGCTACGTTTTAACCGCTGGAAATCCATCGGCTTAATGATATAACTATTGACCCCTTGTTCATAACAAGTTTCTATATCCTTGGGATTATTTGAGGTAGTGAACACAACTACTGGTACTAATTTTAACTCTTCATCTTGTTTGATGCGCCGGAGAATTTCTCGTCCGTCGGTGCCTGGCAAGTTGAGATCGAGTACAATTAGTCCTGGACGGGGAGTGCTGTTGATATTGGTGTACTCACCTGTACGATAGAGAAAAGCTAAGGCTTGCTCGCCATCAACGCAACGGTAGACGGGTATACTCAAAGAAGATTTGCTGATATAGCGTTTGAAGGCTTCAAAATCCTCATTACTGTCTTCAATAATCAGCAGCAGCGGGGGACGCTGTATCGTGATAACAGGAGATTCGCTCATGATTGAGTTGTTTCTGCTAAGGTGAAATAAAACGTACTACCTACACCTAGCGTAGACTCAATCCAGATTTTGCCGTGATGTCGTTCAACAATCTTTTGAACGATGGTTAATCCCGCACCTGTACCACCGCCATACTTGTCTTGGGGGTGGAGCCGCTTGAATATTTGAAACACCCGTTGCAAGTGCTGGGTCGCAATCCCGATACCATTATCGCGAACATAAAAGGTGTAAATAATGGGGTAAGTACGATTTCCAGTTTGTGATTCCCTAAAGCCAATTTCCACCCATTTTTCAGGTTTGTCGTTGTATTTGATGGCATTGGTGAGTAGATTAGTGAATAACTCGTTAATCTGGGTGCGATCGCAGCTAATGGTTGGTAAAGGTCGCGGGATGCGAAACTCGACCGGCTGATGGGGTTGACTGATTCTCAAAGTGTCAATTGCTTGTCGCACCAGTTCATTCAGGTTTGTGGGTTTACGGTCAAGTTCAGCGCGTCCCAGTCGGGAATAGTGCAGCAGGGAGTTAATTAAATCTTCCATGCGCTGGGTTAGACGCACCAAGGTGTTGAGTTTAGCAACCCCGTCTGCGTCCAACAGATCCGCATAATCTTCGATTAAAAAATTCGAGTAATTGTGAATCCCTCGCAATGGCTCCTTTAAATCATGGGAAGCGATGTAAGCAAAGGAATCGAGTTCAGCATTGCTGCGCTCTAGCTCGCGATTAATTTTTGCCAGTTCGTCTGCCTGAGAGAGAATAATCCCGACAATCAAGCTCCGCAGTTCGGTGACAATTTCAATTTCACAAGGTTTCCAGGGTAAGGAGCAGCCTTGGACTGTTTCTTGCCATAGTGCAAAAGATTTGCGGGGTGATAACCGCAGATCCCCATTAGCTGTAACCTGCACAGGTTTGTTAGGGTTGCCTCCCCAGTTGACAGTTTGAATTACTTCTGGACGAAACCAGAAAATGTAATGTTGATGGAATTTAGATATTTCTAATGCTAGTAATCCACTAGCAACTTCTGGGAAGGATTTTGCTGCTGGGTAAACCTCAGATAGCGATCGCGTCTGAAACAGGTTGTGCTGAATCTGAGTTTTGATCCAATCTCGTAGGGCTGGGATTTCTGCTTCTGGTGGTGTTACACCGATACAAACAATTTGCTCTCCCGCGCAAATCGCTGCTCCTGATGCACTCACAAGATTGAGCAAATTTATGTCCAGTTGCACTAATCCCTGCAAAAAGTGTTTTGACTCAGACAGCGATTCCACAATCTTGCTTAACAGCGACTTTAACGCCATTTTATAGTCTAGGTCTTCTAAGCTCTGCTTATTTGCCAATTCCAGGGACATCACTTGTCCAATAAACTCGCAAATAGTTCGTAAGCTGTAGGAGACATGTCGCGGGGTAGAATGATGGCAAGCAATTAATCCCCATAATTTTTGGTTTTGGATCAGGGAAATCGACATGGAGGCGCCTACACCCATGTTTGTCAGGTACTCTAGGTGAATGGGAGACACACTCCGCAGCACAGACACGCTCAGATCGAGTGGCTGTTCGTCTAAGGGATTGTTGACTGGTACTAGTGGGACAGGTTGATAGCTGGAATCTGGTATCAACCGCAGCCAGTTGAGGGTGTAAAGCTGCTTTGCTTGCTGGGGAATATCGGTTGGAGGATAGTGCAAACCTAGATAAGGTGTTAACGGGTCTAACTTATCTTCAGCAATCACCCTTCCGGCTCCTGTGGTGTCAAATTGATAGACCATGACGCGCTCGAACCCTGTAATTTTCCGGACTTCTTTGACCACGACTTCACACATCGACTGCAAGGTCGGAGCCTTTTGAATCTTGGCGATCGCGCCTTTGACGTGGTGATAAAATTCAAAAAAGTCTGCTTTCTGGTTTGTCTGTTTGGGTTCCAGTTCCAAAATCACCACGTTATCCTGACGATGAACAATCCCATCAAAGACAATTCCTTTGGGTTGTCCTTTAAGGGAAATATCTAACGGGTTTACATGCTCCAAGTCTTCGCTTAAACATCGCCGAATCGCATCAATCTGCTGACGAGGAAGTAAATCTGATAACTGTTTACCTAACAAATCCTGGGGATAGCAACCAATCAACTCAGACGTATTGTCGCTGACTTGAATTATTTCCAGGTTAGATGCTTGCAAAACCAATAGAACTCCGTGGGGCTGAATTAGTCCTGGAATGTGGATGGGTTCGCGATCGCAGTTAGTTAAATCAACCGTTTTGTTCACGAGCAATACCTTGGGAAACTCTCAGCAGCCCCTAGACTCAAGCCTAGAGCTAATTGACACTCCCCGTCCTTACGAGGGACGGGTCGGACAATAATAGCCTGTCAGGGATTGGTTTTATGTATATACAAATACTTTAACCAACAGTAATATTACTATAATTTATTTCTCCCCAGATTTAGGCTGAAAAGTAGAAGCAACATGCAACTCTTTCAATTGTTTTGCATCCACACTAGAAGGTGCATCTGTGAGCAAACAACGGGCTTGTTGAGTCTTCGGAAAGGCTATGACATCGCGAATCGATTCTTCACCTGCTAGGAGCATTACCAAGCGGTCTAAACCGTAGGCGATACCACCATGAGGTGGAGTACCATATTCAAATGCTTCCATGAGGAAGCCAAATTTATTCCCGGCTTCTTCTGGTGATAAACCAATAGTTTCAAACACCTTTTCTTGGACTTCCCGTTGATAAATCCGCCGACTACCCCCACCGATTTCAAAACCGTTGAATACCAAGTCATAAGCTTGAGCGCGGGCGGTTTTTAAGTCGTCTAAATCGTCGGGATGAGGTGCGGTAAAGGGGTGGTGTAATGCTTCCAGACGTTTCTCATCTGCATTCCATTCAAACATGGGGAAATCGGTAATCCAGAGCAAGTTAATTTTTTCTGGGTTGATTAAGTTAAATTCCCTAGCAATAAATTGCCGGACTCTATCGAGAGTTTTATTGACAATATCACTAGAACCGGCACCAAATAAGAGTAAATGTCCTGGTTGGGCGTTGGTACGCCTTAAAATTTCTTCTTTTTGTTCCGATGTCAAACTGTCTTTTATTGCGCCAATGGTGTCAATTTCACCATTTTCGCGGACACGAATATAAGCAAGTCCTTTTGCACCGGCTTCCGTGGCTTCTTTAAAAATATCACCACCGGGTTTGATGCGGACATTGGAAATTTTGTCGTTACCGCCGGGAATGGGGAGAATTTTGACAATTCCACTACTAGCGATCGCACCGCTAAAGACTTTGAAAGGAGAATCTTTCAGGATATCGGAAACGTTAACCAGTTCTAAACCGTAGCGGGTGTCTGGTTTATCGCTACCGTAGCGTTCCATTGCTTCAGCATAGGTGAGACGATGGAAGGGACGGGGTAAGTCGATGTTTTTAACAGTTTTGAAAATATGAGAAACTAAGCGCTCGTTGAGGTCAATAATTTCTTCTAGGGACATGAAGCTCATTTCCATGTCCAGTTGGGTAAATTCTGGTTGTCTGTCGGCGCGTAAGTCTTCATCCCGGAAGCAACGAGCAATTTGATAGTATCTGTCAAATCCGGATACCATCAATAGTTGTTTGAATAGCTGGGGAGACTGGGGTAAGGCGAACCACTCACCGGGGTTGACACGACTGGGGAGAATATAATCCCGCGCTCCTTCGGGGGTGGAACGGGTGAGGACGGGAGTTTCCACCTCGATAAAACCTTGTTCGTCTTCCAGGAAGCGACGCATGGCTTTGACGACTTGATGGCGGAGTTGCAGGTTGCGGGTCATGCGATCGCGGCGCAAATCTAAGTAGCGATACTTGAGACGCAACTCTTCCCGCACGGGGTCACTCTCAGTGCTAGAGACTTGGAAAGGTAGTTGTTTGTGAACGGCGTTCAGCAGTTCAATTTGAAGAGCGTAGATTTCTATCTCACCAGTGGGTAATTTGGGATTAAGAGATTCTTCTGGTCGTTGCGATACCCTACCCGTAATTTGCACGACATACTCATTCCGCAGGGAATTTGCTTCTTGGTAGGAATCTGGGGTACGTTGGGGGTCGCTAACGATTTGTATAATTCCAGAGCGATCGCGCAAATCTATAAATATCACGCCCCCGTGGTCGCGGCGACGGTCTACCCATCCGCACAGGGTAACAGTTTTGCCAATATGTTCTGCTCTGAGTTCGCCGCAATAGTTCGTTCGCATAGGTATTAGTTCAGGTCTTTCGTGCTAGATTAGGGGTTTGATAATTTAGACAATTTTTCTATTATCTAGCATCATAGTAATCATGGATAAGCAAAAGGATGCTTATTTTATAAGAATACTCGTTGAAAACCCTTGAAGATGTAGCTTGAAGCGTGGCTTCAAGCTACATCTGTGCTTTAGCCAAGGGATGAAAACGGTTCAAGCCCTTTAGGGCTGAGTGATGTTTTGTTTTTTAGGTTCTGGAAGCGAATCTATCCATTCTTCTACCAAGCTAGACATAGTTCTATCCAACTGAACAGACAATAATAGCAACTTATGATATCTCCGTTCTGACAACCTAAAAGCTAATCGTTTATTCTTCATCATGTCGAACAAATGCTGTACACTTATGTTAGTATATCTGGAGTTTAAAAACAAGGAGGTGATTCAGTAGTGCTGGTACTAGAGTATAAAGTCAAAGGTAAGAGAGAACAATACAAGGCAATTGATGAAGCTATAAGAACTACCCAGTTCATCAGAAATAAAGCCATCCGGTATTGGATGGACTCACCCAAAGATTCCAAAATCAATAAAATAGCTTTGAATAATTACTCTACAGCACTACGTAAAGAGTTTAAATTTGTAGAAGAGTTGAATTCAATGGCTTGCCAGTCTGCAACAGAAAGAGCGTGGTCGGCTATTGATAGATTCTCCGGTAATTGCCAAACTAAAAAAATAGGAAAAAAGGGTTTTCCCCGCTTTCAAAAAGATAACCGTTCAGTTGAATACAAAACTAGTGGTTGGTCACTACATCCTACTAAACGACGTATCACTTTTACCGATAAAAAGGGTATAGGTCAAGTCAAACTGTTAGGTAAATGGGATATCCATACATATCCAGTTAAGTCTATTAAGCGGGTTCGGTTAGTCAGAAAAGCCGATGGATATTACTGTCAATTTTGTATTGACGTTGATGTTCAGCCAGAAGCTAGAATTACCGACGGTGAAATTGGTTTGGATGTTGGTTTAGAGTTTTTCTACTCTGATTCCAATGGATATCATGAACCTAACCCAAGGTTTTTGAGGAAAGCTGAAAAAGCTATTAAACACGCTCAAAGACAAATTTTCAAAAAAGAGAAAGCTAAAAACCAAAGACGAAAAGCACGGGCTAGATCTGCTCGAAAACATTTAAAAGTAAGTAGGCAACGGAATGAACATGCGAAGAGACTCGCACGTAACGTATGCAAGCTTAACAGCTTAGTAGCCTATGAAGATTTAACTGTTAAGAACATGGTAAAAAATCATTGTCTAGCCAAGAGTATTAATGATGCTTCTTGGGGTCTTTTTCGTCGTTGGTTAGAATATTTTGCTGTCAAGTTCAATACTCAAGTTGTTGCCGTCAATCCGAGAATGACATCTCAAAAGTGTTCGGATTGTGGTGCAATTGTGAAGAAATCGCTCTCTACTCGCACTCATAAATGTATCTGTGGGTGCGACTTACAAAGAGATGTGAACGCTGCCAAAAATATTCTCAATCGCGGGTTACAAGCTAGGGGAGGGCATCCCCGAAGTAACGCGCTTTGGAGTTGGAGTCTCTACTTTAGTTGGCGAAAGCCTGCTAGAGCAAATTCTGACGTAGATTACAGAATCCCCTCGGCTAAAGCCAGCGGAGTGTCAACTGATTGATACCATGACAGCAGGTTTGTAACTGCGGCAATCGCAATACCTACGACCACGCCAGTAGTACCGCCAATTATCCAGTAACTAATTGCGATTAATAGCGCACTCAATAAAGCTAGCAAAGCACCAGTTTTTAACTGATTTCCCATAACTTACTGTCCTTTATGCTGCAATTATTTGACAAGATTTTTTATCTAACAGCATTTTTGCATAGCACTTTGATTGTATATAGACAAACACAGATTTATCAGGTAGCAATACCGCTCCAAAGGAGTTCGGTTTTCCTGTTAAATTCAGTCAAGCAGTAACAGTCAACATTAAACGTAGGTTGGGTAAAAATTTGCCCCCCTATATATGTATTTATACCAAGTTATAGAAATGAGATTAAATTGTTCAGATTATAAAAACCCCCCTACCCCCTTCCAGATAATTAGAAGAGGGTTATTTTAGTATGGGCCTCAGAAATCATCGAGGGGTAGCGGAGAAAATTAATACTTTAAGCTAGTTTGGTATTAATAGATATACATTGCTGGTAGGCATTTATTTTGTTTTAAAAGCTACAAATAATATTTTTTCATCCATCATAGGATATCCAACTAGCAATTAGCAGCTTATTATCATTTTAGCCTAGGAAAAAATCGCTGATTTTTTATTAACCTAATTGTGCTAATCGAAATGTGGTTGTATACATCAGCGAATACAGGTGCGATAAGCGAAGCTTAACGCCATCATGCATATCGCTCCCTTGAAAAGTGGGGAGCGCAGATTGCTCCTTTTACAAATACCCTATGGCGACAAAGGGATATTTTTCAGCAAACAGGTATGGAAGCTCGAAATTTACGAGCTTTGCTACGAAAAGGTTATACAGTCTTAGGACGTAGCAGCCAGATTGGGAAAATCCTTCGTAATTACATCTGTTGATGGTTCTAGCTCAATCCACAGGGTCGCACCACATTTTAACTGCTGTTGGGGGCGATAAACTAATCGACATGGACCATTAATGTCCACCTCATGACAGTAAGTAGTGCGGGTTCCTTGTCGGACAATAATCACTGGGTCCGTAGTCTTGTACTTGCGATTATGTTTAAGTTGGTTCTGGTTAACGTGGATAATCTTGTCGCTGTTGGGAAGTTGTTTTCTCCAAGTAGAGGCAGGTCCTTTCTTCACAGGAGCCTTTTTGACTCGCGGCATACCTTTGAATAAAGGAATCTGCCAAGAGCGACCAACTTTTTCTGCTCCCCGGACTCTTCCTTGCTTTAATAACTGTCGCAGTCGCTGACAGCTAATATCTAGCAAAGAAGCTGCTTGTGTGGTGCCTACTATCATAATTACCCTAGCGCTAGAGAACGCATGTACTAAAATTATAGACTCAAGAACATTTCTATTTATTGTGCAACAGAAATGTACCCTCTGAATCTATTTCTGAAAACAAGTAGCGATCGTCAAGTCTGATAGCTTCACTACTTGGCGGATTGCAGATAGCATCAACATCATGAATCACATTTTCGGGCAACAAACATTCTCCAACCTTCGTAAGGTGCTACTACCAGCGCTGTTAGTGTGCATCGTCATCTTGTATTTTGGAACAAAATCTGGTTCTACTAATCAAGAACCAACTCTATTCATTCAAAAAAATAATCCCATCGTGGTGGAAAACCTCAAACAGGGTACTAAAGGCTGGAAACTCACCAATCCCGCCACAAATCAGGAAATAGAAGGCTATGCTTCACTGACTAGTGTTAATCGTGGCGGAGAAATTAAGCTATTTGTGAATACAAAAGAGCCAAATTACACTATCGAAATCTTCCGCATGGGGTGGTATGGTGGTGCGGGTGCGCGACAAATTATACCCCCGATTACACGAGGGGGAATTGCTCAACCACCGCCTATTGTGGATGAAGATACGGGGTTAATTGAATGCAATTGGCAATCACCATATGTATTAAAAATACGTGGTAATTCTAATGATTCTACAGATTGGATAAGTGGTTTTTATTTAGCTAAATTAACTGCTAGTCAAAGCGGCAAACAAAGCTACATAATTTTTGTCGTCCGCGATGACCGTCGTCGTTCTGATATCTTGTTTCAATCCAGCGTGACAACCTATCAGGCTTATAACAATTGGGGTGGGATGTCTCTATATCGCTGGAACAGTCGCGGGATGCAAGCACGCAAAGTTTCCTTCAACCGTCCCTACGCTGCTAGTCCCAATCGAGCCGCCACTTATGGAGTGGGTGCGGGAGAATTTTTAACCAACTTTCAACCACCACGTAGAACATCTAGCGCCGGTTGGGAATATAACATGGTACGTTGGTTAGAGAAGGAAGGTTATGATGTCTCCTACGCCACAGACGTTGACACCCACGAAAATCTTCTAGATGTCTACAGCGGTCAACCAATGCTGTTAATGCACAAAGCTTTTCTGGCAGTGGGACATGATGAATATTGGTCGTGGGAAATGCGGCGGAATTTGGAATTAGCTAGAGATGCGGGCGTCAGTTTGGGCTTCTTTGCTGCTAATACTGGTTATTGGCAGATTCGCTTTGAGCCTAGCCTCATTACTAGGGATGTTAACCGTACCATTGTTTCCTATAAAGAAAGTGCTGCTTTAGACCCTTTTGCTAGAGATAACAACCCAACCAATGATTATTTAGTTACAACTTTGTGGCGCAACCCCCCTGTAAATCGCCCAGAAGATGCTTTGATAGGGGTGATGTACGAAACATTTCCGGTGAACGCAGATATTTTTGTTGATGACACTGCACCTGATTGGTTGCTATCGGGTACACAATTAGACAAAAATCAAACTGCGGCGTCTGGAAAGCAACTGCGTCTTATGGGGTTACTAGGCTACGAAGTTGATCGGATGTTTGGGAATGCACCAGCCGACACCATCCGTCTTGCTCATTCGCCCTATGCTTATAATAATCGTACAAGATATTCTGATATGACGGTTTACACAGCCGCTTCTGGTGCAATGGTGTTTGCTACTGGTTCTATCCAGTGGAGTTGGGGACTAGATGATTACAATTCACCCCAACTTCGTCCTTCGGTTTTAAGTTCCGACGCCCAAGCCATTACTCGCAACGTTATGACTAAATTGCTAATAGCTCATAGCTAATTGCAAGCTTGCTAATTGCTATTACCCATTCCCTTATAGCGTTTCCTAGTCTACTGAGGTACAAATTTATCGGCTTAAGAAAGCGTCCATCCTCTTCTATCGGCGGTTAATTCTTTCTTGCTATACCTCACGAGCGTGGGAAGCGCTATAACCCCATTAACTATAATTCTGATGCTGAATCTGGTGCAATTACTTCGCCAGTACCCATTTGTATTATCATATCCCGGTCGGTAATCAGTTCACTGAGTTCTTTAACTTGTAAATTCATTTGCTCACAAGCTTCCTGTAACGCTTGAGAAAAGCTTCGCAAATCATCGCCATACCCACATTGGTAAGCTGCGGTTTCAATTCCTTGCTTGGCATTTGCCCGCGCACAGTCTACTAATTCATTACCTTGTAATCGTATGGGTGATGCCATATCTGTATTTACTAACTATCTATATAGTCCTTTTGCCAGCTTATCACTGACTTGTTGGGTATGCATCAGTCTCAAGGTTTACCGTAACAATCGCGTCAACTCTTTTAACGAGTCACTGAAGCTAATTTGTGATTGCCTAATTTTCTTAGCAAAAACTAAAACCTTGGATTGAATTGTCGTTCCAAGGTTTATGTGTATGTATTCCGTTCTACAACACTTGGACAAAGCTCGACAAAATTAGACATTGCTTGACACTGCCCGGATTGCTTCCTGCTTCAACCTGGCAGTGTCGGCACTCACCCCTTCGGGGTTCGGCAGTCGCTCATGGGGGAAACCCCCTGTTCTGCGCGCTGCCTCACCAGTCCACAGGCTTAAAATCGGGTAGAACTTACCCTATTTCTAACTATTTTGGCGCTTGGTTTTCGCGTTCAAGAAATAATAGCACATCTAATTGTTGCACACAAATGTCAATCAATGTCTAACTTTGTCTAACATTTTAGTTACAGTTTCTAACCCTTTTGTCTTCATCGAGAATTTGGGTCGGAAAGCCGTCCTTCTAGGACGGCTTTGTGTTTTTGTATGGGGTTGTTTTCGACCCCCTTTAGGCTTGTTACACGGGAGTTAATAGAATCGGTGTACTTTTGTAATGCACTTTCAACGGGACAATTACCGTTTCAATTCGTTCACTCTGTACGCATAACAAGTGGCGATAAGCCCGTGTGTATATATCCCTATGCCCCAAAGGGGCACGCTTCGCAAACGCTACTGACTATCGCAGAGGTTACAGACTAGGGAGGCATCCAATAACGTGCGCGTAAGCTACCACACTCAGATAGTTCAGTTTGGGTTATTAACCCGTAAGCTAGACACCGTTTTAGTCTCGAATTAAGAAGCTGGTGAAACTTCCTCTTTCAAGCCCCATCCCTTTAGGGTGGGGTTGGTGACTGACTGAACTCTGCTCTGATGAAGGATTTACCCTGTTCACCTAGATTTAAATTATCATTGTTATTTCTTTAGTTTATCACTCTAAAGATGGAAAAATCCCTTAATGTTTCTTCGTAATTAATTAATAATTAATAGTCAATTGTGATTATGGCTTAGGGTATATTTTACACAATATACTTATCAGGGTAAGATGGCGTTAGTGGGCATATAGTCAGCGGGGTACAGCTTATGCAAACACTTAATATTTCAGAATTACAGCAGGCTGAAAAATTTCGGAGTCTCCAATCAACTCTGCGCGATCGCTGGCAAACTATTGAACTATTTGATAACAGCGATGCCGATATAGTGGTAATTCCTTCGCTGACCATCGACCAACGAGAACTGAAAAAAATCGAGGGTTACGAACACTATGAAGAAAGATTGCTATTCTCATTAATTCGCTTGCAAAATCCCCGCACTCGACTGATTTACATCACATCCCAGTCCCTGCACCCCAGCATCATTGAATATTACTTACAATTGCTGCCGGGAATTCCTTTTTCCCATGCCCGCGATCGCTTATTATTACTTTCCACCTACGATTCTGCTCTCAAACCTTTAACGCAAAAAATTTTAGAACGTCCCCGCTTAATTGAGCGGATTCGCCAATCTTTAAGACTTGACAAAAGCTACATGATATGCTTCAATTCCACTCTCTTGGAAGCAGAATTATCGCTAAAATTAGGTGTACCGCTGTATGCGGCTGACCCTTGTTTGCAGACATGGGGGACAAAAAGTGGCAGTAGGCAAATCTTTGCGGAAAGTGGGGTACCTCATCCCGATGGTAGTGAATTAATGTGGAATACGGCAGATTTAGCTACCGCCGCTGCCAAACTGTGGGAACGCCAACCAACCCTACAACGGATAGTGGTGAAGCTCAATCAAGGTTTCTCTGGAGAAGGTAATGCGCTCCTGGATCTGCAACCCCTAAAAGCTGTAGCACCATCCTCTGCTGAACAAAGTCAACGGGTAGCAGCAATTAGTGAAAGTTTCTCATCCCTGCGCTTTCAGTCAAAAGGGGAGACGTGGGAGAATTTTTCCGGACGAATTAGTGAATTAGGGGCAATTGTTGAAGCATTTGTGGAAGGGGATGTTAAGTATTCCCCCAGCGTTCAAGGACGCATCACCCCCAACGGCGATGTGGAAATTCTCTCCACCCACGACCAAATTCTCGGTGGACCGGATGGACAGATTTATCTAGGTTGTCGGTTTCCCGCTCATGAAAGCTATCGCCTGCAATTGCAAAACTTGGGGTTAAAAGTTGGACTAAAACTAGCCGAAAAAGGCGCCATAGAGAGATTTGGTGTGGATTTTATTGTTGTTGAACGGGATGGAAACTGGGATTTCCAAGCGATTGAAATTAACCTGCGTAAAGGCGGCACAACCCATCCCCTGATGACGTTAAAATTATTAACCAACGGTCGCTACGACCTGTCAACGGGATTGTTTTACTCCCAACAAGGACGACCCAAATACTATATCGCTACCGACAACCTCCAAAAAGAACGCTATCGAGGACTTCTGCCCAATGACCTGATGGATATCATCGCTTATAACCGTTTGAACTTCGACACGGGCACCGAAACAGGGACAGTGTTTCATCTGATGGGTTGTCTTTCTCAATTTGGCAAGTTAGGTTTAACCAGTATTGGTGACTCTCCCCAACAAGCGGAAGACCTGTACAACCAAGTAGTTAAAGTTCTAGACGATGAAACTCGATATGGAGATAACGATCGCCCTTGGCAGTCTCATCACACTTTACCTTTTTCTTCGCATGGGTGGGGATGAGGGTAAAAATTGCTTCCTTGTCTCGTCTTTTTCTGTTCCACTTCCCAAATTAGTAAGTTACTGTAAAATCTATTGAGTCGGTGTATTAACGTGGTTGTGACCAACCTCACCAATGCGATTCACTGCATTAATCCAGACTGTCAGCGCCCCTATCCACAAATTTGGGGTCACAGTTTTTGCAGTAGTTGTGGCGCACCACTGCTGCTGAAAAATCGTTACGTACCCTTGCAGCGGTTGGGTTCCGGTGGATTTGCTCAAATTTACACAGTTTGGGATTTACAAGCGCAAACCGAAAAAGTACTGAAAGTTCTCGTGGAAGCTTCCCCCAAAGCCCTAGAGTTATTTGCCCAAGAAGCAGCCGTCTTAAGCAATATTCGTCATCCGGGAATTCCCCTAGTGGAGGCAGATGACTATTTCCACGTACATTTAACAGCTTTGGGTACTGGGGAATGGCGTCCTTTACCTTGTTTGATCATGGAAAAAATCCCTGGTCAAACCCTAGAGGAAATATGGGAAAAAAATCCCCAAGGCTGTCCGCAACAGTGGGTGTTAGACTGGCTAATCCAGGCAACAGAAATTCTCCAAGTCTTGCACAAAGAGCAAATTCTGCACCGCGACATTAAACCATCGAATTTAATGCTGCGCGCTAGTACGGGACAATTGGTGCTGATTGATTTTGGTGGTGCAAAACAGATGGGGGAACATCAGGTAAGTTCTACAAGGTTATATTCTCCAGGGTACAGTCCCCCAGAACAAATCGCTGGTGGTAATGTCGGTGTGTCGGCGGATTTATATGCTCTGGGTCGGACAATGATTGAATTGTTGACGGGAAAATCTCTGACAGAGTTGGAAGACCCCCTGACGGGAGATTTACGCTGGCGCCGGGGACTAAAAATCAATGAGGCATTAGCTAATTTACTCTCACAGATGGTCAGTGATTATGTGCGATCGCGTCCAGAAAATGCCGCCATAGTTCACAAGCGGTTGCTAGCTATGAATAAAGCCTCAGCTGCACCGCCATTTTTTCCGCCATTACCTCCACCCAAACAGGTATTTCCGCCTTGGATGAGTACTACTGTCACCAATGTCGGTACAGGTGTCGGTAATACCGTGGGTTGGATGGTCAACCTCACGGTGCATCTGGTCCAAGCTTCCTTGGATACGATGTGTGCCATGCTATTAACGGCAATCGGAGCTTTTATCGGTACGATTGTTGGTCATATTGCTGAGAAGTCACGGCTGGGTTTGCACGCCGGTGATTTTTTTGCTGAGTATTTACCTAGACTGTTACCAGTCAATGGAATTGAGACGGGTTCCCAATTTCTCTTATTTGCTCTAGCTGGTTTGGGGGCTGCTTGGGGGTTAACAGCCGCCGGGAGTTTTGGTCAGCGGCGACAGTACCTCGGTGCCACAATAGTGGCTGTTATTAGTTATGGGTTTGCCTGGTTTATTTGGCAAATTACTGGCGGTACTGCTAAGGGAGATGGGTTACTAGTATTTATTGGTTCTGCTGTTGCTATGTTCCCTTTAGGACTGGGGCTTCGCACCCATCTGATAGCCTATTCTTTAGTGGGTACTCTTGGTACTGTGTTTGTGTTTGCTTGTTTGATAATTTTAAATAGCTATTTAAATTTGTTACCTCTAGATACTCTGCACCCTTGGCAGCAGTTGTCTTATCAGATTGGGTTTTTTACGGTTTTGGGATTAGTAGAGAGTTTTTGGTTGGGTGTTAGTCACTACATTATTGTCCCTGCTTTGCGCTGGTTGGGGTGGAGGTAGTTGAAAAAAATCTCAAATCTAATTAGATAGAATTGCACCTAGGAATCTTATCAGAGCAGAGAGATTCAATGATCCGCTTAAAAACCTGGCAATGGTTCGTTCTAGGACTCCCCATCGCTACCATTATCAGCTTCTTGATGGTCGCCGCTGGGATACAAATTCACCAGTGGGGACTCAGTTGGATGTGGGGAGTCTTCACCTTAGCACTCGTCGGCTGGCGCTGGTTGCTGGTACGCTGGACTAGACCGGCAATAGACCAAGTTGAAGCGGTGATGACAGAAGTCAGCAAAGAACTGGAATTGACATCAAACAATACAATCTTAACTAGTGAAAATGCTGAAGCCGCATTGCAAGAAATCTTGAAAACCGCACAAAACGACCCACCCATTTGGGAAGATTGGCAAACTTTTTGGGAGCGGTGTCAGAATCTAGTGGTCGCCATTGCTAATATTTACCATCCCGAAGTCAAGTATCCTCTGCTAAATATATACATTCCCCAAGCCTATGGATTGCTGCGGGGAACAGTGGATGACTTGGATCAATGGATGCAGAAGTTATCCCCAGCCCTGAACCAGGTTACTATTGGGCAGGCATATCAAGCATACGAAGTCTACCAGCGATTAGAACCATCGGCGCGGAAACTCTGGCGAGCCTGGAATTTAGCACAGTGGCTGTTGAACCCGGTAGCGGCAGTTGCAAGACAAGCTACCCAAGGTTATTCTCAAGGCGCAAATCAGCAATTACTGGTAAATTTAAGTCAATTGCTCCGGGAAGCCGCTCTGCGAAACTTATGTCGGCAAGCGATCGCTCTCTACAGTGGCACCACGAGCGAGGTTATTTCGCCCCTACCAGCCACTCCCACCCCCACACTACCACAGGCAAAAACCCAAACCCTACGTGACATCCTGACAGGGCTACAACCTGCTGAGGCGATTGAGCAAACACCCGTAAATATTTTACTGGTAGGGCGCACCGGAGCCGGAAAAAGCAGCTTAATTAATACATTGTTTCCGACAGAGTTAGCGGAGGTGGATGTATTACCCAACACTGACAAAATTCAGAATTATCACTGGCAGACCCCGGAAGGAGAAGCCTTAATGCTTTGGGATACACCGGGATACGAACAAGTAAAAGCTGCTGGATTTAGAGAACAAGTGCTGGATTATGCTACAAATGCAGATTTACTCCTGCTGGTTACACCTGCACTTGACCCATCTGGACAAATGGATGTGGATTTTCTTTTAGACTTACAAGCACAGGTGCAAGAATTACCAACAATTGCTATCGTTACTCAGGTGGATCGGCTACGTCCGATTCGTGAATGGCAACCACCCTATGATTGGCAATGGGGAGAACGTCCCAAGGAAATTGCGATTCGCGAAGCTACCGCATATCGCGCTCAATTATTGGGGGATTTTTGCGACCGGATTCTGCCTGTAGTCACCAGCGATACCAAAACTGGTCGAGTCTCATGGGGAATAGACGCTCTATCCCTAGCACTTATGGAAGCGATCGCACCAGCCAAACAACTGCGTCTGGGGCGTTTTTTGCGTGACTTAGAAGCGCGTACCGTCGCGGCTGCCAAAATCATCGACCACTACACTTTCCAAATGACAACCACCCAGGGACTGACTGCACTACTCAAAAGTCCTATCCTCCAGTTTATTTCCACCCTATCCACTGGTTCGCCAAACTTAGCATATCTGCTGGCAGAAAAAATACCCGTTGAACAGTTGCCCATCGTTATTGGTAAGCTGCAAATGGCTTACGAACTCTTTTCACTATTGAATACCCCCACTAACCCGCTGAAGTTTGACCTGCAATCCCTCTGGTTACTGCTACTAGACAACTCCACCTCACCAGAGCGCAACGCTGTTGCTCTTGGTCATGTTTTAGTGGAGTACTGGACGCAGAATATCAGTGTTGAACAACTGCAGGAGCGGTTTAAGTACTATTTAGAATTGTAAAGTTTCTGGAAGTTCTAGCACATGGGAATCTACCCAACACTCAACACTCTTCAACTTCCATTTGTGCTACAGTAACGGCATTGAAAGCAAAGGCAAAAACCAAGGGCATGGGACACTTAAGCCAATAAGTAAGAATAGCAGAAATCACTGTGCCTACCACTGCTGTGAGCGACCACCAGCGTTCTTGCAAACTCCATCCTTTTTTGGTTTTAATTACACGTAGCACCGTTGGTGGGATTGGCTCAGGCATTACGGCTCCGGGAGGAAAAGCCCAGTAAGTGTTATGTCTCTCTACATATAAATCAGTCCATCCATTATCTTGGCACCATTCCTCAATCCATTGGTCGCAGTAATGTTTCATAACAGAGCTAGTAGTTTGGCTGGTGTCGGTTCTCGCAGTGTAGAGTATTCATCCCGGAGTGATTTCTAACAGGTTAGGCAATCACTGGGAATTTACAAATAGATAGACAAAACCTCCCAAGATTCAACCTTGAATCGGCTGACCGGCAGGCTTCCAAGTATTCTGCTCCTGCAGAATCCCTTATTTTCACCTTGTAACCTAGATATACAAGGTTACAGCCGCGAATTATCTTCGCGAGCTATATCTACAAATAATCTATTTACTTAATAATAAACATTAGCAGTATGTAGTATCTTCTTGAGAAAAAAGATACTAAACTTTACTTCCAACTGATAACCCCACTTTGGCTTCCGAATCAGTCAGTGCTTATGTTACGGTATGTAATTTAATCATCCCTCTAGTGCAAAATTTCGTCAAGTCATTTTTGCCAATACTAAGCATTGTTACTAATTATCACCTGACCATTACAAATTGTCCACAGGGCTTGACAGTCGGTTAACTAATGAGTTGTTAAAAATCAATCCGTAATTCGTAACTACAGCGATTAATGACGAATTACGAATTACTAATTATCGGTTACTAATTATTTTGTCTTCTTCGCCGACGCTGCTGCATGATAGCATCCCAAGTAGACGGACCGACTACACCATCCTGATCCAGACGAAAACGCTGCTGAGCAGCTTTGACAGCAGCTTCCGTAGTTGGACCAAAGTTCCCATCAACAGCACCTTGTAACAAACCCAGACTCTGCAAGCGTTGTTGCAATTGGGTGACAGCAGGACCACGCATTCCCAATCGCAAAATCGGTCTTTCGGATGAACTTGACTGTCCCTGAGCAGATGACCTGTTTGCAGGTTGTCTATTGGTTTGTTGTCTTTGCGTCCTAGTTTGCGTCCTGGTACGGGTAGCAGGAGCAGGGTTAGCTGGTTGACGACGACTGGGACGAGGAGTATTACTATTAGTAGTACTGTTATTGCTACTATTGTTAGTTGTGGTCCGGGTGGGAGTGGCAGAAGGAGTCTTAGTAGCGATGGGGGTAATTGCTGTATTTGAGGGTGAAGCGGGGAAAAGTTTTGCCCATGTAGTCGGTCCGACAACTCCATCGGGATTCAACCCAGCTGCTTGCTGAAACCGGGAAACAGCGATGACGGTATTCTCTTTATAAACTCCATCTACTGTACCACTGAAAAAGCCTAGGAGTTTAAGAGCTGCTTGGAGTTCGGAAACTAAAGTTCCTTCGCTACCAATTCTCAAAGTCGGTCGGCTGATACTAGGACTCACCTGAGCAATTTGGTGAGTCGTTGCGGCATAGACTAGCGTAGAGGAGCAAAGCAGTAGGGGAGCAGAGGTAGATAAGAAAAGCCAAAAAAGCTTTTTTGCAGGGAGCAAGCGCAACAGCATAGTTAGGGCAAGTGTTTTTTATACTGTTTTCTGATTGGTTTGGCGTTTGCTTCGCCAATCTTTAGGCGATCATACAGTGCTTAGCTGCTCAAGTGTAACTCTGGTATGGAAAAAATAGCACCAATCAAGCTGAGGGTAACTCTCAACTACGCTGTTCCCTTCTGAGTTTCGGGGAGTGTCAATTAATCGCTGACTCTGGTCCCACAATCGACACATAGGGGGTCAGCAAATACCGACCTGCAGCTTGTAAAGCCTCCGTTGCTGTGACTGCAGCTATCTGTTGCTGGAATTCGCTGTCAAATTCTACCCCTAGTCCTAAAGTTTCATACCAACCATAAACCTGTGCTAATTGGGAGTTGGTTTGCTTACCTAAAGCGTACTGACCCAATACTTTATTTTTAGCTGCTTGTAGCGCCTCCGCATCTAATTCATTCCCAGAAAGCAAATCTACTTCGCTTCGCAAACCATCCACCGCTGTAGTTGTATTTTCCGGCGCCGTCCCCATATAAACTACAAACGGTGCGTGATCCAGCCTGGTGGGATAAAATGACGATACCTCGTAAGCTAAACCCCGCTTTTCCCGCAGTTCTACAAACAACCGACTGGAAAGCCCATTACCCAAATAGGTAGAAAGTAACTTTAATGCCGCATAGTCACTAGAACGTACTCCCTCGGCTAAATAACCCAACATGACAATGGATTGTTGGGTTTGTTGTGGCGTCAGCTTTGTTTCTGGCTGAGATTTGATACTGGGTAAAGTCAGTATCGGTAATGGTTCTGGGTTAGCTTTCCAATCGCCAAATACTTGTTGTACCAACGCCACTGCCACATCGATGGTAATTCTCCCCGCGATGCTAATGACGAGATTATCGGGGCGAAAATAGGTTTTATGATACTGCACAAGGTCATCTCTAGTCAGAGATGCTACTGATGTTTCTGTACCCAAACCTGACAGCGCATAGGGATGGTTGTGGTACATCAGTTGTCGCAGTTGGTCGAAGGCGATCGCAAACGGCTGTTCTTGTTGCGAGCGAATATCTTGCAAAGCCAGACGCCTTTCTAATTCTACCTCCAGTTCCGGGAAGGTAGGTGTCCGCAGAATCCGACCCGCTAGATTTAAAATGTCCGGAAAATCTGCGGATACAGTCTTCAGTGACAACCAAAAATAATCAGATGTCACATCAGCACTCAAACTTGCTCCGACAAATTCCACCTGTTCAGCTATTTCCAAGCTAGAAAGACCATCGCAACCCTTGGTAATTACCGCTGAGAGTAAATTAGCCAATCCAGATTGTTCTCGGTCTTCCCGACAGCTACCAGCGCGGATAAAAATTCGCCCTGCAATAATATCAGCCGCAGGATTTTCTACCACTAGCACAACGATACCATTATCTAAAACTGTGCGATGGATAGTCGGTTTAGAGAGCAAGCTTGTCATTGGTAATTAGTTCTTAGTCATTAGTTATTAGTCATTAGTCAAGGGTGATTAGTCAAGGCTCAAGACTCAGGACTAATAACTAACATGGTTTAAGTATTGTAACCGCGTAATGGTGAGGCGATAGATACTCCTGTGCCAGATTTTGCAGTTCTTGGGTGTCAAAGGATTTGATCTGTTGAGGATAGGTAACAGATAATTCTGCTTGAGCGATAGTGTTGTAATACCCATACAGTCCTGTGAGTTGGTGTGGCGTTTCGGTAGAAAAAGCATAATCATTACATAGCAGTCGTTGAGCGCGTGCTAGCTCTTGTGTGCTAATGGGGGTATTTTGTAAATCCGCCAAGTGGGAACGAATCACTGACTCCACGGCTTCCAACTCTTCCGCTTCCAACCAGACATTAATAGTAAATAAACTGGAATCCCTTTGCAGAGAAAAATTACTACTGACTCCCTGTACCAACCGCAACTCTTCCCGTAAATCCCTCACTAGACGAGAAGTCCGACCATGTGCTAATAATACCGATAGTAAATCCAATCCATAGGCGGTGCGGATTTGTTCTACTCCAGGTCCCGTCCAAGCCATCAACAGCCGCGCTCCCTCTAACCGAGGTAAATGTAGTTCTTGGCGCCGAACTCCTGCTAGTACGGGTTGTGTAGGTGGTGGTGAAACAGGACAATAGGATGGCTCAGCAAAACACTGAAACGACTGGCTGACTATTGAGAGCGCTTCTTCGTAAGGGATGCCACCCACAATCACCACTGTCATATTTTCCGGTTGGTAGTGAGCGCGGTGAAAGGAGCGCATGTTATCACAAGACATCTGGATTAATTCCCGCTCCGTACCCAACACCGGACGACCGTAGGGGTGTCCCTGATAAATGCTTTCCGAAAGCGCCTGAAAAGCTAACATATCCGGGTCGTCAGCACAAGCGCGGATTTCCTCTAAGACCACATCCCGTTCCCGGATAAACTCATCTTCTGGGATAGCAGCATTTAACAGCAGTTCTGCTAAGTAGGGCAGAGTAGTTTCTAGATAAGGTGCGGCGGTGGTGATAAAGAAATGGGCATAATCATGACTAGTCGCAGCGTTAGTCATGCCGCCTTGATTTTCAATTACGTAGTCAAACACCCCTGGTGGTAGGACTTCCGTACCTTTGAAAATCATGTGTTCCAAGAAATGAGCCATTCCAAACCAAGGTTCCGGCTCCATTGCAGCACCAGCACGCACCCATACATCCGCAACCACTACTGGCGAGGCGCTTATGTGTTGGTGAATAACGGTTAAGCCATTATCTAGTTTAGAAATAGAGGCTGGAAACACCGATGGATTCTTAGATAAGTTTACCAAATTTTTTCAGCCTTAACCAATATTTAATTCAAATTGGTTATATTATCTCTTTTTCAGTTGAATATTAGAATCAATTTATACAGAATTCCGTGTCTTTTAAAAGGGACACTTGGACTAATAGACTTCTTGCAGAAGTCGGGAACTCTTAACTCTTAACTCTTAACAGAGACTGCTAATATCCCACTTTTGCAAGAGGTTGAATGACTAATGACTAATGACTAATAACCAAATTAAAACTCCCACTGCCTGAATGGCAATGGGAGCAAAAATTTTTAGTTCACCGCAACGCCGTCTTACCTCAGTTTATGACCTGGTTTCACCAGGTGGGCACCAAAATGTCCTATTTGAAGTTTCCGGGTACGATGCCCGGTATACTGCCACAGAACGGATTAGTTCCCATTTGTTTAAAGACATAGATCAAAAAACTTATTGGCAGTCACCAACGTCGCAGTGCAACTTCCTCATTATAGCCTCGAATTTTAATTGGTGTACCAAATTGATTCAATCTTGTGGGCGATCGCCTGTGCTATTTCCCGGTTCACCTCATCCAGCAAGACAGTGACATGTCCTAACTTCCGTCCGGGACGAGATTCTGATTTACCGTACCAGTACAGGTGAGCTTGGGGAATTTCGGCAATTTCTTGCCGTTTTTGCAGATAATCGCTCTGGGAATTTTCGTAACCCAAAAGGTTTACCATCACAGCGCTAGCGCTGTGCAAAGCGGGATTCCCCAAGCTTAAGCCGCATACTGCTCGCAGGTGCTGCTCAAACTGGGAAGTGTAGCACGCATCTAGGGAAAAATGTCCAGAATTGTGGGTGCGGGGAGCAATTTCGTTGACCAGGATTTTACCTTGTTTTGTGAGGAATAACTCGATGCCAAAAATTCCCACCGCTTGGAGGTTGTTGAGTAAAGTCTGGGCGATCGCTGCAATTTCTGCTGTCAACTCCCCAGTAATACCCGCCGGAGCAATTACCCACCGACAGACTTGGTTTTGCTGCTGGGTTTCCACAATCGGGTAAACTACAACTTCTCCATCCACACCCCGCGCTGCAATTACTGCCAATTCCCGTTCAAAGGGGACAAATTCTTCTATCAACCACGATGGTTGATTTTTTTGATGGCTTGTGGTACAATGTCGTAATCTCGATTGTAAATCACCGTTATCTTGGATAATAAAAGTCCCCTGACCGTCGTAGCCGTGGCGTCGGGCTTTGAGAACTAAGGGAAAACCTAACTCTGAGATTAAATATTCAAGATTCGACGGTTGGTCTAGGGCGAAACATTTGGGTACAGGTAAGCCGATATCCCTTAAATAACAGCGCTGATGATATTTATCCAACAGCGGTGCTAGAACTTCCAAACTGGGGCGGAAACAAACACCGGCAATAGCTAGTTTAGATAAAGCTGGTAAGTCAACAAACTCATTTTCAAAGGTGACGACATCACAGGCTTGAGCTAATTTATCTGTGGCTGTAGCGTCATCAATGGGAGCAAAAACAGTAGAATGTGCGATCGCCACCGCTGGGTCTTGTTGACTGGGAGTTTGGATATATAACTCTACTCCCAACTTCTTTGCAGCATCTGCCATCATCCAGGCGAGTTGTCCGCCACCAATTACACCAACTTTCATTTAACATCCCAAAGAATCACGAGTTGATACGCCAGTTTGAGAGTTTACACCACTGGCTTTAGCACAAAGTTCTTTGATTTGCGCCCGATCCAAAATCGCGTCGGTGAAATCAGCACCATTGATATTGACACTATCAAAGATAGTACGGAGTAGCAGGGCTTCAGTGAAATTAGCATCACTTAAATCAGCCCCTGTTAAGTTTACCTGATCCACCAGAGCATTGCTTAAATTTGCTCCATGTAAATTAGCTTTTGTCATGGTGGAAGCACTCATAACTGCACCGCGCAAGTCCGCACCAGTAAAGTTAGCGAATTCCATATTGGCATTGGAAAACTCAGAAGCTTGCAAAATTTCACCCGAAAAATCTTTTCTGGTTAACTCTGCATTGCTAAATGACATTGGATGTTGCCAATCTGCTAGTGCAGGATTCCCCCAGCCAAATATAATGATTGCTATAAAAAACGCTAACATCTGTCGCCAAAACATAACATCAAACCAATTGGTGTAACTAGCTGCTTTTTAGCTTACCAAAATAGTCCTGAGTTCGCAGAGGTACTTTTGTCTTTGCTTTGGAATGAGTGGTGTAATTTTTTATTTACCATCTCAACAGTATAGTATCAGAGAGAATGAAAGCATCTACTTTTGACTGTCACTTCCTATTTAATCACATTTGGCTTAAAAAAGGTGAAAAAATCTCATGAAACACTTTTTATTAACTTGGTTGGCTAGTGCAGTAGCTTTGCTAATCACCGCTAATTTTGTTCCTGGCTTTTTTGTGAGAACCTTTGTCGCAGCTTTAGTAGCCGCTATTATTATCGGGTTGGTAAATACCATAGTCAGACCAATTTTAGGGTTCTTTGCGCTGCCGATAACCATCATTACCTTTGGTTTATTTAGCTTTGTCCTAAATGCTTTAACCATATGGCTAGCAAGCGCCCTAACTCCCCGAAGTATGTTTCAAATTGATGGTTTTGTCCCAGCTTTGTTGGGGTCAATTGTACTATCAATTGTCTCCAGCATTATTAATGCTTTGCTCAGAAACGTCGAGTAATTAGATAATAGGTAATAGGTAATAGAACAAAGACGCAGGGGTGCAGAGGAAAAAAGTATTAACTATTTTTCATTATCCATTACCCATTACCCATTCGCCATTACCCAAATCCCAAATAACCCCGTGGAGTAATCATCCAGTTAACGTGGGTGCGGGTACTTTGATTACCAATCAAAACCGTCGTCAGCATATCCACTGGAGCATCGAGTAGTTTATCCAACGTCGTGACCGTAATTTGCTCATCTTCCCTATACGCTGAGCGGACCACAGCAACTGGTGTATTGGGGTCGCGATATTGGAGAAAAATATCTCTAGCGGTTACTAACTGTTGGGTACGAGTTTGAGAGCGAGGATTATACAACGCCGTCACAAAATCTGCTTGCGCTGCAGCATGTAACCTTTTTTCTATAACCTCCCAAGGTGTCAACAAATCGCTCAAACTAATAGCACAGAAGTCGTGCATCAAAGGTGTTCCCACCCGCGCTGCTGCTGCTTGTAAAGCGGTAATCCCCGGAAATACCTGGACGCTGGGGGTCTGACCATCCCAGTCCTGAGCAGACAACTCTTCCAACGCCAATCCCGCCATTCCGTAAATTCCACAGTCTCCAGAAGACACAACCGCTACAGATAATCCCCAATTAGCTAACTCAATTGCCCGTTGAGCGCGTTGTCTTTCTTGCGTAATTGGTAAAGCTTCCACAATTTGTCCTGGTCGCAGGATAGAGGAAATTAAGTCGATATATAAGCTATAACCAATAACTGCATCCGCTTGCACAACAGCAGCTTGAGCCGCCGGAGTCATTTGTTGTAGCTGTCCTGGACCCATCCCCACGAGAAATAACTGCCCAGTCCGACCGATGTATTCTTTTTGTGCTTGAGCAACAGCAACTGTCACCGCTCCCGGTTCCCCTGACAAGCGGAAAATTTGTTTGGGAACTAATAACCTCTGTGCTAACTCCTCTCCCCTAAGTGTGAGGTTTTTAGCAGCACATAAAGCTGCAGCCTCAGCAACACTAGGTGTCCCGACTTCCCGTTCCACCACTGGGGAAGGGTTGGGGACACTGACGGAACGCAAAACTTCAGCAGGAAAAGTTTTCAGGGGTAAATTCCATTCTTGGCACAGTTCTATTAACCCAAGTTCATCAGCTTTAATATCAATCGTGGCAAGACCAGCGATCGCACCTTGAGCTAATTGATGGGTTTGTAATATTTCTTTAATTGCTGTTGCTATCAACTCTTTGGACGTACCCCGTTCACAACCAATACCCAACCACAATACCCGTGGGTGCCAGTGGACTTGGGGGACTCTTGATTGGGGACTCTTGACTGGGGAGTTGTGAGTAATGTAAATTTGAGCTTTAGGTGATGATTGTAGGCTATCCCAGTCCCTGAATACCGAACGCCATAGGGTTGAACCTGCTTCTTGAATGACTTGTACTTGTTCACCCCGTGCAACTGTAGCGCTTACCGCTGTCCAGTCCCCCTCACCGCGACTCCAACCAAAGGCTACACCTAGCATATCCACCCCTGGTAGTCCCAACCCTGTGGAAGCACCAGTTAACACGGGTGTAGCGCCGATTTGTAGTGCTATTAATCTTGCCAGTTTATCAGCACCTCCCTGGTGTCCACTGCACAAACTAATGACAAATTTCCCGGTTTCATCCACTACCACAACTGCTGGGTCTGTGGATTTGTGCTGTAATAATGAGGCAATTAGCCTAACTACTGCCCCAGTTGCTAAGCAAAAGACTAGGGCACGGTGGGTAT
Organism: Nostocaceae cyanobacterium; assembly: GCA_035285345.1. Classification (GTDB taxonomy): domain Bacteria; phylum Cyanobacteriota; class Cyanobacteriia; order Cyanobacteriales; family Nostocaceae; genus JAYKJH01. Next base: position 10,454 of record JAYKJH010000251.1, on the reverse strand, counting down.
GCCATAGATTGCTTACGTGATTTTTCAGAGATTCTTTGTAGCTTTGCGCTCCTGCAATATCTTTTAAGGATTCTGGTACCCATAGAGTTGCATTGTTACTTTGGCAGAGGGGTTGTAATTTTTTGACACCCGTGGGAGTAGTAGCGATCAAAGCCAGAGGAGAAAATTCAGCTAACAGCAAGTTAAGCGTACCTTTTCAAGGGGACTGAGGACTCTTGACTGGTGATTAGGAACTAGGGAGAATTAATTACCCATTACCTATTACCCATTAACCAAGAGACTATTTTCTCACGCCACCATCACAGACTATCCTCAGAGCGGTATTTGATGTTCCACATCGAAAGCAATAGAGGTATTCCCCCGACTTTAGCACTCATCAATAAGTGAGTTGCGATCGCCAACACTATCACCACCCAAGCGATTAGATGTACATAGTACCAGGTATGGTTTAACTGTCCCTGGGGAAGCCAATTTTCATCCTGAAACTTACCAGAAATTACAGCAAACACCGCTGCCAGTAAAATTGCAGTATTCGCAATCCGTTGCAGAGTGTACCACCAAATAGGTTTACCTACCTTAGTTAGTTGTGATAAAGTGTCGGCTTGTACTAAGCGCTTTCTTCCAGCCTTGACGCAGTAAATCAAGAATATAGGTAGGGCGACAAAAAATAAAAAGAAACCAAAAGTTCCGTGAATATCGATGAAGCTGCGGTTTCCTGTGGTCAGTGACAGCCCCCCAAACCGCCTATCCCAGCTATCGTAAACCAAAAATCCTGTAATTGCCGCACCAATTACTAAAGTTGCCGTGACACCGTGTAGTAGTCGCAAAACAAGGGGTTGGTATGGTTTAGAGGCTGGCATAAGGCAATAATTCGTAATTTTACCAGATAATACTTAATTTTTATTAATAATATTTTTATTGTCATAATGCAAGGGTTTTTATGTAGTGACAAACACGATTGTGGGATAATTTATAGTTGATAAATTATGAATAAATTATGAGTTATGCCATTGTCTCTCACTATTTATTCATAATTATTCGTCGATGTGCTGTAATTGGGAATCAATTGTGTGAGCGAGTCAAAAAATTGGCTTGCATTAACTGGGGATGGATTATGAACCTCGCCTGTTGCCAAGAACGCCAAGAGAAGTTTTTCTTTTTGTTAGCCAAGATTCAATTATACCATAAATATGCAACGCCAAAAAATTAGTTTAAGTTACTCGGTATTGTCTTAAATTTGTCTGGAGAACCCAAGGAATAATCCTCTAATTTAAAATCGGCAAAGGGCTTTGTCTCCAATCTATTTCGTAGGGCTTCATCTAAAATTACGCCTTCGCTTTTCTTCTTAACGCCAATAATAATTACACTTCTTTGATAGGAGGTTAAATCGTTATTTGGCTGACAATCTCTGCGGTTAAATTGACCTAAATTTAATAACCGATAACCTTTGACGCTACGAACATTACTAAATAATTTTTTCACTAAGAGTTGAATTTGTTGGGAGCGGGAAAAAGCCCGTCTTTCTTCGGTTTTTAATGCACCTTCACAAGAAGCTGTACCCACGGAAATAATTTCGCTTGGGTTGTCCATTATTCTCTGGATACCTTCTTGTTCTAGGTTAGATTTTAAAGCATCAAGATTAATCGTTTGACCACCGGATTGGATTTGATAATCGCTGCCGAAAAACCATTTATATTCCACTGACAAAACAGCAACGCTAAATTCTGCTGTTCTCCCTTGACTATCCTGACCTTCTACATAGGGAAAATAATCAATCTTACCTTTTCTTTCTGGTGCTTGAGTAGCGGTAGGTAATAAAGTAATACCTGACCTGCCTAAAGCTAAGGCTGTTAAAATAATTAAACCCGATAGTACTAGCAAAACTGCTAACCAGGCAAGGTAAGGTATGTTAAATCGGGAGTTATCTTCTGGTGGTACAGTTGTAGTAGTTTGGGATGGTGGTGGATAATTTGGATTATCCCCCATATTGCTAGTTTCATAGCTAGTGGTATTGCTGGGAATTGGCGGTATAGGACTACCTACCACGTTCACAGTGGCGGCTGTTTTATCATTGTGTTGCCCATTAATTGCTGCCAACCGTTGTAAAATTTCCTGAGCATTTGCAGGTCGTTTGCTCACCTCTCGCATCATCAGCCAGTCGATAATATCTAACAACATCGGTGAGATATTATTGGTATGACTGCGCCATTTTAAAATATCATTGTGGGCATCGTACATATCCAAGGGATGGCGTGCGGTGAGTAAATAGACAAATGTGCGTCCCAAGGAAAAGAAATCGGACTGGGGTACTGCTTGACCATTCATTTGTTCGGTAGCAGTGAACCCAGAGGATACTATGGCTGTGATACCTTTGCCTGCACCCACCTTTGCTAAGTAAGTTCTGGTGACTTCCCGTGCTGTGCCAAAGTCGATTAAGACTAATTGACCATCGGGTCTAATCATGATATTCGAGGGTTTAATATCCCGATGCAGGTAATTTTTGCTATGTACTAGGTGCAAAATTACTGCTAACTGTGTCAACCAAGCGATCGCTTGAGACTCAGAAATCGGTCGATTACCCTGTTGTGTTAACCACTCCTGTAAGTTGGGACCCTCAATTTTTTCCATAGCGATACAGTGTAATAACGGTCCGCTGTTAGTGGAAAAGGGAAAATAACCATCCTCGTTGGGAAGTCCTGGATGATCTAGCTGTCCCAATACTGCTGCTTCTTGTTGAAAGAGTTCTACTGCTTTGGGGTTGTCGTTAAGGTCTTCCTTGAGTACCTTAATAATTTTCGGTGTCGTCCCTGCATAAGCTTCATAGATTTTCCCAAATCCAGTTTTATCACTCAACAGTCGCATTACCCGATATCTCCCTTGTAGCTCCAGGAGGGAACCACAACTTTGACAAAAGCGGTTGATATCGTTGTCGGAGCGGTCTGGTTTGGGACAGCGGGGATTAATGCAAATGCTCATTTTTCAGGATGGGATAAATGTATCCATTACTATAAGCTAGGGTTCGCTAATCCTCTATCCTGTAGCATTTACCATCAAACCGGGATGTTTTGGCTCCCTAGGACTTATGTGATTCGATTTCAGGTAGGGGTGGACGTACAGATAAATAAATCAAGGAACCAAACAAGGGTATCAATGCTGTGACCCAGAAAATAACAGGGGTTTCCCATTTTCTGCGTGCCATGTCATCCCCTAAAAGGGTGGGGAACAACAAGCAAAGCAGGCAAAAATCTAAACTCATGACATGAATAAAGCGGCTGGTTTTCCACTGGTAGATAAAATCTGTCCAATCTCCACCCCACAAGCCATAAGCAACTAAAATACAAGTTCCCATCAGCAATAAAATTCCAGTGATGCGGGAATCTAGGAGTTTGAGAAAGAGATTTTTTGTGCCGACAAATTCTGGGTTTGGTTGACGTAAGCTGAGGTAGGGTAAAATAGCAAAGGCGCCGAGGGCGAAGGAAGCACCAGCAAATAACCCCGCTGGTATTTTTTGTCCTTTACCGTCTGCAAACAGAACACAACTGTAAATTAGAGGCCAGATACCCATAATGTTGAATAGCGTTACCACTAGGGGATTAATGCCTTCCCACTTGAGAGTGGATAGGTTTATGATTAGTGGCAAGGTATCTGGTTGGTCTGGAGGTGCAGCTAAAAAAGCATAGCTGACAAATCCTAACCACAATAGCCCAAAGGCAATTTTTTTGACCATAATTTAAGCTAATTGACTTAAGGCTTCTGACAAGTAATCTGCCGCAGATGCAACTACTGCGATCGCCGTTTCATAATCGAGTCTAGTCGGTCCGAGGACTCCTACACTCCCAACGGGTACGGGACCACGGTTATAGGTGGAAGAAATCAAGGTACAGGTACGGATGGGTTCCAAAGGATTCTCAGCGCCGATACGAACTGTTACCCGACGCTTACCCTTGTCTTCCACCTCTGGTTCTTCAAAGATTAAGGGCAATAGCTGGTCTTGTTCTTCTTCCAAGAGTTGGATAATTGTTTGTACCTGCTGTAATTGAGCAAATTCCGGTTGACGTAAAACTTCTGACACCCCCCGTACCATAATTTGCGTCATGGCAGGGACTCTTTGACGACGAGCTAGTTCTGTGACTGATACCTTTAAAAAATCACCATACCGTTGAAATTCTTGGTCTAGGAGAGTCCAATCGAGGGAAGCTATTTCTGTGAGCGATCGCCCCCGTAAATGGTTGTTCAGGAAGTTAGAAACAATTTGTAACTCTCGTTCCATGACTTCCGGATCGCTAACTTCATCATCCTGTTTTGGCGGTAAATCTATGAGTGTAGAATGGGTTTCGTAGCCATCAGTGACTACAATCAGCATTACCCGTCCTGGATCGACTTGCACCAGTTGCAGATGGCGTAAAAGTGCTGCTGTGGCTTGCGGCATAGTCACTAAGGTAATACAGCCGCTGACCCTGGCTAAAATTTGCGCTGCTCCTTGTAAAATGAGTTCTAAGCTCCGATCTTCCCACTTCAGGCGGTCTTGTAGTACTTGTTCTACTAGACGGGTGCTACTTTCACTTGGTGTCATCAACTGGTCTACATAAATCCGATACCCAGAATCGGAAGGAACCCTTCCAGCCGAGGTATGGGGTTGATACAGCAATCCAGATTTTTCTAATACCCCCATAGCATTGCGAATCGTGGCTGGGCTAAGATGCAAGTTGTACTCCTCCACTAGCGCCTTGGAACCAACAGGTTCTGCTGTGGCGATATAATGACGTACCGTTGCCCAGAGGATGTGCTGTTGCCGATTAGTAAGCTGAACTTGCATAGTTAGTAATTTATTAAAGCCGAGTTTCAGAAAGAAATTTAAAAAATCGCCCCAAATGACGGCTGAAAAACTGTTTAATATTTGTTAAGCAATATAGCAAAAAGTTTATTTATTTTTGATAAAGTTACAATTATAAATTATCAGAGGATTTTCATGGTATTTATTTGTTGATATATATATTTAATAGGGTAATCAACAAAATCAGGAATTGTCAGGTTTACTCGCACAAATGAGCATCCTGGAGCAAAGTCTAATTTTTTAGTCAAAGTATTATTTGCAGTATTATCCCACGCTTCCAGCCAAAAGTGTGTATCTACAGTAACTAACTATAGGGATGAATACTCAAACACATGGCTTATAGGGAATGGGTAATGGGTAATTGTCTCCCTTGGGTTCCATACCCCATACCCCAATCCCTAGACCCTAATACTGGGGAATAGTCGAATCTACTAACATAGAGTAGGCGTCAATGCCACCAGAGATGTTTTTGACGTTGGAGAACCCTTGATTGATTAACCACTGACACATTTGGGCAGAACGAATGCCATGATGACAAAGAACCAGTGTTTCAGCATCAGGATTGAGGCGAGCATGGATATTATCTCCCCATTCGGCAAACTGACTCAAGGGTAAGTTGACAAACCCTTCAATACTGGCGATCGCTACCTCCGAAGGTTCGCGTACATCCACTAGCTGGAAATCATCAAAGCCGGAATTTAAACGCTCAGCTAGTTCTTTAACACTAATTTGGGTAATCGGTTGAGCAGAGTATTGAGATGACATTAAGTTTTTGCTAAAAGCGAAATTTTTTGGTTACACTTCTAGCTTGGCAGGATTTATTCATCTTGAAAACTGTCACAGACAGGATTGTTACCCAAGGAATCTAGTTGTTGCTTGTGCTGTGGAAACTGTTGCATGGCTTGACGGCGATTCGTCATAAAGCGATGCCAAAACCCTGGAAAGATATCGTCCATAGTTTTAGCTATCGACCAAGCTTCCACCGCCATTAAGATGAACATCTGACGATCAGAGCGCTTAAGAGCTTCAATCCATGCTTGTATAACTGTCCCAGTAGCCGGTGGTTGCAAGTCCCTGGGTGGTATCTGTTGAGGTGAATCAGAGGGCACATTAGACATAGTGATATCCTGTTGAACAAAAAAAATACTTTGGAAAATCAAAAATAATCAACTTAACCATTAAGTTGGACTCACCTGTGAGATAAATTTTTATGTAGCTTACGGGACTAAACTAACTTTGAGCATTCCTGTCACCGAACTTCTAACTGCTGGAACAAGGATTTAAAGGAAGTTGCGGTGGATTTGACCAGGAAAATGCTCACTATGGGTAGATGGAAAACAAACAAGTAACATCTTCTCTCTTCCCAGCCATCTATGTATCACTTTACGCTATTCAGTTGTCTGTGTATAACATTATGAAGCAACGCTCTTTTGTACACTTCCTTGCAGTAACTTTGATAGCACTGATATTTATTAGCATCAGTGGTTGTAACTCTCTTTCTTCCCAAAGTCCTCTTCCCATAGGGAATAGCAGTCTTGCTAGCGCACCTGGTGCTGCAATTTTTGTCTCCCGTCAAGCACCAGTGATGGTGTCAATGCTGATGAATCCAGAGCGCTTGAGTCTAGGTAACACAGCTATAGACCTGGAAAAATTGAAAACAGGCTTCTTAGCTAACACAGGTTTAAACTACAAAGAAGACATTCAACCGTGGCTGGGTGAGGAAATTACTCTAGCTGTGACTACCCTAGATATCGATCGCGACCCAGAAAACGGTAAGCAACTAGGTTATTTAATCGCACTTGCTACCAATGAACCAGCCCATAGCCGTCAGTTTGTGGAGTTGTTTTTTTCCAAAAAGGCTATTGCTGGCGCTAACATTCTCTCAGAACTGTACAAAGGCGTCAAGGTCATTTATGACAATTCCCATCCCGAAACAGGGTTGTTGTCAGGTGCAGCAGTAGGGGATAAATTTGTGTTATTTGCTAACGATCCGAAAGTGCTGCGGGATGCAATTAACAATGTCCAAGCTGCTGAGTTAAATTTAAGTAGTGATAGTAAATACCAACAAGCCACGAAACAAATACCTTCCCGTGCGGCTGTGGTTGCTTTTTTGAATCTCCCTAAAGTCGGAAAATGGCAAGGGTTAAACTTAGAAAATGCCACCTATGACAACCAAATTCTGGCATTGGTATTAAATCCTCAAGGATTATTGGCAGAAACTACCTTCCTAGCTGCATCTGACCAAGAAACTTTACCACCACCAGCTTCACTATCTGATGCAACCGGAGTATTACAGTATATTCCTGATACAGCGGGGGTAGTAATTTCTGGATTAAATTTGAGCAATTTAAGTAACACTAATTTAGCCCAACTGTGGACAGAAATTGTCACAGCAATATCTGCTTCTCAAAACCAAGTAAGTGTACTATCGCTGCAATCATTCACAGATTTAGAAAAACGTTGGGGTATAAATCTAGCAGATGATATTTTCAGTTGGGTAAAAGGAGAATATGCCATTGGATTCTTACCCCGAAGACAACAAGAAAATCCTGATTGGATTTTTATCACTGAAAAAACTGCCGATGCATCTGTGGGTATTTCTCATTTGGATAACATTGCTGCATCTCAAGGATTTAGCATTAATTCCCTGAATCTAGGAGAGCAAAAATTAGCTGCTTGGACTGAGTTAACTACTTCTAGTAAAAAATCAAGCAAAGCAGCCCGTGACGAATCAATTACTCTCACAGCTAAAGTTCGAGGTTTGCATACTACATTAGGCAAATATGAAGTTTTCAGTAACTCCATCGAGGCTATTAATCAAGTCCTAAAAGCTCAAGAAAATTCTTTGGCTAATAATCGCAATTTCCAAAATAGTATCGCTGCTATTCCCCAAGACAATCACGGTTATGTGTATGTTGACTGGATAAATAGCCAAGATATTTTACAACAGCAACTGCCTATCTTAAAGCTACTAAAACTAGTGGGTAAACCGTTTTTTACTAATCTCGGTTCGTTAACAATTAGCAGCTACGACAGCGAACCAAATTTACTCAAGGCAGCAGTGTTTGTTAAATTCGATAGCTCCCGAAGTGTTGAGAAGATAAAAGGTAACACTTAAAAGCTTTCAAAGCGTCTGAATAAGCCGATTTTAGATTGGGGATTTTGGATTTTCAAAAAAGACAGAAATCTACCTAGATTTATCTGTGTATGGGGATAATTTAAAATGCTTAAATCTAAAATCACTTATAACATTTAAAATCCAAATTTTATTAAGGAAAAACTAATTTATCATTCCCCAAAACACCAGAAAATAAACAATGTTAATGACCCCAGCGTCAACCAAGTTGGTATACTGAAGTTTCTGACAAGTTCTAAGGGACTCAAAACTATTACTTCTATACCTTGAATACCGATAAATAAAACTACAAGGAACCAAATAATCGCTTGCATAGCCAAAAAGTAAAATTGCTGTTAGGAATTTTGTTTTATCACTAGCATCACACAGACTTTTCCTAGGGATGCAAATATATTAATCATAGCTTAGATATGAGTAGGTAAACAACTAGCTAGTAACTACATGTTGAAATAGATTAATTCCAAAGACAATTGAGGATGGGTACACGAATTGTTTTATCCTCTGAGAATAACTATAGATGTTTATTTTTTTATTAAATGTAAATATCTGGTTGAAAATGACTAAATTTCCCAATAAAAAAGTAGAGAAAAGAGAATTTTGGGATTGATAAAATCTTTAAAAAAATCATGTATGAATTCAAAAAAAGAAACGAAAACTTAAAGTATAAACTACTATTTTACGTTAAGCTAAAAAATATAAACAGCTAAGTTTAATCAGCTTTCTTTGGAGTGGCTCAAAAGTGAAATTAAATCACAGCCTAGTTGCGCTTCGATATGGTGTGGCTTTGGCAATGGTTGTATCTGTCACGGCAACACCAGTGCTGGGACAACAGGCAAATTTTGGTACATTACGGCTGTCACCAGGTTTTAACCAGTCTCAAGGGACAGCCACAGGTTATACAGGTGGTTCTTACTCATTGTCTGCCATTGCTAACCGCGATCGCAACAAAAAACCCTGTATTGGCTTTGCCGATCCAACTCCAGATCACGTTATGGTCTTGGAGAAAGGCTTTTCCCGCTTGACAGTCCAAGTTAACAGTAATGGTTACGACACCACTTTACTGATTCAAGGACCGAACGACGGTATGGTTCGTTGTGGTGATGACTCTGGTTCTGGTAAAGACGCTAGTATTTCTGACAACAAATGGGAATCTGGGACTTATCGGATTTGGGTAGGTGGTGTGAATCCAGGACAAAAGCGCAACTACACCTTGACAGTGCGGGAGTAGTGAGAAAAACTTCCATACTTTTAGCAGTCTACACAGAACAGTTACGTAAAAAGCTAAGATAGGATATGGCGTGTTTTGCCCTACGAGGGTACTATCTCGTGCTATCTACACTCCTTGCAGACTTTCGGATTATTTTTGAACGTGACCCAGCGGCTCGTAACTGGTTGGAAGTTTTATTTTGCTATCCAGGGTTACAAGCACTTCTGTTACACCGGCTGGCTCACTGGCTATATAGCATTGGTATTCCCTTTATTCCTCGCTTAATGTCTCATATCGCTCGGTTTTTCACCGGCATTGAAATTCACCCCGGTGCAGTCATCGGTAAGGGTGTATTTATTGACCACGGCATGGGTGTCGTAATTGGGGAAACAGCCATTGTCGGTGATTATGCGCTAATATATCAAGGCGTCACCCTCGGTGGTACTGGTAAACAAAGTGGTAAGCGTCACCCAACTTTAGGTGAAAATGTTGTGGTGGGAGCCGGAGCAAAGGTATTAGGTAATCTGCAAATTGGTAACAATGTCCGCATCGGTGCTGGGTCAGTGGTTCTGCGGGATGTGCCTTCTGATTGTACAGTTGTGGGTGTACCAGGTCGTATTGTTTATCGCTCTGGAGTAAGGGTAAATCCCCTGGAACACGGCAGTTTACCAGATTCAGAAGCACAAGTAATACGTGCTTTAGTTGACCGAATTGAGGCACTAGAACAACAAATCCAAACTATACAGCAGCCACAACCTGTGTACGATAGTGCTATTGTCGCAGGTCAGCTAAAATTGCCGACATTACCGATGGCAGATTTAGATTTATCAGATGCTACTGATAGTGCTGGTAATTGTTGCAATATCAGAGACAAAGAAATTCAGCAGTTTCTAGACGGGGCTGGAATTTGAAGTGCGGTAAAACATTTGGAAGTTGACATCTCCCCCGGTTGGAAACACGGGGGATTCTAAAAGGATGTTACGCGTTGGTCTGAAGACACAAGGCTTCACTTCTTTTACGATATGATTTATTAACCCTTGTCAACAAATCAATTCGTTGTGGCACTGTCAAAGATGCCCTACCCACCTCGGCTAAGTTTAAACCTAGCTGTGTGGCTACTTTTCTCATGATGTTGGCACTTGCATTACAGTCGGCGTTAATTAAGTGACCATCACGACTTTTGTACAATCCACGTTTTACCCGTTGTCCTGACGGTTTCCATCCGTTGGGTTTTTCACCATATTTGTGGAGGCTGTCGCCATCTAGGTAAGACGATG
>JAYKJH010000250.1:0-23324 GCA_035285345.1 Nostocaceae cyanobacterium | reverse complement strand
CTTTGCTAGATATTAGCTGTCAAAGACTCCGACAGCTATTAAAACAAGGAAGAGTCCGGGGAGCAGAAAAAGTTGGTCGGTCTTGGCAGATACCTTTATTCAATGGTATGCCCAGAATCAAAAAGCTCAAGAAGAAAAAAGGACCTGCCTCTACTTGGAGAAAACAACTTCCCAACAGTGAAAAGATTCTCCACGTTAACCAAAACCAACTCAAACATAATCGCAAGTACAAGACTACTGACCCTGTAATTATTCTCCGACAAGGAACCCGCACTACTTACTGTCATGAGGCGGACATTAATGGTCCATGTCGATTGGTTTATCGACCGCAACAGGCTTTAAAGTGTGGTGCTACTCTCTGGATTGAAGTAGAACCAAATGTCGATGTGATTACGAAGAATTTTCCCAATCCTTCGGGGATAGAGGTATCATCTGGTGCAATACCATTTCACCAAATTCCCGATCCATCAAAATCTAAGTAGGGGTAAGGCATTGCCTTACCCCTACCCACCCATTTGTATCATCATATAAGTGAAACGGTACAACCCGTATCTACGGACAGTGAGAGGTAATTTCCACGGTAAATATTTACGGGGAATTTTGGCGTCAGTTAAGAACTTATAAAAAATTTACATTGCTCCCCTTGACTCTCCAGTTTACTGGAACATTCATCCTAGAAATTAGTTACCAGTCAACATCTGTTGTTATCAGGAGCAGCCCTATGGAAAATACCACGCTTAAATTGCGGGGCATGAGTTGCGCTTCCTGCGCTAGAAGCATTGAAGAAGCAATTAGTTCTGTACCGGGTGTAAATGAATGTAGTGTGAATTTTGGGGCAGAGCAAGCAACAGTAGAATATGACCCCAGAAAAACTGATTTACAAGCCATTCAAGATGCAGTGGATGCAGCAGGTTACTCCGCCTATCCACTCCAGACACAAAATGTACTTGCGGATGAAGACGATGCCGAAAAATACGCCCAGAAGAGACAAGAGCGCGAATTAACCCGTAAGGTTGTTGTATCAGGGATTCTCAGTGCAGTGATTGTCATTGGGTCGATACCAATGATGACAGGGCTACATATTCCTTTGATTCCCATGTGGCTGCATAACCCTTGGTTGCAGTTAGTGTTGACTGCACCAGTACAGTTTTGGTGCGGTGCATCCTTTTATATCAACGCTTGGAAGGCTTTTAATCGCCATGCTGCCACAATGGATACGTTAGTTGCTTTAGGCACAACCACTGCATTTGTTTATTCTCTCTTACCAACATTGTTCCCCACTTCATTTACAGATCAGGGACTTAGACCAGATGTATATTATGAAGCCGCAGCAGTTATCATTGCTTTGATTTTATTGGGAAGGCTCCTAGAAAATCGTGCCAAAGGTAAGACTTCTGAAGCTATTCGGAAGTTAATTGGGTTGCAAGCGAAAACGGCGCGTGTAATTCGCAATGGGCGCGAAGTCGATATACCAATTGAGGAAGTGCAAATTGGCGATGTGATATTGGTTCGCCCAGGCGAGAAAATTCCCGTAGATGGGGAAGTAATCGAAGGTACATCGACAATTGATGAATCAATGGTGACTGGGGAGAGTGTATCTGTCAAAAAGCAACCAGGTGATCAAGTAATTGGAGCTACCATCAACAAAACTGGAAGTTTTAAATTCCAAGCAACACGAGTTGGAAAAGATACTGTACTGGCGCAGATTGTCCAATTAGTACAGCAAGCGCAAGGTTCTAAAGCTCCAATTCAAAAACTAGCAGACCAAGTAACCGGATGGTTTGTACCGGCGGTAATTGCTATTGCCATACTCACCTTCATCATTTGGTTCAACGTCATGGGTAATTTCACCCTAGCACTAATTACAACAGTAGGAGTATTAATCATTGCCTGTCCTTGTGCGCTGGGTTTGGCAACTCCTACTTCTGTAATGGTGGGTACAGGTAAAGGTGCAGAAAATGGCATTTTGATTAAGGGTGCAGAAAGTTTGGAACTAGCACATAAAATTCAAACTATAGTGCTAGACAAAACGGGAACCATTACTCAAGGTAAACCAACGGTTACAGATTTTGTCACCGTCAATGGAACTGTGAATGGTAACGAAATGAAGTTGCTACAACTCGCCACATCGGTGGAACGCAACTCAGAACATCCGCTTGCGGAAGCAGTCGTGAGATACGCAGAGTCTCAAGAAGTTGAGTTGGTAGATGCCAAAGATTTTGCAGCAATTGCAGGTAGTGGTGTCCAAGGAATTGTTTCCCAGCGTATCGTTCAAATTGGTACGCAACGTTGGATGGAAGAATTGGACATTAACACCCAAAACTTACAACAGGACAAAGAACGCTTAGAATATTTGGGCAAAACAGCAATTTGGCTTGCGGTAGATGGAAAAATTCAAGGACTGATGGGTATTGCTGATGGGATTAAACCGACTTCTACCCAAGCCGTGAGAGCGTTGCAAAAACTTGGTTTAGAAGTAGTAATGTTAACAGGGGACAATCGCCGCACCGCAGAATCTATTGCCCTTGAAGTAGGTATCAAGCGCGTCTTGGCTGAAGTCCGCCCCGACCAAAAAGCCGCTACAGTAAAGAAACTACAAGCAGAAGGAAAGATTGTGGCAATGGTTGGTGATGGTATCAATGATGCACCAGCGTTAGCTCAGGCAGATGTAGGTATGGCGATTGGCACGGGTACAGATGTAGCAATTGCCGCCAGTGACATAACACTCATCTCTGGTGACTTGCAAGCCATTGTCACTGCCATTCAACTGTCCCGTGCGACGATTCGCAACATCCGTCAAAATCTCTTCTTTGCCTTTATCTACAACGTTGCCGGAATTCCCATTGCAGCTGGTATTCTCTTCCCCTTTTTCGGTTGGTTACTTAACCCCATCATTGCAGGTGCAGCAATGGCATTTAGCTCCGTTTCTGTCGTTACAAATGCTTTGCGTCTGCGTAACTTTAAAGCTAAAGCAATTGCATAAGGAGGGCGTATATGTTGAGTAAAAAGCTAATTATCGCTAATATTGCTAGTCTGGGATTGTGGCTCGGTTTTTCTGAGGGTAAAGCTGTAGCACAGATGAATCATGAGATGTCAAAAACCGCAGAGTCACAAACAACCGAGTTCCGTCGTATTCCCCAACCACTGTGGGTAAAAGGTGCAGTCATAACTGGGGGCTTAGGGTTAATTGGGTTAGAGATATGGTGGTTTCTCCTGAGTAAACCGAAGTCCCAAAAAGCAGCAGCCCATGATGGTCTTCAAGAGGTTACAATTAGCGTTGATGGGGGTTATGAACCAAGCCGAATAGTAGTGAATGCAGGTCAACCAGTCCGTCTTAATTTTCTGCGACTTGACCCTAGCAGTTGTTTAGAGCAAGTAGTTTTCCCAGATTTTCATATTGCCCAGAATTTAGAACTCAATCAAACTACCCCAGTTGAGTTTACACCACAAAAACCAGGTCAATACACCTTTGCTTGCGGGATGAATATGTTTCGCGGTGTCGTGGAAGTAAAGGCTGCGAATCTGACAGGTGGGAATAGTTAGCAAGATTATGCTCTTGTATCTTGACTCTCCAGCTAACTGGAGATTTTAAACTAATACTAGCTAGATTTATGAAAGATGAGGATTTACATCTTATGACACTGCAACTAACAATTCCCACAATGGCTTGTTCTGCTTGCGTAAATAATATCACCAAAGCAATTCAAGAAGTTGATGCAACAGCAACCATTTAAGCAGATACCAAATCCAAACTTGTTAGTATAGAAACCAATGCTGACGAGAGGGTGATTAAAGAAGCAATAGCTGCTGCTGGATATTCATCTAACTAGTTCAAGATTTGGTGTTGTTTTTTGTCGTGGTTAGCAAAAAGCTAACCACTGATAATCAAAAATGATTTTTTTTGAGCTTTTGCTCAATTTCTTAGTTATAGATATTGTTGTTTTGCAGGTAGATATGCCCTTCAGTACTTATAAAACAATCAGCGCCGTTCTCAAAGAGTTTCAAATTACTTATATTGAAGCAAATTTTATTGTAGAAACTGAATTCTATATCTCTGACTACTTTCGCGAAGATTTAGAAATTGTCAGGCAAGATAATGTAGTCACTAACTCAGAATACGCCATTTGTGAATACCTCATTGTGCCAATTTTAAAAGAAGTTTGGAAACAATATCGAAAAAATTTTATTTTATGGAGCCATCAAGCCTTAAACTGTGATGCTAATCTTAACGGATTCCCTGAATATATCTTGGCTCAAAAATCTCCTTTAGGTAAGTTAGTTTTTGATAAGCCTTACTTTGTAATTGTAGAAGCAAAACAAGATGATTTTGAAGCAGGATGGGCGCAATGTTTAGCTGAAATGATTGCTGCTCAACGACTGAACGAAAAACCAGAACAAGATGTATTTGGAATTGTTTCTAATGGAGGAGTTTGGCAATTTGGTAAGCTAAAAGCTAATGTTTTTACTCGCAATCAAACTTTCTACACAATTCAGGATTTAGACAAACTTTTTGCTGCTATCAATTACGTGTTTCAACAGTGTGAATTCCTGCTAGATGCTGAGGTTGTATAGTCAGAATTGCCAGCAAGAAGCAAAAGCGATCGCACCCTTTGTTTGTAAGGAATGCGCGTCCTCGCTTGGAAGCGATTGAGCCGCTTACTACAAACAAAAAATGACAATTATTTGTGACAGTTGCGTAAGTGTTATATAACAATTAACTCGCGACTTTCGCCGACCCAGATACCTCCAACCACTCCGTAAATTCCGGTATTCTACGAGTCAATAATCTTCCCCGTGAAATCACATAGTTCGGCTTAGAACGCAGTCGTATAGCATCATAACGGTCTTTCACATCCAAAACAATAAAAGAAGCCTCGTTCCCCACTTTTACACCATATTCAGCTTCTAAATGCAGAGTTTTGGCACCATTCACCGTCACCATGTCATAACAAGCGTTAATTTCCGCCATACCTGTCATCTGGCAAACATGCACTCCCATATGTGCAACATCCAGCATATTCCCCGTACCCAAACTATACCAAGGGTCTTGCACGCAATCATGCCCAAAGCTGACATTTAATCCTTGCTGCCACAGTTCCTTCACCCTTGTCACACCGCGACGTTTGGGATAGGTATCAGTGCGCCCTTGCAGGGTGATATTAATTAATGGGTTAGCAATAAAGTTAATTCCCGCTCGTTGCAGAAAACCCATGAGTTTGAACGCATAAGCATTATTATAAGAACCAAACGCCGTAGTATGGCTAGCGGTGACTCGTGAACCTACAAGAGTGCGAATAGCGCAGGCGGCGACAACTTCCAGAAATCGTGATTGGTCATCGTCAATTTCGTCACAGTGGATATCAATTAACTTGTTATATTGTTGCGCTAACTCAAAGATACGATGCACCGAACGCACCCCATCTTCACGGGTAAGTTCGTAGTGCGGGATACCACCAACCGCATCCGCACCCATCTTCAAAGCCTCTTCCAACAGGGCTTCGTTTTCCGGTTTAGAATAAATCCCATCTTGGGGAAATGCTACCACTTGTACTGTCATCCAGTCTTTCACTTCCTCCCGGACTTCCAGCAGTGCTTGCAAAGCAATAAGTTGGGGTTCGCTGACATCTGCATGGGTACGTACATATAAAACCCCATTGGCTGCATGTTGTTTGAGCATCGCTAAAGCACGGGTTTTAACATCGCTTAAGGAAATATTTTGCTTGCGATCGCCCCAAATTTGAATCCCCTCAAATAAAGTCCCACTTTCATTCCAGCGAGGTTCCCCAGCGGTGAGTACCGAGTCTAAATGGATATGCGACTCGACAAACGGGGGAGAGATTAATTGTCCTTGGACATCCACCTCAATAGCTGCTGGTTCTTTGAGAGTGGGAGCAATAGCGGTAATGCAACCGTCCTTAATGCCAATATCCACCAGTTCGTCATTAAATAATCTACCGCGACGCACTAATAAATCGAAGGCTTTGTTTGACATAAACTAGGGCTGATGGGGGTGATTTATTACTTAATTTTATGGGTAGCAGCGGATAACCTACGACAAACGGATGTAACAGATAGGTTATTTTGTTATCCTACAGATAATTTATCCGTTACATCCGTTACATCATCCGTTGCCGATGGCGATCGCAATTGATTTTGGTACTAGCAACACAGTTATTGCTCGCTGGAATCCCATAACCCAGCAAGCAGAAACCTTAAAAATACCTGGTTTATCAATTCAACAAAGTCTCAATCCCCCGCTGATTCCCAGCTTAGTTTATGTTGAGGATGCTGCCCACTCCCAAGTGTTAGTGGGACAACAAGTGCGCGATCGCGGTCTGGATCTGGTGAACTCAGAGCGATTTTTCCGCAGTTTCAAACGGGGAATTGGCGCCGATATCCAGGGTTTTTTACCAGAACTAGATGGAGAAATCATCTCCTTTGAAGGGATAGGACAATGGTTTCTGTCCCAGGTAATTGAACAGCTTCTGACCACCGAACCAGAGCTAGGACAATCTTTAATCCTCACCGTTCCAGTTGACAGCTTTGAAACCTATCGCCACTGGTTGGGAGGAGTTTGTCAACATCTCCCGGTGCAAGAGGTAAGGATGCTGGATGAACCCACCGCCGCCGCCTTGGGTTACGGTTTAGCAGATGAAGATTTATTACTAGTTATTGACTTTGGCGGCGGTACTCTAGATTTATCCTTGGTGCGCTTGGATAAAAGCCTGCAACAGACCAAAAAACCCGTAGGCTTCTTGCTAAAATTTGCTAATAAATCCTTAGCGTCAGACTCGAAACAGAAGGTAAAAACTGCTCGTGTCCTCGCGAAAGCAGGGCAAAATTTGGGCGGTACGGATATTGATAACTGGATAGTTGATTACTTTAGCAAAACTCAAGGCTTAACCGCTTCACCTCTGACCATCAGGTTAGCGGAAAAGGTGAAAATTCAACTATCTACCCACAGTAGCGCTAGTGAAGTCTATTTCAACGATGAGACTTTTGAAAGCTACGACCTAGAACTAGACCGCGACACCCTGGAAAATATCCTCACAGAACACGCCTTTTTTGAACGGCTGGATGAGTCGATGACCCAGCTATTGCAGCAAGCAAGGCGTCAGGGAATAGAAGCCACAGATATCAGTGCGGTGTTGTTAGTTGGCGGTACTTCCCAACTAAGTGCAGTGCAAACATGGGTAAAGCAGTATTTTCCAGGAGAAAAAATCCGCAGTGAACGACCTTTTGAAGCGATCGCCATCGGCGCCTTGCAACTAGCTCAGGGGATGGAAATCAAAGATTTTCTCTACCACAGCTACGGTGTTCGTTACTGGGATAGACGTAACAACCGCCATAGTTGGCATCCCATTATTAAGTCAGGACAGCCTTACCCCATGAGCAACCCGGTGGAATTAGTCCTAGGTGCTTCCTTGGAAAATCAGCCCAGCATTGAGTTAATTATGGGTGAATTGGGTGTGGAAACCGGGGGGACGGAAGTCTACTTTGATGGCGATAGATTAATTACCCGCCGAGTTGACGATGGACAAACCCAAGTCAAACCCCTCAACGACAAAGACGGCGCCCGGTCAATTGCGAAATTAACACCCCCTGGGTTTCCAGGGAGCGATCGCATTAAAATCAGCTTTCAAGTAGACGACCAGCGCTGCTTACGCATCACCGTCGAAGACCTGCTCACCAGTGAAACCCTCTTGGAAAATCAACTCGTGGCGCAGTTGAGTTAGGGAATGGGTAATGGGGCATGGGGCATTGGGAATGGGGCATGGGGCATGGGGCATGGGGCATTGGGCATTGGGCATTGGGCATTGGGCATTGGGCATTGGGCATGGGGCATTGGGCATTGGGCATTGGGCATGGGTAATAAAAACTATTACCTATTACCTATTACCTATTACCTATTACCTATTACCTATTGATGCACCACTATTGGTGTACCTACGGATGCCCAGGAATACAATTTCCGAGCTTGAGAAACTGGTAAATTCACGCAACCGTGGCTGACGCGGCTACCGAAGCGATTGTGCCAGTATGCACCATGTATCGCATAGCCACCACTGTAGTACATTGTGTAAGGTACATTAGCAACGTTATAACCCCATCTTCTACTCCGCATGGTGGTAGAGCGCAATTTAGTTTGAACAGCATAAGTACCAGTGGGGGTTGGCGCTGCACGCTTACCAGTGGAGACGCGGAAAGAGTAAACTGGTCTACCATTTTCCCAAGCAGTTAAGCGCTGACTAGACAGGTTAACGGTAATCATGCGACCGCGACGGTAACGACGAGAAGCACGCAAACTCCGGTTACGCATACTGCGTCTGTTACGAACAACTCTTTCTTGTCTAGTTGAGCGCACCTGTGACCGTCTGGATCTAGCAGCTTCCGCTGGTTCGGAAACAGAAAACACAGTAGCGACCAGCAGTATTAGCGCTGCCCAGAAACCGCCACGCCGTAACCAACCAAAACGGATTAGCTTTTCCATGATTGCAAAACCTCCTGATATAAATTAGTGTTTACGCTAATTATGTCCTGTTATCTACTTACGGAAAGCAGCAGGCTAGGATAGTTAGGGTAACTAGTCCTGTTGTGTGAATTTTGGCAAAAATATCGGCTTTCGCAAAGGGGATCTCCAAAATTTTTATAAAAAAGGCAAGCTGAAAACCCGCGTCTGAACAGGCGCTCTGCGCCGTATTCCGTACTTTAGGCAAGGGATGAAAGCTGCCGTAAGTCCTTTAGGACTCGGTGACGTTTTGTTTTTTAGGTTCTGGTAAAGAATCTATCCATTCTTCAATAAGACTAGACATAGTTCTATCTTGCTCAACGGACAATAACAACAGCTTATGATATCTACGCTCTGACAAACGAAATCCTAATCTTTTAGTTTTCATAATGTTCAACATGGTTTGTACATTTATATTAGTAAATATTTAGCTAAACAACAAGGAGGTGATTAAGTAATGCTGGTTTTAGAGTACAAAGTTAAAGCTAAAAAGTATCAAGATGATGCAATTAATGAAGCTATCCGTACAACTCAATTCATCAGAAATAAAGCTATTCGCTATTGGATGGATGCACCAAGAGAAGCCAAAATTAATAAAATTGCTTTGAATAATTACTCAACAGCATTACGGAAGGAATTTAAATTTGTTGAGGAATTAAATTCAATGGCTTGCCAATCTGCTACCGAAAGAGCATGGTTAGCCATTGATAGGTTTTACCAAAATTGCCAAAAGAAAGTAGCAGGTAAAAAGGGCTATCCCAGATTTCAGAAAGATAACCGTTCGGTTGAGTATAAAACCTCTGGATGGTCATTAAACCAAGTTAAAAGACGTATTACATTTACTGATAAAAAAGGTATTGGTGAGGTTAAATTACTTGGTAAATGGGATATTCAAACCTACCCTTTTAAACAAATTAAGCGTGTTAGGCTACTCAAAAAAGCTGATGGTTACTATTGTCAATTCTGCATTGATACCGATGTTAAAACGGAATCTAGAATTGATGATGGTGAAATAGGTTTAGATGTTGGATTAGAATATTTCTACTCTGATTCCAATGGGAATCATGAGGATAACCCTAGATTTTTACCCAAAGCTGAGAAAGTGATTAAACACGCTCAACGCCAAATTTACAAAAAAGAAAAAAGTAAAAATCAACGCCGAAAAGCGCGAGCCAGATATGCTCGGAAGCATTTAAAAGTAAGTAGGCAACGGAAAGAACACGCTCTTGTATTGGCGCGTAACGTATGCAAGCTTAACAGCTTAGTAGCCTATGAAGATTTAAACGTTAAAGGCATGGTAAAAAATCATTGTTTAGCCAAGAGTATTAATGATGCTTCTTGGAGTCTGTTCCGTCGTTGGTTAGAATATTTTGCGGCTAAATTTAACAGTACAGTTGTTGCTGTCAATCCTAAAATGACATCTCAAAAATGTTCGGATTGCAGGACAATTGTTAAAAAATCTCTGTCAACTCGTAGCCATGTTTGCAGTTGTGGCTGTAGTTTACACAGAGATGTTAACGCTGCAATAAATATTCTGAATCTTGCAAAAGCTACGGTCGGGCAGACCGGAAGTAACGCTACAGGACTAGTAACCTCTACTCTGCTTGGGGAAACCCTGGTAAAGCAAGTAACTAGGGTGAATGTAGAATCCCCTCGCCTTTAGGCAGGCTGCGATTCGTTCTCTCGAAATGAGTAGTAATACTCAAGGATGAGAGGCAAGGAAAAAGAAGGGAACAATCCCAACAGAACCTTGACAACTTGATAGCCATGTAGGACTTGGGTTCTACCCAAGTCCTACCCCACAGGTGCAGTGGTGAAAGCACGACCCCTACTGAGGAGATTAGTCATCAAATTGGTAAAGCGGGGCGAAGGAAGGTAACTGACAGCCTAAGTCGGTAATCCCTTTAGCAAGAATCCATGAGCAGCGAAAGCGAAGATGCGCCTGAACCATCGTGAAAGTCAACCAGCGAAATAAGGCTGTTTTTGCGCTGGAGCCAAAAGGCAATGGATTAGGGGCTGATAAGTCCTGTCGTATCAGCAGCACTCCCAACAATCCCGGTGGACAGTATCGGCTCTAAAGATTCAATCAATGGCTATCAGGAACGAAGTAACCCCTCGTATGCTCTCTTGGAGGTCGAATACCAAGAGTAGGTGCTAACCGGATGCTGCGAACGGGTGGGATAGAGTCAGAAGCGAATGCCTTGCGGTAATAACAAGGATATGCAGACAGACTCACGGTGATTTGGAAGATAAAGTGGCAAGTAGTGAGCGAATATGTCTAAAACACGGGTTAAACCGATGGTGGAATGGAGACACATCAACTGGCGCAAGTTGGAAAGGCGTGTCTTTAAGCTCCAAAAGCGAATTTATCGAGCCTCTCAGCGTGGCGATGTGAAAGCATTACGCAGACTCCAGAAGACGTTGATGAAGTCCTGGTCAGCAAGGTGTTTAGCGGTCAGGCGGGTCACACAAGACAACAGTGGTAAGAAGACGGCGGGTGTGGATGGGCTAAAAAGCTTAACCCCAAAGCAACGATTCACCCTAGTTGCCAATCTTAAATTAAACTCAAAAGTCGCTCCAACTAGGCGAGTATGGATTCCCAAGCCTGGGACAGAGGAGAAGCGACCACTGGGTATCCCCACAATGAACGACCGAGCCTTGCAAGCGCTAATCAAACTGGTTTTAGAACCAGAGTGGGAAGCGCGATTTGAACCCAACAGTTATGGGTTCCGCCCAGGACGCTCATGCCATGATGCGATTCAACAAATCCAAACGGTGATTAGTCAGAAAGCCAAATACGTGCTAGATGCCGACATCGCCAAATGCTTTGACCGCATCGACCATGAAGCGCTGCTCAACAAATTGAATACATTCCCCACCATACGCCGACAAGTTCGAGCTTGGTTAAAGTCGGGAGTGATGGATAACAAGCAGTTGTTTCCAACATCTGAGGGTACGCCACCCTGTGGCGTGATATCGCCGCTACTCGCGAACATTGCCCTCCACGGGATGGAAAATCGGATAACACAAGCCTTTCCGACAAGGAAAGTCTACAAGAATGGGAAATATGCTGGACTCTTTACAGCCCCAAACTTTATCCGATACGCCGATGACTTCGTAATTCTCCACGAAAACATAACCGTTGTCCAAAGATGCAAAGAGATAATCTCTGAATGGTTAAAAGGCATGGGCTTAGAACTAAAGCCTAGTAAAACTCGCCTAGCTCATACCCTTGAGGAACACGAGGGGGAACCCCCTGGTTTCAATTTCCTCGGGTTTAATATACGGCAATTTCCAGTGGGAAAGCATCACTCTGGGAAGAATAATGGCAAATTGCTAGGTTTTAAAACAATCATCACCCCAAGCCAAGAAAAGCAGAAGATACATTACGAGCAAGTAGCCAACATCATCTACGCTCACAGGACAGCAACCCAAAAAGCACTGATTGGAAAACTCAACCCAATCATCCGAGGGTGGGCAAACTACTACTCATCAGTCGTAAGCAGTGACGTTTACGACAACCAAGACCATCTGATATTTCAAAAGCTCAAGGCTTGGGCAAAACGCCGTCACCCCCAGAAATCTAGCCGATGGATTATTAACAAATACTGGAGGTCAATTGACGGTAATAACTGGGTATTCGCAACCAATGCAGGAAGTGAAAACCTAATGCGGTTACGAACACATAGCGAGACTCCCATAGTCCGTCATGTGAAAGTTAAAGGCGAATCGTCACCATACGACGCCAACCTAGTTTACTGGAGTTCAAGAATGGGGAAACACCCCGAAATCTCAACAACAGAGGCAACTCTACTGAAGAGACAAAAGGGCAAGTGTAACCACTGCGGATTGTTTTTCAAGGATGGAGATATATGGGAAATTGACCATAACATCCCCCGCTCAAAAGGTGGTAAGGATGAATATAAAAATCTCCAGCTATTACACAAACATTGCCACGATGTAAAAACAGCCGAAGATGGTTCGGTTGGAGGTAGTATTGTCAACTACCCAGGTCATTGAGGAGCCGGATGAGGTGAAAGTCTCACGTCCGGTTTTGTAGGCGAGGCAGGTGGGTGACTACCTGACCTTAGCCAGCGGAGTGTCAATTAATCTTGTCATAATTTCCAGATACGCCTTGCTCAGTCATGTTTAACTAGCACCACAGAAATTCTATCTGACGATAGATGAAATTGTCGTCATAACCTAGACACCGCCAACCAACTGTTAAATTCTGCTAAGCTAGCACCGCTGACATCTTGTCCACTGGGTACATAATCACAGACAATATCTGCAAGTGCATGAGTGCTTCCCAACTTCAAGGATTTGGCAATATATCCAGTTCTATGCTGGAAACAATGAGGTTTTAGATGAGATTAAAACCATTGCCAGTTTTGACAATCAATCCCAGAGTACTAGGACTAATTGTGGCTCTCACCACGATTTCCCAAACCAGCGTCTTTGCTCAAATAGTTCCTGATACAACATTAGGGGTGGAGAACTCCGTCGTTACCTCCCGTGAAGGCACTGATGCGATCGCTGGTGGCGCTACTAGGGGCAATAACTTATTTCACAGCTTTGAGAAGTTCTCTATTCCCACCGGCAGTACAGCTTTCTTTAACAACGCTGTTAATATTGAAAATATTATTACTCGCGTTACTGGTACATCGGTTTCCCAGATTGATGGATTAATCCGAGCCAATGGCACGGCGAATTTATTTTTACTCAATCCCAACGGGATTATTCTCAGTCCCAACGCTACATTAAATATCGGTGGTTCCTTCATCGCCACAACCGCAAATAGCATCAAGTTTGCTGATGGTAGCGAATTCAGTGCTAACTCTAGCGCTCTTAAACCACTCCTGACGATTAGTGTCCCTCTGGGGTTACAACTTGGTACTCAGCAATCAAGGATAATTAATAATGCAGCCACTTTAAGGGTCAACCCAGGGAAGAATATCACCTTATTGGGGGGTAGCGTCAGCAATACTGGACAGTTGTTTGCTCCAGGAGGTACTGTTACCCTAGCAGCCTTCGCTGATGGGGGGACAGCCAACTTAAGAACTTCTGGAGGAGTAGAGAGCTTCCAGCGCCAACCCGCAAATCTCAACAGTAATCAAAGTCCTCTCGGTACTGTCTCCGTTGCAGGTACTATTGATGCTGCTAATCCTTTACCAGGACAAACCGGGGGCACGGTACAAATATTCGGCGACCAAGTAGGAATACTGGACAATGCAGTAGTCAATGTTTCGGGAGATGGGGGTGGAGGTAAGGTACTAATCGGCGGCGACTATCACCGAAGAGGTAGCATGAGCAATGCGATCGCCACCTATGTCAGTCCCCAAGCCACTATCCTGGCAGATGCCCTGACAACAGGCAACGGTGGACAAATAATTGTCTGGTCAAATCAATCAACCCGTGCCTATGGTAGCTTCAGTGCGCGGGGTGGACTACAATCTGGCAATGGTGGTTTAATTGAAACCTCCAGTCAAAATTTTCTAGATGTTGCCGATATCCGCGTCAATGCCACTGCGAGCAATGGATTGGCGGGAACTTGGCTGCTAGACCCCCGGAATGTGACTCTGCGCTATAATCCCACTGCCAATGGTTCCTTTAACAGTAGCAATCCCAACATTTTTACTCCCAGTGGCGATGATGCTGTCGTTGATATTTCCAATATAGAGACACAACTAAATGCCGGAACCAACGTCACAATTACGACCGGCAGTACGGGAACCCAGTCAGGCAACATCACAGCCGATGGATTTGGCATCACCAAGACGACAGCAACTCCTGTCACCTTAACTTTGCAAGCCGCAAATGATATCAAATTGCAAAACTTTGGCATCAATGCTGATGATGGTCCTCTGAGCATTGTCCTACAAGCCGACAGCGACAACTCAGGGACGGGAAATATCACCGTTCGTAATGCTGGGATTCAAACTAGGGGAGGAAGCTTTACTGCTACGGCTGCGGGTTCTATTTCTCTAGAAAGCGCTGGGATTAAAAATGATAATCCTCGCAACAGCAATCTTCCAGCCGCTCCCATGACCATGACTGCACCCAGGATTACGCTCAAAGAAGCTGGTTTTAATAGCAATACCTCTGGAACAGGTGATGGGGCGACGATTACTATTGAGACAAATTCCTTACAAGTAGAAAAAGCTGGAATTGACAGCAATACCACTGGTATTGGTAAGGCGGGGGATGTAACAGTCAGAGCTAATTCCATCGCTCTGCGAGGAGAAGCAGGTATTAATAGCAATACTTCCGGACGTGGTAATGCCGGAAGAGTCACTATCAACACTGATTCTTTTTTTATCCAAAACATTAGTGGTGTAGGTAGTAGTGCCTTTGAGAACAGTACTGGCAATGCTGGGATTGTAAATATTACCGCCAAAACTATTCAGATGAATAACAGAGGTGGTATCAGTAGTAATACGGTCGGAGAAGGTGACGCTGGAGTCATCACGATTAAAACCGGCTCTTTGGTGGCAGAAAACGATAGTGGTTTGGGTACTGATACTGGTAATAAGAAGAACCCCAATATAAATACGACTGGTAATGCTGGGTCGATTGATATTATCGCCGACTCGATTGTCTTTAGAAATAACAGCGGTATTGGGAGCAACTCCTATACAGCAGGGGACGCTGGAAGCATCACCATCAAAACAGGTTCTTTTTTGCTGGAAAATGGCGGACTGGGAACTGACACTGGAGTTGTCAGACCAGGAGGCAATCCTAGGGGGATCAACAATACTGGTAACGCTGGCAGTATCAAGATTACTGCCGATACAGTTGTGTTTGAAAACGGTGGGATTGCTAGTGAAACAGGGGGAAGGGGAAGCGCTGGATTAATTACCCTGCAAGCTAACTCCCTGAAGCTGCGAAACGGTAGCAACATCACTACCAGTACCTTGGAGGGTAGTACGGGAAATGCTGGCAGGATTGAAGTGACTGTTAATACAGCTACTTTTGAAAATGACCGCATTGTTGAAGGTGTGAATAGTGGTTTGGGTAGCGGGACTAGGGGTGCGGGGAAAGGTGGAATAATCT
This sequence comes from Nostocaceae cyanobacterium, assembly GCA_035285345.1. Lineage (GTDB taxonomy): Bacteria > Cyanobacteriota > Cyanobacteriia > Cyanobacteriales > Nostocaceae > JAYKJH01. The sequence continues at coordinate 7,762 of JAYKJH010000250.1, read as the reverse complement.
TTCTCACAGCTAAAGATGCTGTCGTGATGCGAAACCGAGGGGGAATTGGTATTAGCGCAGACAAGACCAGTACAGGGGAAGCTGGTGAACTGTTTTTGAATGCTAATTCTCTATTTATGGAAAATGTAACCATTAACACGAGTACCAATGGGATTGGGAATGCAGGACGCATCAATATTCGAGTTAACAGTGCTTCATTGAACAATAGCAGTATTAATAGCAATACATCTGGTAGTGGACAAGGAGGACGAATTAATTTCACTACTGACACTTTGAACATGGACAACAATAGTCGTATCAACAGCAATACCTCAGCAGGAGGGAATGGCGGAGAAATTAGGGTGAGTGCTAACTCCGCGCAACTGAGGAATAATAGCGGCGTTAGTAGTGAAACATCAGGTACAGGTAGAGGTGGGAATATTGATATGACGATTGCTCAAAGGTTGAATTTGAGCGATCGCTCAATTATCTCCGTCTCCTCAAAACCTGAAACCGCAAGCGATACTGCTGGTACAGCAGGGAATATTAAAGTTACCGCAGGGAGGATTTCCCTGAACAATCGAAGTGAAATTCAAGGAGACGCTCGGTCTGTAAATGGTGGCGACATGGAACTAACCGTGCAAGACTTATTAGTGCTACGTCGTCAAAGTAAAATATCCACAACTGCTGGTACTGCCGAATCTGGGGGTAATGGCGGTATTATCAGCATTAACGCCCCATTTATTGTCTCTGTTCTGTCTGAAGATAACGATATTCGCGCCAATGCTTTTAAAGGTAATGGTGGTCGAATTGATATTACCGCCCAAGGTATCTTTGGTATCCAGTTTCAGCCCCAGAATACACCCCGCAGTGATATCACCGCCAGTTCTCGGTTTGGCTTAAACGGTGTAGTGGTAATCAACACTCCCGATATAGACCCCTCTCGTGGCTTACTCCAGCTACCGGAAAACCTCGCAGACCCATCGAATCAAATTGCTCAAGGTTGTAACCCTAAAGGTGGGGGAGGGTTGAGTTCCTTTGTCGCTACTGGACGCGGGGGACTACCTCCCAGTCCCCTAGAACCACTAACCGCTGAGAATGTCAACGCAAATTGGATAACCCTAGATACAGACAGGGAAAGTACATCGGTAGGGAAGCTTCCACCCACCCTAGAGCAAACAAATCTCGTCGAAATTGTCGAAGCGCAAGGATGGGTTGTCGATGCTGATGGCAGTATTGTTTTGGTAGCCGAACCATCAGCAACCCAACTACAAACTTCTCCCAGGTTGATATCCCCTGCTTCTTGTCCTCTAGCTAAATCAACGCCAAATATACCTTTAACAAATATACCTTTAAAATAGTAAATCAAATCCTGACTTTTGATAAAAAGCGGGATAAAAGTCATCTTTTTGAGAGCGAATTCTCTAGCGCTAGATTTTTTCTCATCTCTTCATCAAGTCTTTAATGATTTTGACGCTAAGTTGCGGACTTAACTTGTGATGTTAGGTTGTCAATCAATGGTAACTACGAAAATAATTATACCCATCGCCAAAAAAATATACACTTGCGACTTGAACTAAAATTAGGTTGGGAAACCTATGAATTCAATCGTTTAAGAACGCAAAAACCCTTTTTTTGGAATTAAAAATCTAAGTAATTAGGTGTAATATGAATAACGAACCAGGTAATTTGCTGTATCTACAACCAAAACTGGAGCGCAAAATCGGCGCTAGCAAGGAATCGACCACATTCAAAATGTGTAAACAGATGTTTGACCTTTACTTGCCGGGTGTTCCTTCCTCAATTTTGGAGATGAAAAGCGGGACTGGTAAAGAATTAAATGCTTTGTCGTCCATCTGTCCAGATTGTGTTGGTATCGACGCTCGTCCATCAATGATTCACTATGCTCAATCAAGATATCCCAAATTGAATTTTATATTATGCGATATGCTTTCATGCCGATTAGGGCTGAGTTTTGAAGTGATTCTATCTTTAAGACGAGCCATGAGTTGCTTACTAACTGATGAGGAAGTTGAACAAACATTACAAACCTTTGTCGCTCACGCACGTAGGGGAACTTTGCTGATTTTGGAACTTTTGAATGCAGCAAGTAACATCTCTGATAATTACCTTACCCAAGATAGAGAAGGAGTCATCCTTGCCCATAAAAAGTATGGTCCTATCAATATTACTAATAGCTTGTACAGACAACAAAATTTTTTAGAGCAAGACCGGATTTGGAAAATTCCCGGACAAGAACCGATCATCTATTCCCGTAAATATCGGTTGTTCCCTCCAGCCGAGGTGGAACGTCTACTGGAAGCAAAAGGCTTTGAAGTGGTCGGTATGTTCGATAATCTATCTCTAGGAGCAAGCCATCTAGATGGTCATGTGCTGTACGTTGCGGCTATGTTTCAAGGCAGACCCTCTGTAGCTTGAAATTAGGAAAATCTATCTGTAGATATAGAGATAATTGCTTATGCAACGAACGCCAGAAAGAATTTTCCGGAAAAATTTAGCTTTCATTAAGCATAAATTCATAACCTTTTCCAGATATGTATACATACTGGCAACTATTACTATGTAGATAATCGGAGTAACAGGAGAGCGCTGTATGTCAATATTTGGTATAGAAAATTTACAAAAGGAAACAAACAGTCTGCAACTGTTTTCCCAGGAAGTACGACAGATTCCCATGTTGCGGGAGCAACTGAAAACAGCGACAGATTTAGAAAGTCTTTGTCAAATAGCAGTCAATATGGGAGAAGAGCTAGGCTACAGTTTCACCACGGAGGAGGTGCAAGTGGCTATAGCTATAGACGCTTTCAATACCGTCTTGACTGGTAGTTCTAAATTTAATAGCTTTTTGCGTTGAATTGATGTAATAAAGTCCAACGGGTGCATTTATAAAACGTTCCGATAGGCACTATACCATCCTCGACTCGGTTCTTAAGTGTCAAACTAGAAGAGTATGACAGATTTTTGGGAGAAGGAAGAGCAATGGCTCCAAATCCTGCCATTATGCAAGCCGTGGAACAGTTGGGTTATCGCGTCACTGTAGGGGATGTCTCAACCCAAGCTGGATTGAATGTCGAAATAGCACAGCAAGGATTATTAGCCTTAGCGTCGTCAGCAGGTGGACATTTGCAGGTTGCTGAATCGGGTGATATTGTTTACCTTTTTCCGCGAAATTTCCGGGCAATTTTACGCAACAAATATTTCCAGTTAAAGTTGCAGGAATGGTGGCAAAATATCTGGAAGATTTTATTTTATATTATTCGGATTTCCTTTGGGATTTTGTTAATTGTTTCTATCGCCGTGATTTATATCGCCATCATGATTATCCTCATGTCCGCCAGAGGAGACAGTGATAACGATAGGGGTGGTGATTTTGGTGGCGGTTTCTTTTATTTTCCCGATTTATTCTGGTATTTAGGTCCAAGTTATGAAACCCGCTACGAAGAAAGACAGCGGGAAAAACGAGATTTAAATTTCTTGGAAGCAGTGTTCTCATTTTTGTTTGGTGATGGTAATCCTAATGCCAAATTAGAAGAACGGCGCTGGCAACAAATTGCGACGGTAATTCGCAATAATGGTAATGCAGTAGTAGCAGAACAAATCGCTCCCTTCCTTGATGATATCGGTGAGGGATTTGCTCAAGAATACGAAGACTACATGCTACCAGTTCTCACCCGCTTCAATGGACAACCCCAAGTCAGTCCAGAAGGACAAATTGTCTATTACTTCCCAGAGTTACAAGTGACTGCTGCTAAAAGACGCAATAAACTAGCACCACTATACCTAGAGGAATTTCCCTGGCGCTTCAGTGTCGCCACCTCTGGACAAATTATGCTGAGTGCTGGTTTGGGTGCGGTGAACTTAGTGGGTGCCTTAATGCTAGGCAGTTTTTTGCGTAGCGGTGCAGCAGCATTAGGTGGGTTTGTGGGATTGGTAAGTGGGATTTACTGGCTGTTACTAGCTTACGGTATAGGTTTCTTAGGCGTTCCCTTGGTACGCTATTTCTGGATACAGTGGCGCAATGGCAAGATAAGCGATCGCAACCGCCAACGTCAAGCCAGAGCAAGACAACTAGCAAGCGCCAACACAGAATTACAGCACAAAATTGAGTACGCTCAGCAATTCGCCACCGAAAAAGTCATCACTAAACAGGATTTAATTTACTCCACCGACCAGGACATGCTGGAACAAGAATTCAAAAATCTACTCAAATGTGACGACACGCAGCCGGGAACGGGAACTAGAGACTAGGTAAAACATGAATTTCCCCATGCCCCATGCCCCATGTCCCATGTCCCATCCATCATCCGTGTATCCGTGATATCAGTGTGTGCCCCATTACCCATTCCCTACCTTACCTGTAACCTAGACAGAGAGGCACCACGGTAATAATGACCTAAAATTTGCAGATAGTTCGCTCCTCGCTGAGCTAGGTTACGCGCTCCCCACTGACTCATACCCAAACCATGACCCCAACCCCTACCTTGAAAGACAAAACCCACTGGGGTCTGTTCAATAGTAAAGCGCTGACTTTTCAAGGAGAGGTCATTACGCAGCTTATCTCCTGTAAGTACCACACTTTTTCCGCCATTACCCACAACTCTTAAGCTTTTTACACTCCCAAAAGCAGCCCGTTGCGGAACTAGTTCTTTAACATCACCCACCCCCGAAAGCCTACCTAATTCCGCACGACTGAAAGCTTTTTGCCATTCACACTCACCCACTCCTTGGTCAAAATCAGGAACGCCACGCAGATAGCGCTGATTGCTACCCCAAATGTCTTCCACGTTTTCCGTGTGTCCGCCAGAACAAGCATGGAAAACTGAGAGAATCGGTTTGTTGTTGTAAGTGAGTACCTGTCCCGCAGTCTCATCCACTGCCTTGTAAAAGCTTTGTGACTCCGTTTCCACACCCCTATATGCTTGCCAAGAATCGGGAGTCGCACCCACATCAAAAATGTTATTACTCTGAGATTCTCGCGTATGAATGGCAAAGGTGCGAGCAGCAACAGCTTGAGCTTTCAGAGCTTCTAGAGGCCAATTGCTGTAAACTTCCGAGCCTAAAACACTGTAGAGGTATTCTTCCAGGTCAATGTAATTAATCGCCGTCAAACCTTTGTCGGTGGGGACAACCATAACTCTACCGCGATACCAGCGATTGCCAATATAAACAAAACCTTTATCTTGCGGTTCAATCCAAAAAAAACCTGACCGCCAGCGATTTAATGCCACCCCATTACCAGAAATAGCTTGGGCAGAAAAAGCACTCATCCCAGGGAGAGTTCCCACAGTTCTACCAGCACTATCTTTAACAACTCCAGTAGTAGAGCTACCGACTTTAACTTGATTAACTCCGCGTGCAATTGCCACCCGGAGAATTACAGTTGCTTGCGCTGGTGCTACCAGCACAATCCACAACAAGGCTGCAAACCACCAATGACGTCCTTTGATTTGAGAAAATAAAGAAGCTAACAACAGTCGGAATTTCATGATTATTTCCTTATACTTAAGTCTCTAGTTGGCGATGGGTTGTCAATAGTTTCCTGTATATACATTGCTTTCAAGTACCCAATACTAAACAATAAACAGTAGTTCGACCACCGAGTCAGCCCAAAAGTTTTTTATATCCCATGTCACTATAGAAGATGGATGAGAAACACAGCAAAAGGAAGTCAAAATAACGCCTGTGCAGATTACATTTTTAGGCACTAGTTCTGGTGTACCCACCCTTAGACGCAATGTTTCCAGCGTCGCTCTGAGATTACCCCAACGGGCAGAGTTTTGGTTGTTTGACTGCGGTGAAGGCACTCAACATCAATTATTGCGGAGTGAGCTAAAAATGAGTCAACTGTCGCGGATTTTCATCACCCACATGCACGGCGACCATATTTTTGGCTTACCGGGTCTACTTGCTAGTTGCGGTTTAGCTGGTAACGTCGAACGGATTGATATTTACGGTCCTGCCGGCTTAAATGAGTATCTCCAGACGGTGGTGCGCTACTCCCACACTCATTTGTCCTACCCTGTCAAAGTTCACACTGTTCGTCCCGGCATAATTTATCAAGATAGTGAATTTACTGTTAGTTGTGGTTTCTTGAATCACCGCATTACTGCCTTTGGCTACCGGATAGACGAAATAGACCGTCCTGGACGCTTTGATGTCGAAAAAGCTAAGGCGCAGCAAATTCCGTCAGGTCCGATTTACGGTCAACTCAAGGCTGGAGAAACAGTCACACTGGATGATGGACGAGTAATTAATGGAGCCGATTTCTGTGGACCAACAGAAATCGGACGTAAAATGGCATACTGTACTGACACAATTTATTGTGATGGTGCAGTGCAACTAGCACAGGATGCCGATGTGTTAATTCACGAAGCAACTTTTGCTCATCAAGATGCTGACATGGCTTTTCAAGCATTACATTCTACATCCACAATGGCAGCCCAAACCGCTTTAGCTGCAGGGGTGCGTCGGCTGCTAATCACCCATTTCAGCCCCCGTTATGCACCTGGTAATTCTCTAGACTTAAAAGATTTATTAGCAGAAGCTAGGGCGATTTTTCCCAATACCGACATGGCTTATGATTTTATGACCTATGAAGTACCAAGACGAAGGCAAGAAAAATTAACTAAGTCTGGTGTATCAAAGTAATTTGTAGGGTGGGTCAATATTGACCCACCCTTCATCTGTTATTGATTCCGTTCCACAGTACCATCTGCATATAACCTCAAAGGAACTAGTTCGACTTTATCCTTATTTCTTTATGTAGATAAAATTGCTATCAAAGTCCTGGCAATATTGTCTTACCTACACGAAATATCTCCCACTGTTTTGCATCGCGATATTAAGCCCAGCAATTTGATTTTGGGTCAAGATGACCAAATTTATCTCGTAGATTTTGGTGCGGTACAAGACAAAGCAGCCATCGAGGGTGCCACGTTTACAGTTGTGGGAACCTACGGTTATGCTCCGATGGAACAATTTGGCGGACGTGCTGTTCCTCCTTCCGACCTTTATGCTTTAGGTGCGACATTAATTCACCTGCTTACAGATACTTCACCGGCTGATTTACCTTCCCTGCTTTTGGTGGAATTGACCTACGCTTTAACCGTGATTACTTTATCATCCAGTGGAAATTACTAGGTCTGCACTATCGCCAACTTGAAGGAAAAACCTCAGCTATTCAAAATATTGGTATCACTCACACCTCGATGAGCATTAATGATAGACCATTAATTGCCGCCACTATCCAAGCCGGAGCAAAAGAATATCAATTTGGTGCTTTTGCCCCAGAATTAGCAGAAGGAGAAAAGAACTGGGTGCCGATGAAATATAACTGGGAAATCTGTTCATGAAAGTTTTGACGGAGATTTCCCTGCAATTGTATAATCTAGTAGAAATACTCTAGCGCTAGGCTTTTTTATGGTAGGAACAACAGAAGCTGCTTATTTGCTGGGTATAAGCTGTCAGCGAGTTCGACAGCTACTCAATGCAGGACGAATTAGGGGCGCCGTCAAGGAGGGAAGGTTTTGGCGAATTCCTCTGTTTAATGGAATGCCCAGAGTCAAGGTAATCAAAAGAGGTACAAAAGGTACTTGGCGAAGACTTAGGCAAGCTTCAGGCACAATTGTCCACGTCAGTAAACCACAACTTGATAGCGATCGCAAACACAAAACCAATTCTCCAGTGATTATCGTCAGACAAGGGTCGCGTACCACACACTGTCGCTCTGCTATCATTGCAGGACCTAGCCGAATACTTTATC
>JAYKJH010000249.1:0-21866 GCA_035285345.1 Nostocaceae cyanobacterium | reverse complement strand
CTACCAGTCAAGCTGATGCGAATGCATTCTTGCTTATGTTGCCATTCTGCTTGTAAACCGGGGAAGAAAGTACTACCAGGGACAACAATCACCCCTACTTGCTTTAATTCCTGATAAAACTCCCAGTCGCTGATGGGTAAATCCTGCAACCACAACCAGGCAAAAATCGCTCCTTCACCGCGATGTAAGAACCAAGGTAAATCCTTGGGCATTGCTTGATTTAAACTATCTTCTAGGATGGTGAATTTGTTTTGATAAAAGGGACGAATCACCGTTTCTGCAATCTCCGCTAGGGCACCAGAATTAATTGCTCGTGCAGCAATGGCTTGTCCGTAGCGCGAAGGGTGAATGCACATATTTGTCTGGAAGCATTCCAGCACTTGAATTAGCTCTTCATCTCCAATAGCGACCCCAATCCGTTCCCCTGGCAATCCGGCTTTCGATAAACTCATACAGTGGAGGATATTATCCCCAAAAGTCGGCGTCATCGCGGTAAAATTCAAAGCCGGGAAGGGAGGGGCATAGGCAGAATCAATAAAGACTGGTACATTGTATGGTGCAGCCAAAGCAGCAATTTTCTTCACCTCCTCATCCGTGAGGACGTTACCTGTGGGGTTACAAGGACGAGAGAAGATAACACAACCAGTTTCTTCTGTAATGGTTAATTGGCTGAAGTCCGGGCGATATTTAAACTTATGTCCAGCGGCATCGATGTCTAGGGTGGGCTTATATGCATATAATGCATTCGCTGTCAAGGTAACGCCGCCGTAACCTGTATAATCTGGACTGAGGGGCAGGACAATTTGCTTGAGTTCCCCGTTGGGAGTGTAACCGCCAAAGGCATTTGCAGCGTAGAAATATAAAGTTTGGCTACCGGGAGTGACCAGAACATTGCGATCGCTCAAATTTAAGCCATAGCGGCGGTTAAAATCATTAACTATTGCCTCAATAAACGGAGCATAGCCTTGAGAAGAACCATAGCGACATACAACTTCACCATAATCTGAGCTAGCTAGCAGTTGCGCTGTACAATCTCGCCACAGTTGTTCTACCTCTGGTAAAATCAACGGATTACCCGCACTCAAGTTAATATATTCCTGCCCCGCACCAGCCCGCAAGGTTTCGATAATATCTTTCATAATAGCTCTCACGCCTGTCAGGTTAGACATTTGAGCGCCGATTTGAGTCAGGGCAGGGTTCATAAGCAATGCTACAAGTTAATTAAGTGGATGGTTAACAAATTAACAAATTATTTCGTGGCTTTTTCGGGGGTATGGGCATATCCATCGAGTCCGCCTTTAACCTAATGTACCAATCCATTTGAAGAATGCCACGCTCCAAACCAGAAAAAGTTGTCTCCAACAGTCTTCTCAAGTTCTGAGTGGTGAATAGTCAACCAGCAGAATCAGAATTGCCTACAGCAAAAGAAGCTGTCGAAGTCGCTAACCGAGCCAAAACAGCTTTTCTTGCCAACATGAGTCATGAATTGCGAACCACCCTCATCGAGATTCTTGGCTTTTCCCAACTTATTAGCTATAGTTCCTCATCCCACGAAACAAATTAAAGCTAATATTAAAGTAATATTAAAGGTTAAGCTACTACCATTATTGCATTAACCACTATTAATTTTACATAAAATCTCTCCGTAGTACTTGCAACAGGATGTGATGCTTTTATCAGCAAGCCCTTCCGAGTATCAGATATATTAGAGATTCTCACACAGATTTTAGGCGTAAACTACCTTTATGAAGACATGGCTTTCCAAACATCTTCTAGACAAACGGAAATTTTCTCTCTAAAGACTGTGGCTAATCTACCTGTCGATTGGTTAAATTTATACCATCAAGCAACAAAAGAAGGGGATTTAGAGGTGATGCGACTGCTAATTTATGAGCTTGCTAACCACAATCAATTTGTAGCTAATGCCTTAACTGCTTTAGTTAATCATTTTGATTGGGTGCAGCTATTAACAGTCATACAAAAATAAAATTAAATTATTATTTTTTTCTATTGCTAATAGGGAAAATATAATTAATATACATCTAATATTAATACTGCTCTGACCGTTTTGAAATTATTCAATATCAGATGAAATCTAATATATTATCACAGGGAAACATTTTAATAGTTGATGATACTCCAGTTAATTTGCAACTTTTAGCTCGATTATTATCTAAACACGGATATAATGTACAGATGGCGACGAACGGCACAATAGCGATTAATTCGGTAGTATCAAGTCCACCTGACTTAATTTTACTGGATATTATGATGCCAGGCTTAGATGGTTATCAAGTCTGTCAACAACTCAAAGCCGATGACCGTACTCGTGATATACCAATTATTTTTATTAGTGCTAGAACCGAAGCTTTAGATAAAGTAAAAGCTTTTAATCTTGGTGCGGTTGATTATATCACCAAACCTTTTCAAGAAGCTGAGGTGATTGCACGAGTAGAAAATCAACTACGAATTTTGCGATTACAACAGCAGATAGTAGCACAAAATGCCCTTCTTAATCAAGAAATTCAAGCCCGTCAACAGGCGGTCGCGGAAATCATTCACCGTCAGGAAATCATAGAATCGATTTTAGATGCGGTGCCAGTAGGAATTTGTCTCACTGATGAAAATGGATATTTAGTAGAAGTTAACCCTGCTTATTGTGAAATGTTTGGCAGGTCAAAAGAAGAATTAATAGGTGAATGTTTTACTATACATTTTCCCTATTTAACCTCAATTGATAAAGAAAAAATAATTCAAAATTTTCAAGATTTTGTATTTCAAAATATAAATCAAAAATCAGAATATACTGCTTATCGTCAAGATGGTGTACCACTTATAATTTCTGTAAATAGAAATATTGTCCGCCAAGCCAACGGGAAGGTGTTTGTTGTGACTAGCGTCAAGGACATCACAGAGCAAAAGCAGAGAGAAGAGGCACTAAAATTAATTGTCCAAGGTACAGCCTCTCTCACAGGGAATGAATTCTTTCGCTCTTGCACGCGCCACCTAGCATTAGCACTAAATGTTCCCTATGCTTTGATATCTGAGTATGTTGATGAAACCCAAACTAAAGTCCGGACTTTAGCAATTTGGACAGGAGAAGACTGGGGTAAAAATGTTGAGTATGACCTAGCTGGAACCACCTGTGAATTGGTTTTACAGGGGGTGATTTGTTGCTATAAAGATAAACTGCAAGAACTGTTCCCAGAAGATGAGTTAGTAGTCCAAATGAATGCTGAAAGTTTTTTGGGAATTCCGCTGCATAATTCCCAAGGAAATATTATTGGACATTTGGCTGTGTTGGACACAAAAACATTTAATTATAGTCAAGATAAAGAATATATTTTACAAATTTTTGCGGCACGGATAGGTGTAGAATTAGAACGCCAACATGTAGAAAAAGAACTGCTGAGAAAAGAAGAACGCCTACAGATGGCGCTAGAAGGTAGCGCTTTAGGAGCATGGGATTGGAATATTGCCACAGGCACAACATATTTTGACGCCCAATGGAAGGAAATGTTGGAGTATGAAGTAGAAGAAATCGAGAATAATTACACCTCTTGGAACAGGTTAATTCACCCAGAAGATTTGCCGGGGGTATTAGAACTTCTACATGCTCATTTAGCAGATGATAGTATTATCTATCAAATAGAATTTCGGATGCGGTGTAAATCTGGTGATTGGAAGTGGATTTTAACCCAAGGCAAAGTTTTTCAACGGGATACAACTGGTCAGCCTTTGCGGATGACTGGAACCCACAAAGATATCAGCCCGCGCAAAAAAATAGAGGAAGAATTACGCGAGAGTTTAGACAGGGAAAAAGTTATTTCTCAAGTGATTCAAAGAATGCGTCAAACATTGGATATTCCCGAAATATTCATAGCGACAACCAATGAATTGCGCCAAGCTATGAAGTGCGATCGCGTAGCCATTTATCAGTTCAACCCAGACTGGAGTGGAGAATTTGTCGCTGAATCAGTAGGGGCTGGCTGGACTTGCTTATTAGAGAAAAATCAAACTAATAATCGACTGACAAAGAGTGCTGTAGATAACTCCAGTTGCGCTGTTATAATGTGGAATAGTAGTAATAGCTGTGTGCAGGATACCTATCTCCAAGAAACCAAAGCTAGTAAGTATAGCGACAGAACTTGTTACTCTGTAGTACCAGACATTTACCAAGCAGGTTTTAGCGATTGTTACATCGAATTATTAGAGCAATTTCAAGCTAAAGCTTATATAATCGTTCCAATTTTCTCTGGCTCTAAACTCTGGGGATTGCTAGCAATTTATCATAATTCGGCAGTCCGGGAATGGAGCCAAGCAGAAATTAATATGGTGGTGCAAATTGGTGTACAATTAGGCGTTGCTTTGCAACAAGCTGAATTGCTAGCACAAACCGAAAGACAGCGCACAGCACTGGAACAAGCTGTCATCGCTGCTGATGCAGCTAACCAAGCTAAAAGCGAATTCTTGGCAAATATGAGTCATGAATTACGAACCCCGCTCAATTCAATTTTAGGGTTTTCCCAAATTTTGGAACGCGAATCTTTTAATCAACAGCATCAGCAAAATCTCAAAATTATCAATCGCGCTGGAGAACACCTCCTTTCTTTAATCAATGACATTCTAGAAATGTCTAAAATTGAAGCTGGAAGAACTATCCTTAACGTCACTAGTTTTAATTTTAAAAATCTGCTACAAACCCTAAAAGATATGTTGCAATTAAAAGCCAAATCTAAAGGGTTGCAGTTAATTTTTGATATACCTACCGATATTCCTGAATATGTGCAAACTGATGAGGGTAAATTGCGTCAGGTTTTGCTGAATATGTTAGGTAATGCTATCAAATTTACTGACAAAGGTAGGGTGACACTGCGAGTAAGAAGGGAACTCTTCACAGGGGAACTGGAAGAGGGACAAGGAAGCACGATTGCTTCTTCATCTTCCCAATCCCTCATTTTTGAGATTGAAGACACTGGACCTGGTATTTCACCAGAAGAAATTAATCTGTTATTTGAACCGTTCACACAAACTGAAATTGGCAGAAAATCACAACAAGGAACTGGCTTAGGTTTACCCATTAGCCAGAAATTTGTCCAGTTAATGGGTGGAGAAATTACAGTCCACAGTCAGTTAAATCAGGGCAGTATATTTGCATTTAATATTCAAATTGATATAATTCCCGAACCAATAACTCAAAATACTAATCTCCTTCTTAGTAAAGTCATTGGTTTAGCACCTAACCAACCAGAATATAAAATTTTAATAGTTGATGACCTCCCAGATAGTCGTCTGTTGTTGGTAACTCTATTAACTGATATTGGCTTTACAGTTCGGGAAGCTGAAAATGGTCAAGAAGCTATTACTTTATGGGAATATTGGCATCCACACTTAATTTTAATGGATATGCGAATGCCATTAATGGATGGTGAACGTGCTACTAAAGAAATTAGAGCCAGAGAAAAAGCAATTCAAAATTCCAATTCAAATTCAAAATTACCAATCCCAAATTCTCTAGCTTTAACTTCACAAACTTCCCTCAGACCTACTAAAATTATAGCCCAGACTGCCAGTGCTTTTGCAGAATCTCGTAACATGGTTTTATCATCTGGTTGCGATGATTTTATCACTAAACCATTATCAACAGATTTATTACTAGAAAAGATTGCCAACCATTTAGGCGTTGTTTATATTTATGCCGCAAAAAATTATCCACAAAAAAGTGAATCAAGAGCGCAAATAGCTGAAACCACAGAATCTATAGAAACTATGGCTAATTTACGCAGGGACTTGTCTGAGATGTCTGCTGATTGGGTGAGAGAGTTATATAATGCAGCATCTGAATGTTATGATGATAAAATTTTTGAATTAATTAACCACATACCTTCAGAACATAATGTTTTAGCTTTTGTACTCACAGATTTAGCATTGAACTTTGAATTTGGAAGAATTATGGAATTAACTCAAGTAGACGGAAATGGGTAATAGGTAATGGTTAATCACAAATATTACCTATTACCTATTACCTATTACCTACATCCCAAAGATTCTCGTGTATCTACCCCAGTTTTAGAATTAACCCCAGAAGCGCGATCGCACAGTTTTTTCAACTCAGCACTATCGACAACAGCATTGGTGAAGTCAGCACCTGTAATGTTTGCATCACGAAAAGTAGAACGCAACAGCAATGCTTCTACCAATACTGCATCACTTAAATCGGCTCCCTTAAAATCTACCAAATAGGCGATGCCATTAGTAAAATCTGCACCCTGCAGATTTGCTCCCTGTAATATTGAACCGTTAAATACACCTCCCCGCAAGTCTGCATTGCTAAAGTTGGAGTTTTCCAGGTTCACATTCGTAAACTCAGTCCCAACTAAACTTTGACCAGAGAAATCCTTACCAGTAACTTCTGCACCTGCAGAACGGGTAATACTCGAAGAGCTTGCAGCCGAAGCCGATAGGGGAAACACCAACAGCACAAACCCTAAAACCAATCCAACCATTAGTTGCCAATACTTCATGACCTTAGCTTCATAACTCTTAACATTCACCATTATTAGTCAATAGTCATGAGTCATTAGTCAAGGGTCATGAGTTCCTAGTCCAAGCGTCCCCATTCCCCATTCCCCATTCTCGTAGGATAGAAAAGATGTGAACTGATACCGAAAATACTCTCCGTGACTAATAAAGAAGAAAATTCCGTACCCCTAGCAAAAACCCCACTCTACCAACAAGCTATCGAACTTAAAGCCCGTATGACCAGCTTTGGTGGCTGGGAAATGCCAGTACAGTTTAGTAGCATTAGTAAAGAACACGAAGCTGTAAGAACCGCAGCCGGAATGTTTGATATTTCACACATGGGTAAATTTACCTTGCAGGGTAAACAACTGGTAAACCAACTACAAGGCTTGGTTCCCTCCGATTTAAGTCGCTTACAACCGGGTCAAGCCCAGTATTCAGTATTACTTAACCCCCAAGGGGGAATTGTAGACGATATTATTTTTTACTACCAAGGACAAGATAGCAGTGGCGACCAACGGGGGGTATTAATTGTTAACGCTGCTACCACTGGTAAAGACAAAGCTTGGTTATTGGAACACCTAGACACCAATGAGGTAAAATTTCAAGACTTGTCGGCAGAAAAAGTATTAATTGCCGTCCAGGGACCGCAAGCTGTTACATTGCTTCAGCCCTTTGTAGAAGGCGACTTAAGCCCCGTCAAAGCCTTTGGACACCTCTGTGCCTCAGTACTGGGTAAACCCGCCTTCCTTGCCCGTACAGGTTACACAGGGGAAGATGGATTTGAAGTCATGGTAGACCCAGAGGTGGGTGTGGAATTATGGCATCGTCTGGTGGATGCTGGTGTAGTCCCCTGCGGACTGGGTGCGCGGGACACCCTGCGTTTGGAAGCAGCAATGGCGCTCTACGGACAAGATATCGATGACCATACCACTCCTGTTGAAGCTGGGTTGGGTTGGCTGGTGCATCTAGATACCAAAGGTGATTTTATCGGACGTGCAGTTATAGAAGCCCAAAAAACTGCTGGTGTACAACGACGACTGGTAGGTTTGCAAATGCAAGGACGCAACATAGCTCGTCACGGCTACCCAGTTGTAGCAGGGGGTAAAGTCGTCGGAGAAGTTACCAGTGGTACTCTATCACTCACCCTCGGTTATCCCGTCGCTCTTGCTTATGTACCTACAGAGTTAGGAACCCTAGGACAGCAGCTAGAAGTAGAAATTCGCGGCAAAACTTACCCAGCCGAAGTTGTGAAGAAACCTTTCTATCGCCGTCAGCGTTAATAAATTCCTCCCTAGGGATAGGGTTGGGTTTCACTTAATCAACCCAACCTACTAGCACATGCTGCTGATATCAGCCTACTTGAGGAGCAGTAACCGCAAATATCTTGTTATCTTCGTGACAAATCTGCTGGATGATGTTGCGTCCCGACATCGCCACCACAGGTACGCTACCACCAGGCTCTACCCACTGACCTATCATGTAAAAATTTTTCAGGTCAGGTAGGGTTTTAGGTATACCAGAAATCATCATTGACATGGTTTCTTTAGTCAACAGCCAGCCACAGCTTGAACCATGCCAATTCCCAGTGTAGCGCTCGTAACTTAATGGTGTAGCAACATCCACATATTCTATGTCTGCTTTAATACCAGGATAAACCTCTTCCAATAAATCAATCAGAATTCCTGATTCTTGAATTTGCTCGGCGTCGTAAATTGACCGTCCGTAGATTCGTTGCCAGTAATCGTAAGATGTCCTTAACATCACGATGACCACCGACTTACCCGCTGGAGCCAATGAGGGGTCAAAACAATAGTTTTTGACGCTAATTTCTGAGTATTCCTCCCCGGCGATCGCGACTGGTTGATTCAGTAAATAGGTTACCCAATGGGGTTCTCCCGACAGGTCGCGGTTGACTCCGAGGGATACTTGCAATTGGGAGTGTAAGGGTAAATTCCCCTCGTAGAGCATTTTTATTTCATCATTTAAGTATTTACCCTTAAGCAAATTAAACAGTGTCCCCCGACCGTCACAGGCGGAGATGACGCGGTGAGCGCGGTATTCCTGGTTGTTATAAAGCCTGACGCCTATCGCTTTGTCGTTCTCCACCAGCACTTTTTCTACTTGTGAGCAATAGTAAATTTTACCGCCCAATTCTAGATACCGCTTCTCAATAGCGCGTGCAAATTCCAGGGATGCACCTACGGGGAAGCCAGCATTTTTATTATGCATATATGCCAGCACAGACATACCCACCATCATCGGGATATTTGTCCAAGCAAACATTTGCGGTATGGCACGCTGCAAAAAGGGGTCTCGGAAACGGTGAGCGAAATCAAGAGCGGATATGCTTCCCCATTTTGCTAAAGTACCTAAAAACGGCAGCAACTTCCGACTCAGCCGCAACCAATCACCCATTCCCATTAAGGCTTTTGGTTTTTGCTGTAGCAAGGACATATCAAAACGAGTCAGAGTTTGGATACCCTTGCACAAGCTCTCAATTAAGCGGCTATCAGTGGGTGAAAGCTGCTTGAGATGACGTTCTAGTCGGTCGGGGTCGCTGTAGACGATTAAGGTTTTTCCCCCTGGTTCTGTAATCCGGATTAATTCATCATGATTGACGAACTGCCGACCCTGAATACATCCCAGTTCTTCCCACATTCTATAAAACGGTTGACCTTTTCCGGAACCAAACAGGTAATGAATGCAGCCATCAAAGACATAACCTTTACGGTTCCAAGCAGTGCAAAGACCACCTGGGAGGTTGTGCATCTCAAATATTTTAGTGCGGTAGCCGTTCATTTGAGCGTAGCACCCCGCCGCTAGTCCAGCGATACCCGCACCAATAATTATCATGTCGGTGGCAGAATTTTTCATGACTGCATTTCATTGTTTAAATTATCCCCGACTTCCGAAATTAGTCGGAATGTTCATTTTCTGCTTCCATCCCTTCATAACGCGGAAAATAAGGTAATTTCTGAATCAATTCTAAAGCTTCCAGTCCATTAAATTTTCTGTTAACCAAAATTATGGGCTGAGCCGAGGCGCGAATGATTTCAACTTGGATGAAAATATTATCAAATCCACCAATGTTGACAAAAGCTTGCATTTTGTAAGGCTTATCTGTGCCTGCTTGGACTAAAATCCCTTGCATAGACCAACGGCTAGGGGCTGCATCTATGGTCTTAAATTCGCGATATCCCAAATTACGAATCAACTCTGTCATTACCGTATTAGGGTCTTGCAGATTCAGTTGGCGTTCCCGAGGTGCTTTCTCTGGAAGAATTCTTGCTTCTTCTTCGGATACAAGAGTTAGACGTTCGAGCAACATAGTCTCGACCTCCTTGATACAAAACCGCAATCAATTCTGTTGAGGTTTGGTTTAGTTGTGAAGATTAGTTAAAACACTAGGAAATAGTCCCAAACTCTCACACCTCAATCTTAGTTCATTTTGCGAGCTACGGAGGGGACTGGTGATGTTTATTTACATTCCTCGGTGTCACATAATTATGGATAAACTCAGCAAAATTGAGATGCGAGATACTTGCTACCCGATTTCCCCCCGATTTCCCCCCGATTTTTTTGTTATTAGACACTATACTACTAGGTACATCAAGAATTTCCAATATGAATTTGGAAATCAATATCCTATTTAAGCAAGGTTGCAAGTTAAAGAACAACCAAAGCGCTTTGTACAAATTTAGGAAAAATTGTTCTGACTCAGTAAATAAATCATCACTCCGTCGCTCTTCCTAAAAAAACTAATCACTCCGACAATCTGAGTCAGAGGTAGTAAGCATCGAATTTTTATTTTTTCCTAAATTCCCTAAAAACCATGATGTTCGCTGTTGATAATTGAGAGGACAAGAATTTTGATTCGGATTAGAACAACAAACTATCAAACTCAGGATGGCAAGAATATAATTATCTTGCAACCGATGAGTAATTTAGATTTTGCCGCTGCTTGGCAATTCCGCATGAAATTGCAGCAATCTGTGTCTCAAATTCATCACTATGTGGTGGTGAATCTTAGTGAAGTCGATTTTATTGATAGCTCTGGATTAAGGTCTTTGATGGTTGCAATGCGCTACGTAGACCATTTTAATGGTCAATTTCGGATTTGTAATGTAAGTCCAAGAGTCAAAGTAGCTTTAGAAGTGACAAAACTGAAAGAAATGTTAGAAATATTTGCTACTGAGGAAGAAGCGTTAGAAGAATTTTGCTATCAATTAGCCAGCTAAAAAATCCTTTCGTCAGGAGTTGTGAGTGAGATGAGCATTATTCGTCAATAATCTCTCTCTCAACTCTTTTATTTTTTTCAAAATTGGATTGTAAATGTCTGGATCTGGATAATGATAAATTTACCAGCACAGCTTTTAACGGAACGTCTGATTATCCGACCTCTTCAAAAAGAAGATTTAAGTGCTTATTTGACGTTCATGACCGATGAACGAGCAACAAGATATTTGATGTTTACGGAAGAGCAGAAAACACTAGAAGGTGCAAAAGAGCTTTTTGATGCTATTATCGCCTCTTATGATTCAAAAAAGCCTATTTTTGCCTACGCAATTGCGCTGAAAGATAATAAATTTATCGGGTCTTGTGGTATTTCAGAAATCGCTGAAGATGAGATATGTGAATGCTACTATAGTTTACTGCCAACCTACTGGAAGCAAGGCTATGCCACAGAAGCAACAAAAGCATTAATTAAGTACTGCTTTTATAACAGTTGTGTGAGAGAAATTCGGGCTTATATTAGTCCAGATAATGCTGATAGTTTTCAAGTAGCAAAACGAGTTGGTATGTCGTATTGGGGTACGAAAAAACATCCTTTATTTGGAAATGAAGGCAAAATGTATTCTCTGAACAGAGATATGTTATTTTTTTGATATTCTCTGACATAACCAATTAAATAATATTAAATTTTGCATGAAAATTAATTTGGAATACTCAATTTTTTTGCGGAAATTTATCTTGGCTAATTTTTACAGTAAAAGTAGTACCAACATCTAACTTACTCTCAACATAAATTTCTCCATGATGCAAATCTAAACATTTTTTGACTACCGCTAAACCCAATCCTGTACCTAAAATTTGTTTAGCATTTTTACCACGTCTAAAAGGGTCATAAAGATTTTGAATATCTTCTTTTAAAATACCAATTCCTGAGTCTTTTACCTGAAAGTAAACAGCATCTTGTTCACAAATTAAAGTAAAATATACAATACTGTCTATAGGTGAATATTTAATCGCATTAGACAGCAAATTGCTGAGAATTGAGTAGAGGAGTTTCTCGTCTACCCAAGCGTGGGTAGCGCTACCTTGGTTGATAAATTTAATTACTCGTTTTGGTTGACTCGATTCTTGAAAATCCTCGACCAAATTCAGACAAAACGTCTGGATTTCTGTCTTCTTTGGGTTAAAGTCTAATCTTGCCGCATCAGCCCTTGCTAAAGTAAGAACATCATCGAGTAATTGAGCCATTGCTTTAGCTGAAACTTGAATCCGGTAAAGGTTTTTGAGTTTAGGTGGCTCGACAATTAACTTGAGCTTTTCTTCTAAGAGTTGCGCTGAACCG
This sequence comes from Nostocaceae cyanobacterium, assembly GCA_035285345.1. GTDB lineage: Bacteria > Cyanobacteriota > Cyanobacteriia > Cyanobacteriales > Nostocaceae > JAYKJH01. The sequence continues at coordinate 9,766 of JAYKJH010000249.1, read as the reverse complement.
ACAATTAAACTTAAAGGGGTACGAAATTCATGGGAAATCATGGAGAAAAATTGCAATTTTAGTTCGCTGAGTTCTTTTTCTTGAGCTAATGCTCTTTGTGTAGCTTCTGCTTGCTGGCGTTTTACCATCTGACGGTAAAGTAGAATATATACACCAAAAATAATCGCCAAAGTCAACAATGTACCTAAAATCTCAATCAGCATTCGCCACTGCAAATTAGATTGAGAATTTTCTACCTGAATTTCTAACAATAACTCTTCTTCTTTTTGTAATTCTTCAATTAGCTGGTGAATCTGATATCGATTTTGTTTGATTTGATTTCTTAAAGGATTTATTGGTAGTAGTTGTCTGGGAGTATTTTGATACTGGTCAATCGATTGTTGAAATAATTTCAATCTTTCATTAATTAATGATTTTAATTGATTAAACCGCTGCTGCTGGCTCAATGTATTAGCTAAAGTTTGACCCAGTTGGTTGATTTGAATTTTTAACCTAGCAACACTTTTGTGATAGCGCTCTAATTCTTCAGAGTCATTAAAAAGAATATAGCCCCGGCGACCAGATTCAGCATCTGTCAAAATTCCATTGAGGTTATTAATATGTTTAACAACTATGTTTGTCTCCCGAATACGTTTTGCACTTTCTGTCAGTTTAATTGCGTTTTGATAGGAAATGACGCTGACTACGCTCATGACTACAAGTGCTAAGCCAAATCCTCCGGTAATCAATTTCCGTTCTAGTGACGATTTCATCATGGGAGTGAGATTTTATATAAGAAATTGGGAAGGGGAAAATTAATACTTAATCTTGAGATATTTTCTGGGGATTTTTTTGACAATTATAACGGCAAAAGCATTAGGTGAAAATTAACAGTTAAATATGTTAGTGTGAGGTCGCTTACATAGTCTCAATATTGATGGTGAAGGAAGATTTTTTGATAATCTCAGGTAAAAAATAATGTAGAATTTACTTAGGAATCTCTATAAAGTCTCAAATCCACAAATGCAATGCGTATTTTGGTCGTTGAAGATGACGTACAGATTGCAGATATGCTGGCGGAAGCCTTGACGAATCGTCAGTACACTGTTGATGTAGTCCACGATGGGGAGAGTGCTTGGGACTGGATTGAAACCTACGAGTATGACCTAGTGCTGCTAGATGTCACACTGCCGAAAATGAACGGTTTAGTATTTTGTCAAAAACTGCGCGATAGCTTCCCTACAGCCAACGGTACTCTACGCAATTGTGCTATCCCTGTTTTGATGTTAACAGCCCGTGACACCACTGAAGACAAAATCACCGGGCTAGACGCAGGTGCTGATGCTTATATGGTAAAACCCTTTAACCTGGAAGAGTTGATGGCTCAAATGCGAGCGCTATTGCGGCGTTCTGAAGCCTCAACTAGAGCTAACAGCCTCTGTTGGGGAGATTTGGAACTTAATCCCATTACCTATGAAGTGACTTACAAACAGCAACTTTTTAACCTCACACCTAAAGAGTACGCCATCTTGGAATTACTTGTCACTAATGGTCGTAGAGTCTTAAGCAGACCTGGAATTATTGAGCGTTTGTGGTCAATTGATGAGTCTCCTACAGAAGAAACCATCAAAACCCATATCCGCAGCTTGCGTCAAAAATTACGTGCGGTAGGGGCACCGAGTGATTTCATTGAAACAGTTCATGGACTTGGCTATCGCATGAAGCAACTCGAATCCCCAATTAATGACAGTCAATTTACGTAAACAGTAGTAGCGATATTTATCTTTATAGAATGGAATTAAACATAGTGGATAACTGACCCGACAGCACTGTCCTCAAGAAGATAGGGGCAAAGCATTGCCTTGTCCCTACGTACATTGTTATACATCGCGATCGGAGTGAATTATGATGTTCCCCCAATCACCGCATCAACTACTCCACCGTCACTGACTTCGCCAAATTCCTCGGCTGATCCACATCCAAACCACGTCGCGCCGCAATGTGATAAGCTAAAAGTTGTAAAGGAATCACCGTTAAAATTGGAGACAGTAACTCTTCCATTGCTGGTACCGGAATTAAATCATCGAAGGTTTCTGCCGCTTCCATATCATTCATCGGAGTGACACCAATCAACCGCGAATCCCGCGCCTTTGCTTCTTGGGCATTAGAAAGTACCTTTTCATACACACTACCAGGCATAGCAATAGTAACTACGGGCACTTTGGCATCTAATAAAGCAATCGGTCCGTGCTTCATTTCTCCTGCGGGATATCCCTCAGCATGAATGTAGCTAATTTCTTTTAATTTCAGCGCTCCTTCCAAAGCGATCGGGAAATTAATTCCCCGTCCCAAAAATATGAAATCCTGGGTTTCAGCAAAGTTGTGCGCTAGTTGTTCAATGTAGCGTTCTTGACTTTCTAAAATTACTTCGATTTCCGCTGGTAACTGGCGTAAACCTGCTATAATCTCGGCTAATCGCTCTGGGGTTACACTCTGACGCTGATAAGCTAAATCTATCGCTAAGCAGTAAAACGCCATCACTTGGGCGACAAAGGTTTTCGTCGCTGCTACCCCAATTTCTATCCCCGCACGGGTATCAATAATATGGGAAACCATATGACCGAGGGTACTTTCCGGGCGATTAGTAATACCAATCAGTCGTGCTTTATACTTATCATCTTTTCCTGACCGGCGTTCTTTTTCCATCGCCAAAGCCGCGAGAGTATCGGCGGTTTCACCGGATTGAGTCACACCAATAGTTAAGGTATTAGCCATTAGTGGCGATGGTGCATAGCGAAATTCTGAGGCATATTGCACCGTTGTTGGAATGCCTGCTAGTTGTTCTAGTAAGTATTTACCCACAAGACCAGCGTGCCAACTAGTACCACAAGCAACGACTTGAATTTGTTCTAAGTCGGCGTAAAGTTCCTCTGGTAGACCCAGTTGGATAGGGGACTTTCCGTCTTTAGTTGGTTCCCCCTCACTATTGAAATAAGCTTCCAAACAAGCGCGTACTACCCCTGGTTGCTCATAAATTTCCTTGAGCATAAAGTGCTTGAATCCCTGTTTCTCTACCATGACGGGATTCCAGTTGAGGGTACGGGGGTGCTTTCGCAACCTGTCACCAGCAAAGTTGTAAACTTCTGCACCCAAGGGTGTCAGACGTGCCAGTTCCCCATTTTCTAGGGGTAGGACAGCGCGGGTATGGGGGACAAGAGCAGGAGTATCGGAAGCGCAGAAAAATTCCCCTTGTCCAAAACCAAGAATCAGGGGCGCTTGTTGTCGAGCCACGATCAGTTCATCGGGGTAGTCAGCAGAAATCACTGCGATCGCAAAGGCTCCCTCTAATTTATTTACAGCTTTGCGAACCGCCTCTAACAACTGAGATGGGGAGTCGGTCCTACCGGACTGGGCGGATTCCTTTAAGAACTGAGCAATCAGGTGAGGAATTACCTCAGTGTCAGTATCGGAACGAAACTCATGTCCTAGCTGTTTAAGCTCTTCGCGTAACTCACGATAGTTTTCAATAATGCCATTTTGGACAACCGCGACGCGCATGGCAGTATCCATGTGGGGATGGGCGTTATACTCTTCTGGTTTACCATGAGTTGCCCAGCGAGTGTGTCCAATGCCTATTTGGGCTGGGTTTTCCTGTTGTTCAAGTTTGGAGCGCAGATTATGCAATTTACCCTTTGCCCGCACGCAATTAACTTCATCTTCCCAAATAGTAGCAATACCAGCTGAATCGTAACCCCGATACTCCAGTTTCTCTAACCCTGCTAGCAAGATTTCTGTTGCTTTTTGCGTACCGATATAACCAACAATACCGCACATGTCTGACTCCACTCTACTTTTGCTTAACGATTTAAATCTACAAGCAAGGCATAAGGCAAGCAATCCGCCAATTATCTTTCCCTTTATACACCAAGGGTTCCCCAACGTGACTTGCCATTTTGCCATTTAGTCTGGTTAGAGGAATACAAACGACCCTTGAGATTAATTAAAAAAGGGAGCAATTTGCCCCCCTGTCACTAGATACATAACCAAAAAAATTTTGTTATTGCCCGCGATTATCATGTTGTAGGTTGAGCCTTGCCCAACAAAGGCAGAAAATTGTGGACAATGCCCCTCCTACAATCTGGAAGTTAGACTTTTATCTTAGTAAGCCAGACCCATACTACGGGTGGTTTCCGCACCCAGGTAAACCCGAATGCTTAAAAAGTCAGTAGGACAGGCTGTTTCACAGCGCTTGCAACCCACACAGTCTTCTGTACGGGGAGATGAAGCAAGCTGACCAGCTTTGCAGCCATCCCAAGGCACCATCTCTAGTACGTCAGTGGGGCAAGCACGGACGCATTGGGTGCAGCCAATGCAGGTATCGTAGATTTTTACGGTATGAGACATTGAAAAAAAGCTCCTTTCCGAGTGTTCTTCTCTGCGAAAGAATCATAATCAAGGGTTAGTTTACCGCAGTGCCTGAGTTTGTGTAAGCAATCATGCACATAACTTCAAACATCGTAATACCCAGAGTGCTGGAAAGGGGGAATGGGGCATTGCTAATCAGGCTGCTCCCTGGAAACTCCATACCCCATGCTTATCTATTAGACTCGAAAAAACTAGTTGCTCCAAATCTGAAATTTTTAAGTATGCTAGATTGGAGAGCAAGCAGCAACACTCACTCGCCAGTTTGATCTTCCACCAAGCGGCTCAACTATGACATCTACCGAATATTCCAGCCATCTAGAAGTGAGCGGCAATACTTAGTTATAATTCACTGTTACACGAACAGCCTCCTCTTGCCATCTACCCCTGAGTGTTGCCGTTTTTCCGTGTTATCACCTCTGTGCGATTCTCTTTAGGCACGGTTATACTAGCCAAGTTAGTTAAGCATTTTATACCAGCAAGCATAGAAATTTTATGAGTCCTGTAGTCAACATTATTCAACCCAGTGGCACGTTGGATGCTACCCAAGCAACACAGTTGCGCCAAGAAGTTATCAACCTCTTGGCTGGTGGTAAAAAAAACATCCTTTTGTTGATTGATTTTCGGGATGTCACTTTTATGGACAGTTCTGGTTTAGGGGCTTTGGTGCAAGCTACGAAAATGATTCGCGCTGTCAGCGGTCAAATGTTCTTGTGTTCGCTGAATCAGCAAGTCCAGATGTTGTTAGAAATGACTAGTATGAATAATGCATTTCAAATCTATCCCAACCAAGAGGAGTTTAACAAAACTGTTCTTTCATCGATTAATTAATTAAATTGTACTTGGAGTATAGATAAGTCATCATCAAATACATCCTTGGGATTAAGTTCTGCTAAGTACTTGAGTATCTCGTCGAGTTGTCCCTCGACCGGATTTTTCAATGCCCCTAGCATTTGAATAAAAGCGTTCAAACTCCAAACGCTGCCATCTGCTAAAGTTATTTCATACGCTCCGTCACTGAAGATATAAAGGGTGCTACCTTCGCTGACTTTACAAAAGGCATTGACATATTTGGCTTCGGGAAACATACCTACTGGCATTCCAGGAGTTTTCAGCAATTGGATTTGGGAACCATTGTCACGGTTTTCTGAGATTAAAACTGCTGGCGGATGACCAGCGCTAGCATAAATTAGCTGGCGTTCAATTCGGTTATAAACTCCATACCAAATAGTGAAGTATTTGTCATTTTGATAATTCATTTGAAATGTATCGTTTAAAGCTTTTAATACCTCATTTGGCTGATAATAGTTTATACTCTGAACCGCACGAGAACGGAGCAAATTCAGTACGGAAATCGATGGGAGAGTGGCTTTCAGCCCATGTCCCGCCGTATCTAGCAAGTAAAGAGCTAAATAATCTGGATCTAGCCAGTAGTAGTCAAAACAATCTCCACCAAGTTGTCGGGAGGGAATGAAGCGGGAATTTATGCTTATGGGTTCATTCATCGGAGGTGGGAGCAAGGAACGAACATATTCCGCAGCTTCTGCCATTTCAGCTTCTAATATTTGCTTTTGGGCTTGTAAGTCCCGACTTAGCTGGTGTAAGCGTAGTCCGGCCCGAACTCGCGCTTGTAATTCATTTTGTTCAATGGGTTTGGAGATAAAATCATCTGCACCAGCATCCAAACCTTTGACGCGATCCTCCACAGCTACCAAAGCGGTTAGGAGGATAAAAAATGTGGTTGATAAATTAGGATCTGCTTTGAGACGACGGCATACCTCCAAGCCATTCAGACCAGGCATCATCCAATCACAAATAATCAAGGCTGGTAAGCAAGCTAATGCTTTATTCAGTCCTTCTTCACCGTTGCTGGCGACGATGACTTCATAGCCCTGTTTTTGCAGCATCCTTTTTAAAAGCAGCTGCACTGCCAGGTCATCATCAATAACTAAAATTTGAAACATAGGAGATAATAGCTAAAAATGTTGTTGTCATCCCCAACAGCAAGAATTTTTAACCAAGTTTATGACAACTTGTGTAAAAAAAGATTAATTTGGGCAAATTAAAATCATCAGGGCTAATATTTTATTGTTACTTGCTGTTCTGTAATTTAACGGAGGTCGAAAGTTGCTAGTACCTAAAAAGGTCCGGCTGCAAGTCAAGACAGACATAAATAGTTTGGCTGATATTTTGGCTTGGTTTGATCAATTGTATCAGCCAGAGATTTCTCAGGATTTTTGGCTACAGTTGAAAATAGCATTGGCAGAAGGGTTTACCAATGCTGTGCGCCATGCCCACAAAGATAAATCTCAAGATGTGCCCATTGACTTGGAAGTTGACCTACTTCCGGAGTATCTGGAATTTCGCATTTGGGATCACGGACCGCCCTTTGATTTATGTTCCTTCATTAATAATTTGTCTCCCAAAGAGGACTTGTATGCTGAGGGCGGATGGGGACTACCGCTGATGCAGCGGATTTCTAACTTTTTAAACTATGTCCGCACGTCTGACAACCGCAATTGTTTGGTACTGAAAAAATATTATGACAACGTTATGGCGGTGACAGGGGATTCAGCCACAAGAGTATAACACGTTGCAACTGATTCAGGTCGCGGTATACTTCTTGTTTGAACCACTGACCAAACGCATCAAACGGACTAAACGACTGTCCTGTTTGCCATTTCAAATCTTGCCCTAGGGGCGTTGTGTGGGTTCCTGATAGTGTCTGTGCTGTCACCATTCCCGGAAACCGTTCTTGCAACAATTTACCCAAGGGAACTGATTGGTCGATAGTGTCATTGGTAAACTTGACGACTAGGTTGCGACGGACGCTGTAGCGTTCTTGTACGAGTTTGTTAGTTTCCAACGGTGAGGGTGTAAATTCGACAGTAAAGGCGGAGTTGAATTGTTCAACCAGGGGAATCGCATCTCTCGCTGCGTAGTTGTTGAAAGAGATTAAAATATTTCCAGCACGCTCCACCTCATAAAGGCTACCAATAAGTAAGTGGAGCTTGCATCCCATACTATGTCCAATGCCATAGATGGGTAGGTAGCGTTTACCCAGTAAATTTCTGTCCTGCAGCCTTAAGAGGGCACGTTCAAAGTTGAGCAGCACAGACTGGGCGATCGCACCATGATCGAAGGTGTTCACAAAAGGTGTGGCAATGATAGCAAAGTTTTTCTGCGCTAGTCCTTCAAGTAACCAACGGTAGGTGACGTGGGGTGCAGCAGCAACAAAAGCTCCGCCAAGGAAGTGGATGATACCAATAGGGCGTTTGGGTAATAGTACCCAGTTACCGGAGATTTCTTGCCAGTCCATTAGAGAAGGGAGAAGGTGAATACTTATTTATTTTAGACTTGGTAGTTAATTCATCGATACCAGCGATACAATAGCTGCTTTTGATTGGAAAACTTGACTGTAATCAAGTGGGTATAATTCATAGAGAGAGCATCAAGGAGTGAAAATAACTTCCTAACAAATCTGAAAAATATTCTTGGCGTTCTTTGCATCTTGGCGGTTAAATTATTTTATCTTCACCCTAACATGAAAAAACTATTAATTACCGGAGCCAGTGGCTTTTTAGGACAGAACCTCTGCCAAATAGCAAAGCAAGAGTGGGAAATTTACGCCACTTATAATTCTCATTCTATAGAAATTCCCGGTGTTACTACTCTAAAAACAGACCTCACAGACTTTGAGGAATTAAAACAACTATTCACTGACATTCAACCAGCAGCAGTTATTCACACCGCCGCCCAATCACAACCTAATTATTGCCAAAATCACCCTAAAGAATCCCACGCCATAAATGTTCAAGCATCCTGCAATATTGCTGGACTTTGCGCTGATTATTCTATCCCTTGTGCTTTCACATCCACCGACCTAGTTTTCAATGGGTTAACCGCACCCTACAAAGAAACAGATGCCGTAAATCCTGTAAATCTTTACGGTGAGCAGAAAGTCATGGCAGAACAGGGAATGCTAGAACGTTATCCGCTGACAGCAGTGTGTAGAATGCCATTAATGTTTGGCAAAGCAAATCCCCCTGCTACCAGCTTTATGCAACCGTTTATTCAAACACTCAAAGCAGGAAAAGAACTAAATTTATTTGTTGATGAAATCCGCACACCAGCCAGTGGAACAGCAGCAGCAAAGGGATTGTTATTAGCTTTGGAAAAAGTCACCGGAATTATTCACTTCGGGGGTAAAGAAAGAATTTCTCGTTATGATTTTGGTAAGCTATTAGTGGAGGTATTTCAACTTCCAGGAGATAAACTTAAACCTTGTCGTCAAGAAGATGTGAAAATGGCTGCACCACGTCCCAAGGATGTTTGTTTGGATAGTTCTAAAGCTTTTGGATTGGGGTATGCGCCGTTGTCAATTAGGGAGGAGTTAGAGGCTTTGGTGGGGTGTTTGAAGGGAGTTTAATAATATTTTTTGCCTCAAGTAAAGGTGAGCCAGCGCTGTGAGCGAGTTTCTCGCGACAAACGCGACTGGCGTCTCCAAGGTGCAAAATGGAAATGGACTCCTTATTGATGGGTTGTAGGTGCAATCACTGGATAGGAGGGTGTTCGATGACTTTGATAGCTGGTAAATCCCAAGTATCCCAAGAACACCATCACCCCAAGCAAAGCAACTAACTGAATATATCTTTCGATTGTGATAAAGCTGCGTAGAAACTTGTCCATTGGAATCCTCTAGGTTTGATTGCAATCTGTTTCTCAATTAACTTCAATAGCTGTAAGTATGATTTCAGTAAATAAGGAAAAGTGGAATCAGCTTCAGCGTTAACAATAAGTACTTGTGTCATGGTGTAATTTCAAATCCTGATACTCCAAGTTTGAGTTATCTACTCAGTTATCTCATCTTCTTCCCTTTCGGGCATGGGATATTGTTCCACCCTACTTTCTCTTATGGTGACAAATCCCACAAGCTAAAGATTTAACTTTTCATGCTTCGTCATGTAGATGAGACTGCTATAGAATTAATCTAGTAGAAATACTCTAGCGCTAGGCTTTTTTATGGTAGGAACAACAGAAGCTGCTTATTTGCTGGGTATAAGCTGTCAGCGAGTCCGACAGTTACTCAAAGCAGGACGAATTAGGGGCGCCGTCAAAGTCGGAAGATGTTGGCGAATTCCTCTTTTTAATGGAATGCCCAGAGTCAAGGTAATCAAAAGAGGTACAAAAGGTACTTGGCGAAGACTTAGGCAAGCTTCAGGCACAATTGTCCACGTAAGTAAACCACAACTTGATAGCGATCGCAAACACAAAACCAATTCTCCAGTGATTATCGTCAGACAAGGGTCGCGTACCACACACTGTCGCTCTGCTATCATTGCAGGACCTAGCCGAATACTTTATC
>JAYKJH010000248.1:0-12067 GCA_035285345.1 Nostocaceae cyanobacterium | reverse complement strand
CCTAGCCACAACTGCGATCGCTTCTGCCCCTGCTTTTTCAATTAATATTTCTGCTGCTCTGAGCAAACTATCCGGGTTGCCGATGGTTCCCCAGCTTGCTCCGGATGCCGATTTACGTAATTCTACGTTTAATGGCGCATCTGTAATCACATAATCTGTAAGATGCAATCCTAGGGTAGCCCTAGCAGCATCCCCTGCTTGCAAGTGTCGCAGGCGTAACTCTGGTTCTATAGCTTTGTCTAAAAGTAACCCTATACGATTTTGATGCACCGGACGCAAACCCCAATTACCAGACGCGAACTGATCCAATCCATAGCCTTCGACGTAGAAAGCATTGGGTAAGTTCCAATACAAACTTGCGCCGTTCATGACGTTAGGGTGAGTAATTAGGCGGTCTGCAACTTGAGCAACAGCTTTTGCAACGGGTAATGCATCCCCTGCATAGCCGCCAATTGCTGCTCCCACCCCAGTAGGTACAATTAAAACAACAGTGTATGGACGATGAATCATAATTAGTCATTAGTCATTAGTCATTAGTCATTAGTCATTAGTTATCAAACTCTGACTAGTAACTAACCACTAATAACTAATAACTTAAATCTCCTAACTCTCTTTAGTCACGACGGCTTCAACTTTAGCTTTTTGCTGTTGTTCGTCTACAGATGTAACAGCCCAACGGAGGGGTTCACCTTGTTTTTTCAACTCTTGTTCGATTGATGAAAGCAATTCGGTGGGAGTTTCTTGTAAGTCAATTTCTGCGGTAATAAAATGAGTTGTCATGGTTTAGCTTCCGTAACTTCAAAACTCAAGCGGCGAGTCCCATCGCGTTTATACAATTTTATTTGCCAAATTGTAGTTCATAAACTGTGTCTTCCTTTTCTGTCTCTATTTTCAAATCCGAACGGGGATAGGCTACACAAAGCAAGACATAACCTTGTTTTTGTAGGTCTGGACTCACACCCATACCATCAGTTTGGTCAACCGTTCCTGTACCAGTAATTTGGGCTGCACAAGTGGTACAAACCCCAGCATGGCACGAACTTGGTAAACCTATACCAGCCTCATCGGCAACTGATAAGATAGTCTGGTCTTCGGGAACATCCAAAATATGAGTTTTCCCTTGATGGTTAATTTCAACCTTGTAAGTTTGGGGCATATAAAAGCATCCGGTGATGGTGATCCAAATTGAATATTTTATCTTATGCTTATTAGACAAAAAACCGCATGGATAATTAACACCTGAGAAATGGACTAAAATCAGGTGGGTGAAGCAAAGACAAAAACATCCCTAATTATAAGTCTTTGCTGGTCATACAAAGCCTCAGCCAACTACAATAATCTGCGCCGCAAAAGTACCCGCGTGCTTGAAAAGTGTCGATAAACACCGCACAATCTTTTTGATACAAACAAGTGGAGAGCGAAATGCTGGAATTATACCGTCAACATGTAACCGAACGTGCCACCCTGGGAATTCCTCCCCTACCTCTGGATGCACAGCAAACATCAGAGTTGTGCGAATTACTGAAAAATCCCCCAGATGGTGAACAGGAGACACTGCTGCATTTACTGCGCGATCGCATTCCCCCTGGAGTAGATCCAGCCGCATACGTCAAAGCTGGTTTCCTCACGGGAATTGCCAAAGGTGAAATTTCCTCTCCCCTAGTATCTCCCATCTTTGCTGTCGAGTTGCTGGGGACAATGCTAGGTGGTTACAACGTCGGTTCGTTGATTGACTTACTCAAGTCTGAAAACGGCGAAATTGCCCAAACAGCAGCCACAGCCTTAAGCCACATCACCTTGGTTTACGATGCTTACCATGATATCTTAGACTTGTCAAGTACCAACTCCTACGCTAAACAAGTCGTAGACGCCTGGGCTAACGCTGAGTGGTTCACCTCTCGCGCTACCTTACCGGAAGCCATCACCGTCACCGTCTTCAAAGTTCCCGGTGAAACCAACACCGACGACTTATCCCCCGCTCAACATGCTACCACCCGTCCCGATATTCCCATGCACGCCTTAGCGATGCTGGAGTCTCGTCAACCAGGAAGCTTAGAAACCATTGCCCAGTTAAAGAAGAAAGGACACCCCGTGGCTTATGTGGGTGATGTCGTCGGTACAGGTTCCTCCCGCAAATCTGCTATTAACTCGGTGTTGTGGCACATGGGTAATGATATTCCCTTCGTTCCCAACAAACGGGCTGGTGGGTATGTATTAGGTAGCACCATCGCTCCCATCTTCTTTAATACCGCTGAAGACGCGGGTGCTTTACCCATTCAGTGCGATGTCACCAAGATGGAAACTGGGATGGTGGTAACAATCTATCCCTACAAAGGGGAAATCACCAATGAAGCTGGGGAAGTTATTTCTAGCTTCTCCCTGAAACCCGACACCATTCTTGATGAAGTCCGCGCCGGTGGACGTATTCCCTTACTCATCGGACGTACCCTTACCGATAAGACTCGCGCAGCATTAGGTTTAGCACCCAGCACCATCTTCACCCGTCCCCAACAACCAGCCGACACTGGTAAAGGGTATACCTTGGCACAGAAAATGGTGGGTAAAGCTTGCGGTTTACCAGGGGTACGTCCCGGTATGTCTTGCGAACCCATCCAGACTACCGTTGGTTCCCAGGATACCACTGGACCGATGACCCGCGATGAGTTGAAGGAACTGGCTTGTCTCGGTTTCAGTGCAGACTTGGTGATGCAAAGCTTCTGTCACACCGCTGCTTATCCTAAACCCGTAGACATCAAAACTCACCACGAACTCCCGGACTTTATAGCGCAACGGGGTGGTGTGGCGTTGCGTCCTGGGGATGGTATCATTCACTCTTGGTTAAACCGGATGTTGTTACCAGACACCGTAGGTACTGGTGGTGACTCCCATACCCGCTTCCCCTTGGGTATTTCCTTCCCTGCTGGTTCTGGTTTGGTAGCATTTGCAGCAGCGTTGGGTGTGATGCCTTTAGATATGCCAGAATCTGTTTTGGTGCGCTTCAAAGGAGAATTGCAACCTGGTGTTACCCTGCGGGATATTGTGAATGCAATTCCTTATGTTGCGATTCAGAAAGGTTTGTTAACCGTCGAGAAGAAGAACAAGAAAAATGTCTTCGCTGGACGGATTATGGAAATTGAAGGTTTGCCAGATTTGAAACTGGAGCAAGCTTTTGAATTAACCGATGCTACAGCCGAACGTTCCTGTTCTGGTTGCACAATTAAGCTGAGTGTAGAGACAGTTTCTGAATATCTGCGTTCCAATATTGCTCTGTTGAAAAACATGGTAGCACGGGGTTATCAAGATGCCCGTACTATTATGCGTCGCGTCGCTAAAATGGAAGAATGGTTAGCAAATCCTGTGTTAATGGAAGCTGACGCTGATGCGGAGTATGCGGAAATAATTGAAATTGATTTGAACGAAATCAAAGAACCAATTGTTGCTGCTCCCAATGACCCCGATAATATTAAGTTATTATCGGAAGTTGAAAATGACCCAGTACAAGAAGTATTTGTGGGTTCTTGTATGACAAATATCGGTCATTATCGGGCAACTGCGAAGGTATTAGAAGGTGCAGGAAGCGTGAAAACTCGTCTGTGGATTGCACCACCAACAAGAATGGATGAAACCCAATTAAAAGAAGAGGGTGTATATGGTATTTTTGGTGCCGCAGGTGCGCGGACAGAAATGCCTGGGTGCAGCCTTTGTATGGGGAATCAAGCACGAGTCGCTGACGGTACAACCGTGTTTTCAACCTCTACGAGAAACTTCAACAACCGCATGGGTAAAGATGCACGAGTGTATCTAGGTTCGGCGGAGTTAGCTGCAGTTTGTGCCCTGCTGGGAAGGATTCCGACGGTGCAGGAATATCTTGATATTGTGGGGACAAAGATTCAGCCTTTTGCTGATAATTTGTATCAGTATTTGAACTTTGATCAAATTGCTGGTTTTGAGGATGAAGGTAGGGTGATTGCATTGGAAGATATGCCCAAATTAGAAGATATTTTGGGTATGCCTACAGCGACTGTGAAGTAGGAGAAATTGATTGAATATGGTTGTACTCTTAGGGGTGTAGCTATAGGAAGGAAGCCCGCTTAGGCGGGCTTTTGTTGTTAGATTAATAGAGTAGGGTAGTAATGTTACGCTTGCAGTAAGAAATTAGTAGGTAACACCAATGGACTTTTACACCGTGGTACTCAGACAAAGTGCAGGATATTGGGTGGTGTTGTGTTTAGAGAATGGTATTGTGGGACAGGGTAATAGTCAAGAAGACGCCATTAGAAAGCTAAAAGATGCGATTGAGTCTTTTCAAGAGATTTATGAAAGTGAAAGTAATATTTATAAAGCATCGCTTTCTATAGAAGAGTTGCATGAATTTTTGAATGTAGAGGGAAAAGAAGAGAAATCAGATATCTATGAATTAAGAAAGCTTTATGCCTAAAAATTTACCTTCCTTGAAACCCAAGCAGTTAATTAAAATCTTAGAAAAAGGTGGTTGCAAATTTTATAGAGAAGGCAAAGGTGACCATAGTTTATATACTCGTGAAGTTGAAGAGGTAAGGCGAATTGTGCCGATAGATATGGGAGCAAAAGAAATGTCACCTGCTTATGTATTGAGGATTTTTAGGCAGTTTGGGTTTACGGATGAGGAGATTGAGGAACTGTTGAAGTAATACAACTCTTATCTTGCACCACTGCATCCTCCCACTTCAATAACAGACCTAACCCCCCAACCCCTTCCCTGCTAGGGAAGGGGGAGTAATAGGTTTTGATATTTGGTTAAAGCAAGCTTTTGTTATAGCCTGTAAAAGTTTGCCGGAAGACGAAAGAAGATTTTTTCTAGACCATGCTGTTGAAGATAAAACTTTAATGAATTTATTAAAGAAATGGTCTAAACAGCGGTAATCTTTCGTGGTTTATGAGGGCTAACACTTCACAGCAGCGGACGGACGAGAGTCTTAGTGCTAAGCTTGAGGTTGTCTAGCACCGCTCAATTTTGCCGTTAAACATCTTTGAGAAAAGCGATCGCTCACTATCCAAACAAAGAAATCAATACTTCTATACTTAAGCAAACATGTAATTATTTGAATTTAGATATTACTATTTGCGTATTTATATTGAGAAAAATCCGGCTTTATATTTTAAGATAAAGAAAATAATTATACTTAACGACTTGCCTTATGCTTCCTTAACTGCGATAAGCGAAGCTTTACGCCAAAGGCGTATCGCTCAACTGCTTCGTGTTAAAATAGTCACGCCAGAATCAAAGTAATAGTACGCTGATTTTCCGTCACCACAACCAGGGTGGATAAACGTTCTTCTATTGGTAGGGCATTTTTACGCCTGTCAAACACAAATAACCAACCTTCATTCAATGCTAACCGTGCTAAATATGATTCCAACTGCTCAATTCCTTCTGCTTGCGGGTCACGCTTTTTGTCGCGCCATACCTTTAACTCGATACCTAATGTAACATCTTTGTAACGCAAACATAAATCCATTCTGTCACTACCAATCGCATATTCCCTCTCCAGGGTTCCACCTCCATTGACAACACGATGTAAGAAAGCCATTAATACTATGTGGGGTGCAATTTCATGATACCCAGTACTACCAAGTAATGGTTCCCCATGCTGTCGCCAAAATTTGATAAATGCTTCTAACAATGCATCTATATTTAATTCACCTTCCGGGGTTAACCAAGTCGGTGCAATCACTGGCAGGGAAGCCATTGGTGTCACCGTTAATACTCTGGGTAAAACTTCCCGATAAATTGGATTAGCAATGGTTAATCCACCCTGGGGATGCATTTTACATAAACCCAAGTCAATCACAAATTGAATATCATCGTTGGGTATATTCCCTAATTCTAAACCTGCTAACATCGGTTCAATAATTGCTTTTATCCTTGGTTCCCGTAAGCGTTCGGCTAAACTATCCAGATGAGTATCTTGACGAGCAATTAATATTTCCTTTGCCTGTAAAATATGTTCTTTGGTAATAGAAATACTTCTATCCTTCACCATTTTTTCCACAACTTCTTTAGCAAGAGCATTGACTAACCAAGGTTGTCCCTGAGTTAAATCAAAGGCTGTTGCTGTAGCTTCTACAGTGAAAATTTGTCCAGTTTCTTCTGTATGTTGTTGGTATAGTTCTTGCACCTCTGCGGCGTTAAAGTTTCTCAGGGTGATGGAACTGACTTTAATATTAAAAGGACTGGATGTGTTTAATCTATCACTACCACCGGATGCAACCTTATAATCGCGCACATCGCGTAAACCAATTAATCCCACCGATGAGGGAAAATTTTCCGGACGACTGCGATAACCATCACGTAACTGTCGCAAAACTGAAATCAAGGTTTCGTCTTGTAAAGAGTCAATTTCATCAATAAATAGTACTAATGGACGTTTGATTTTTTGTGCCCAGGCTCTTAAACTCGCTCTAATTCTCTGCCCAGGAGCATTGTAAACCCAAGTAGGGGTTTGTAGTTCTGGGGGTAGGTTATCCTCAATTGTATCGCGCCAAGTCTCCAGAATCGCTAATTCTGCGGCACTGGGGTCATGATTAAAAGCACTTCCCACCTCCACCGATACCACTACTGCTGCATAACGTCCAGTTGCAGTAAGTTGCTGCGCTAGGGCTAACATTGCCGTGGTTTTTCCCGTTTGTCGTGGTGCATGAACGACAAAATAACTTTCTTGTTCAATCAGCAGTGACAAGTCGGGGAGACGACTTGTTGCTGAAAGTGTGTAGTGTTTGTCGGCTTTACACGGACCTGCAATGTTAAACCAGCGAGACATGGGATGTTGGCTGTTAGCGGACACTTTGAGTTTAGACGATTTTGGGGTAGGGGATTTTTGTTTCAGCATCGGGTATATATACCGAATAATTCCGTCTATTACCCGGAAAAGGATGATAGCTAGAAACGTTCTTGCTATCCATCCAGATTTAAGTATTTATCCGGAAAAATTCGGTATAATAGGTGGATATTCATGAGATTAAGCAATGTTCTTGATATTATGACTAAATTATCTGAAATGCTTGATTTAACTGGATTGTTTGGTGTGATAGACGGAAAATTTCCGCTTAATAAATAGTTATGTTGGTTTTTCTATCCAGTCTAAAATTGACAATATGATTTTGATTCCTCTATTTGGGCACTCTGTTCCTAAATAAAGGAATCAGATTAAATCAAAACTATGGTGATAAAGGTTCTATTTGCTGTACTAGCTGTACTGATCGGCTCCCTCGTACTTTACTGGGGATATGGAATGTACAAGAATATCTGGGTGAAGAATAATTCCCCCGTTGACTATCTGCAAACTTCGCAAGCAAACAGAGATCCTTGGCGTTGGCGGAAGCCGCACAGCAAGCTTCGCATTCCCTATAATGTTGTAGACCGTCCAGGCGTTACAGATGCACACAATGTCAGTAGTTTTGTGTTTCGTCCTCAATTCCGTTTTGCTGATTTCATATCTCCTTTCTCAGGCATTGCTCTGATTAGCTTCGATCTTTTACTGATTTTCAGTTCAACAGTTTCTGCCGCCGATTTTTTGCCTGCTTTCGCTATATACCTTTGTTTGTTCTGTTTAGGGTTATTTTTCCTGCAATATGGCGATCGCGTCCTACGAATCGATTTGTATCCAGAGCGTGTTGAAATCATTACCAAATTCGCCAACTTTATACCCCGAACCACCACCTATAGACGCCATCAGCTTTTCAGCATCAATGGCAAACTCCAGTCGTTTTGGACAATGGAAAGTGGACAAATCCAACCGGATTACAAACTCATCATCGAGCGATCGCTACTAGGCTACTTTCAGGTGAATCAAACTTTTCGTCTTCGGTGCGATCCCACCCAAGGGTCTTGGATTGTTGGCGGATTAGACCATTGGAAGTCGCTCTGTTTTAGTGCTGCAGAACACTCCTGAAACCTTTACTAGTTAGGGATTATCATCGTAGTTCCTTAAGTGCAAACTGCGATCGCTCATCACCGTAGGCTGAGTTGACGAAAAAAACCCAGGATTCCATTGTGTTGACAATTGTGACTATTTCTGCTAAATATGCGATAAGAGAAGCTTTACGCCAAAGGCGTATCGCTATCCAACTATCCGGTTGCACCCAATGAAACGGGAAACTTTAGCTAGAATTAGAAGGACGCACTAATCCACATTCCCCATTCCACTTATGGCATGATGACTGCATCTGTGTTGAATGGAGAACAGTTCCATAGTGCAAGCAATACAATCCTTTCTCAAGGTCTTTGAAAGCCGGAAGATGGCGGCTGTAACGTTACTAGGCTTTTCCGGTGGCTTACCTTTGTTGTTAACAGGAAGCACTTTGCAGGCTTGGATGACGAAAGAAGGGGTAAGCTTGGGTTCGATTGGGTTATTTGGTCTAGTGACTTTACCTTACTCGATTAAGTTTCTCTGGTCGCCTTTTTTGGACAGGTTTACACTACCATTTTTAGGACGGCGCCGGGGTTGGTTAATGGTAACTCAAATTGGGTTGTTGATTGCGATCGCGCTCATGGCTTTGCAGCAACCCAAACAAGCATTGCAACTTTTAGCCATCAATGCCTTATTAATTGCTATTTTAAGCGCGACGCAGGATATCGTTATTGATGCTTACCGTGTCGATGTCCTGGATGAACTGGAAAAAGGGGCTGGTGCAGCGGTTTATGTAGCTGGTTATCGCGTCGCAATGATATTAGTCGGTGCCTTTGGGCTAATGCTTGCTGATAGAATTCCGTGGTCATCGGTTTATTTAGTGATGGCTGCATTTATGGTCGTCGGGATTCTCGCTACTCTCATCGGACCGGAACCAAAACAAATTAGCCCCCCAGAGTCCTTAGTAGATGCGGTAATTTTACCCTTTGGGGAATTTTTTCAACGCCAAGGTATCCTGCAAGCAGTTTTGACTCTGCTGTTCATCGTTCTCTACCGACTAGGGGATACTTTCTTAGGTAGGATGTCCACACCATTTTTGCTGCAAACAGGTTTTAGTCAAACCCAAATTGGCGCCATTCAAGGCGGTATGGGTATCTTTGCTAGTATTGTTGGCGCCCTAGTGGGGGGAGTGATTGTCAGCAGAATTGGGATAAACCGCTCGCTGTGGGTGTTTGGTATTCTCCAAGCAGCTAGCAATTTAGCTTACTTCTTGATTGCTATTATCGGCAAAAACGATGCTTTTTTGGTACTTGCCATCAATATTGAACAATTTTGTGGGGGATTGGCAGTAGCTGGGTTTGTAGCATTTATGATGAATATTTGCAATCAGCGCTTTTCTGCCTCCCAGTATGCTTTGCTTACTAGCTTTATGAATTTCAGTGGTGGGTTTCTTAGTGCCCCTATTGGCTTTTTAGCAGAAAGTACGGGTTGGCAGACGTTTTTCTTAATTAGTATCGCGGCTGCTGTACCAGGGTTGCTGCTACTACCATTGATTGCACCGTGGAACCCTAAACTTGTAACAGTCCCCAGACCGGGACTGGAGGAGGAAATTTGAGAACTAAAGTATTTATTTATCTACTCACCCTGTTTATCAGTGGTATCATCTTTGGTTATCTTCTATCCCAGTTAATTCAAGGCTCACTAATACCTAACTTGGCAAATGTTCTGACACCGTTAATCTTGTTAGCTGTTATGGTCATACTGTGGCAAGATTTATCTCGTGGACAAAGACGAGCATCCCAACCCCCGGTCGAATCGACCGAACCGGCGACTGATAACAACAGCGCGAGCGTTACTCCTACAGGTAATACCCCTATTAAAGGCGAAATCCTGGCGAAGTTAACAGGTGACATGACAGTCGCTGCAGAGTTAGTCGAGCAAGCTAAGCGCAATTATCCAGGCAGGACTGAAGAATGGTATTGGCAAAAAGTCATGGATGACTTGCAGAATAAGCAGCAAAAATAACAGCAACTGGGCACTGGAAATACCTTGTTCACCGCTACAATAAATTAATGCAGCAGACTTCACAAATCTTTAGCTATTGCGGGAACGGTGTTTCCTGAGCATTTGCCCACATTCTACTTCTGATTTCCTATGGCAATCTTTCGTCAATATATTGCTCCTTTGCTAATCTTTCTTGTGTTTTTGGTCGCCCTGTTAGCGGTGAGCGTACGGATATTTTTACCATCTGATATGGCGGCACCTGCACCCATTGAAGAAGTAGGAACTATTATCACCGCCCCCGCTATACCAATGCCAGAAAAGTTGTAATTAACACAAAACGATGAAGAGTCAGGAACCCCATAGCTAAAGCTAGGGGCTTGTAGTCTGTCGGACTCTTCGAGCGGGATGCGAGCCAGTTCCCTGACCAGCTTAAGCCTTCATTGGCTACGTTTTTCGAGTTATGACCCCCAAGAAATTGTCACCTTGGCTGAACAAATACTAGAAAATTACTTAATTCGTTCTGGTTCTCGTCTCGACCGTGCTTTGCTACTCAAGTTTCTCGAACGCGGTTACGCTGATGTCTTCCCCGGACAGGACTATTCCCACCTAGCACGCACGGTCGAGCAATATTTTTCCCCAGACACTCCCCTGTGGTGGGTGGATTATGTCGGGAGTGGGGATAAGGGTAACAAGGGACAAGAAACTGTCGCTCAATCCTCAGTTCCTAATTCCCCCGTAGCTTGTCTTTGGGCAGGAAATGCTATAGACCAACTGCGGGGATCTCGCCATACCCACATCTTTTTACTGTATGTCATTCCAGAACATCGGCGAAGGGGTCTAGGTACAGCTTTGATGAAATATGTAGAAAATTGGGCGCGAAAACGAGGCGATCTCCAGATTGCTCTGCAAGTATTTCAATCCAACCAACCGGCGATAAATCTTTACAGTCAGCTAGGGTACGAAACCCAGTCTTTGTGGATGATCAAACCTTTAGCACCAGAAAAACAGACTGGAGGATGGGAGTAGGATAGGGCAATGGTTTGAGAATCCAACGAGAGTGAGATGAAAGTGTATGATTTTAATGGTAGATAATATCATGAGTTAATGTGTTCAGCGCTCGTTTGTATGGTTCTAGAAGCAAGAAAAACAAAAAATTAATTGATGGTATGACTCAAGTAGTCAAGGAGGTAGCTTGATGCTGCTAGGTTTCAAGACCGAGTTGAAACTGAATAGCCAACAGCGCACAGCATTGATAAAACATTGTGGTGTGGCACGCCACGCTTGGAATTGGGGACTTGCTTTAACAAAACAAATCTTAGACTATAACAAAGATAATCTCGATTCAAAAATCAAATTTCCGAGTGCTATTGACCTGCATAAATGGTTAGTTGCGTTAGTAAAGCCTGAAAATGAATGGTATTATGAATGTTCCAAGTCTACGCCACAACAAGCATTGATGTCTTTGCGTGAAGCTTGGAAACGCTGTTTTAACAAAACTGCTGGAGTTCCCAAATTCAAGAAAAAAGGTAAATTTGATTCTTTCACGCTTGAAGGCACTGTCAAAATTTTAGGTAGCAACAAAATTCTAGTGCCTGTGATTGGTGTTCTCAAAACTTATGAGCGATTACCACAAGTATTAACAAAGTCGGCAACTATTAGCCGTCAAGCTGATAGATGGTTTATCAGTTTCAGATTTGAAGTAGAAATACAAAACTCAGTACACACAGACGTTGTAGGCGTTGACCTTGGTGTTAATAACTTGGCAATTCTTAGCACTGGTGAGGTAGTTAATGGTGCAAAGTCCTACAAGAAATACGAAGCCAAGTTGGGCAGAATGCAATGGTTGCATCGCCATAAAATTATTGGTTCAGCTAATTGGAAAAAAGCACAATTGCAAATAGCTAGACTACATAGAAAAATAGCCAACATCCGCTCATGTACATTACACAAACTTACAACATTACTAGCCAAGAACCACGGAACAGTAGTGATTGAAGACCTCAATGTGTCCGGCATGATGGCTAATCAAAAGCTAGCTAAGTCTATTGCGGATATGGGTTTTTATGAGTTTCGCCGTCAATTAACCTATAAGTGCGAACTGTATGGTTCAAAACTGGTTACAGTTGACCGCTGGTTTCCAAGTTCTAAGACTTGTTCTAATTGCGGAACTAAAA
>JAYKJH010000247.1:0-6109 GCA_035285345.1 Nostocaceae cyanobacterium | reverse complement strand
TACCATTGAATAAAGGTATCTGCCAAGACCGACCAACTTTTTCTGCTCCCCGGACTCTTCCTTGTTTTAATAGCTGTCGGAGTCTTTGACAGCTAATATCTAGCAAAGAAGCTGCTTGTGTGGTGCCAACTACCATAATGACTCTAGCGCTAGAGAACGATTGTACTATAATTATATATTTAAACGTCATCCTGCCGAATGTGTTTGATCGCCACAATCAGCGCATCTTAGATCATGTCATAACTTTTAGCCGCTTTTACCTGAACTTCTCAATCCCAGATTGAGAGGATATTTCCAGACACTCACCGAGGGCGATCGCTTTACTGCCCAACTTGACAAAGCACTGGAGCCGTGGGACGTGTGGCTGACTCCTGTAGCGGCAACTCCTGCATTTACTCATCGTCCAGCTTGGAGTGCAATTGACTTTTTAGGTCAATTTATTTGCGCCAACTTACTTACGGTTAGACACAAGTTAATCATCTGTCAAATAAGCGTAGCAGACACGACTCATTGCTGAGTGGGAACACAAATAAAATAAACGCTATTTGTAGCAGTATTTAATAGTCTTTAGGCGGTTTTATAGTTGCGCTTGCAAAGCCAACCGATAACGCCAACAACCCCTAACCCTGCCGCTACACTGGGTTCGGGAACTGACTTACTCTCACCTGAAGCAACATGAATTATCCCTGTGGGTGGAGCGTTTCTGCTAGCCTCATAGATGAATGCTGCGGAAGGATAAACCGTCCCGGTAGGATTAACAGTTTCTAACAATACTGTACCTTTACCCACAAAACCTTTGGTGAAATTTAACTGGAACTGTGAGTTAACATCTGCAAATAACAATACATCTGTATTGGTATTGTCATATTGCCCAAACACAGCAGCACCTAAATTGGACGCATTTGAACTGTAGGTTTTCAAAACATTTCCCAAAGGGTTTCTCAGATACACTTGCCAGCTTTTGAGATTAACTGTGGTACTAGCACCAGCAGGTAGTCCGTCTACTTCGTAAGTTCCTTCAAAGGAACCACCTTGCAATTGCACAGCTAGTCCTGTTGAACCTGAGACAGCTTGGTTAGCGAATCTTCCAGAAAAAGTGAATTGTGCAGCACTGACGGGTGCTATTCCCAAACAACCCACTGTAGCTGATATAGCCATACTAATTGCTGCACAGGCACTCGCTCGTGATAACTTGTTCACGAGTGCTGTAATAACCATCAATTTTGATCTCCTCTAACAACCAAGTTCACAAATTTCTTTTCAGCCCTAGACGCAGCACAGCAGGAGCAATCGTTGGTACTTAAACAACGATGGCTGGCAAAACTATGTTTGTAGTTTTTTTTACTTACAATTACTAGTGGTTGCCACTATGCGGACTATGTGCTGACCGCGAAAACGCTTACAAATACGGCAGATGACCTATGCTTACCTGGAGAACTACCCTGATACTGATGTAGCAAATATCGTATTTATTCCACTAATACTAAGATGACAGGTAGAATACTAAACTGCAACCGAAAATCGTTAATTTCACTCAAAGATTACATAATGATTTGCTGTTACAGCTAGTTGATACCTGCCATAAGCCAGATAATACAAGGCTTTTTTCAGATGTAAGCTTATATGACAACTATAAATTTTTTACAAAAGAAAAGTTGACATTTATACTATAAATACATAAGTAAAAGTGAAGCGTCTGTTAATTAGCACAGAAATATACTTACGCAATTTGCCTTAGTTATATAGGTAAAAATGTGAGGAAATTCACCGAAAGCCTCAAACACAAGGTTCATCGTCCAACTGGACTCACCTTGACCCGACTCAATAACTTCTCACCCTGACGGTAGCCAGTGTAGCGTACCTTCACTAGTTCCCCTGGTTGCACCGTACCTTCCATTAATTGATGCCATTGGGGATTGTAGGGTATCTCTACTCCCACAGGTGCGATCGCTTCCACTCCCCACTGTTGCAATAATTTTTCTAAAGGTTTTTGCACCAAGGGCACAATTTTTACCGCCGCTAGTTGGGGGTCTTGTTGCGCTCGGTAGGCAGCGGTAGGAAATTGTAATAATAAAGACTCCAACGCTTGCAAACTCGACTGCTGAAATTCTTGTAAAAGAGCTTCTCGCTGCTCTTCCAGTTTTCCTTGCAAACGTTGATACTCTTTTTTAAACTCAGTAATTTCCTTTAACAATTCTTGTGATACTTTAGCAGGTTCTGTAGGGGTAGAGTTTCCCCAATCTAGCTGTTTATCAGAAAAAGCTGCTACTAACTCACTTAAAGATATTTCTAATACTTGCGACAATTTATATAGTACATCTACGCGCATCTGCTCTACTTCACCACGTCGCAAACGCAAAAGCTGACGTTCTGACACGCCAGCAGCACGGCTAAGAGCTTTTAAACTAGACACCCCCACCCGTTGCATTAACTGTTGCAATTGATGGGTGAAATCGCTATCGACCATATTTGATATGTATCAACAAAAGTTGGAGATAGCTCATAGCTAACCGCTAATTGCTAATTGTTTATCTGTGCTATTCAGCATTGGTTCCATCAGCCATTAGCCATTAGCCATTAGCTATGTCTATATCTATTCTTCCAGTAAGCTGCGGAGCATCCACGCATTTTTTTCGTGTAGTTGCATCCGCTGAGTCAGTAAGTCCGCAGATGGTTCGTCGTTGACTTCATCTATGACTGGGAAAATAGAACGAGCCGTGCGAACTACAGCTTCCTGTCCTTCGACTAGCAAGCGAATCATTTCTGTGGCTTTGGGGACTCCCGGAGTTTCGGGAATCGAACTGAGTTTAGCATACTCGCTGTAGGTACCGGGTGCAGGATAACCGAGCGCTCTAATTCTTTCCGCAATCAAATCTACAGCCAGAGCCAACTCTGTATACTGAGTCTCAAACATCAAATGCAGGGTTTGGAACATCGGACCTGTAACATTCCAATGGAAGTTATGGGTTTTCAGATACAACGTATAAGTGTCAGCTAGCAAGCGAGATAGCCCTTCGGCAATTTCAGCTCGTTTTTCTTCAGGAATGCCAATATTTACAGGTTGGACTTTATTTTGAGTTGCCATACAATCTCCAAATTACCGATCAATAATGAATAGTCCTTGATCATTGGTCAACGGTCGAAATATTCACTGTTGAGTGTTGACTAATGATTAATGACTAAGCTAGGTGCATCTTGAGAACAGAACGGGGAGCTTTGCGGACTCTAGCTAGAATAGTTTCTTTCCCCAACCGCTGGCAAGCCTCAAAACGATGACAACCAGAGAAGCCATAGTACTGTCCATCAACTTCTAGGACATCAATTGGTTCTTGCTGTCCAATCGCGGCGATAGATTCCATCAAGGCTTTGACTTTTTCTTGGTCATTCTGACGCGGGAGGGGACGCCGAATTTGCTGCAATTGAATTTCTTGTACCCTTGCCATAGGAGGTTTGAGTGTTTTGCTTTCTTCTTTGCTCTAAATAAATCATAGTCGTTATGAGTTTAAATTGCAAGTCTGAGAAAACAGTTAGCAGTCTTCCGTTAGCCATTAGCTGCCTTTGACTAATGACTAATCACTAATCATGAATCAGTAGAGCTAGACTGGGTTGAGTCAAGACTAATAGCGTATCTTGGTAAAGATTGTTTCCTCACATAACGGTAGATGCCAAAAATTACATACGCCATAGGGAAGATTTTTAAGCCACCCGAACGAGAAATGTCGCCAGAACGAGAACCACAAACCAAAAGCAAGCCACCTCGTTTGCAGGGTTTTGTGTCTGGTGTTTCCTACACGGCACTGTTTGCATTTTGTATGTTGGGGTTGACAGGAGCCTCCGATCCAGCGACAAAAAGTGCGGATGTTTTGCTGAAGGTGGGGATTGTGCAGCGGTTTGGAGATGAAACCACAGATAAGATGTTGCTGGAACCAACCAAAGGCGATCGCTTGCGTTTGACTTTCAAAACTGGGGACAAGCAGCAGACCTTAGTGACTACCAAGCCAGTCAAGCTGGAAGTAGCGATGCAACCGTTAGCTCAACCTGTACTGGAGGAAAGACTGGTTCTAGGAGTTTACCGCAGCTTTGAAACCGCAGAAGAGAGTGCTAAACAATGGGTTTCTAGAGGTATAGAGGTAGAAATTTCCCAGCCAGAACGCTGGCAAGTTTGGGCGAAGCGGGACGTGTACAGTACTCCTTTACTGCGGCGTCTGCTGTTGCAGAACGCAAAAGCTGTTGGTTCTAAAACTGCCCATTTAGATACGCAAATTCTTCGCCAGGTGCCACGGGTTAGTTGGGTAGTGGATGGCAACCGCTACAGTCGGGATAATCTAGAAATTACCACCGACAAGAATCAGGTGCTGGTAAATCAAAGCAAAGAGCCAGAAAAAAACCCCCAAAGAGCGCGTCTTTATCCAGGGCGGATGCAAATCCAACCCAACGCCTACGGCACTTTTACCCTAGTAAACGAAGTGCCTTTAGAAACATATCTCCGGGGGGTGGTTCCCTATGAAATAGGGGCAAATACTGACTATGCTGCACTGGAAGCGCAGGCGATTATTGCCCGTACCTATGCCTTGAGGAATTTACGCAGATTTGCAGTTGATGGGTATCAATTATGTGCAGATACTCACTGTCAAGTTTACTTTGGACTTAAGGGTGTGTCTGACAACACAGATAAAGCGATCGCCACCACGCGAGGCAAGGTGCTTACCTATAACAACGAACTGGTAGATGCCTTATATTCTGCTAACACCGGCGGCGTGACGGCTAACTTTAGTGATGTCTGGAACGGACCTGACCGACCTTATCTCCGTCCTCTGGTAGATGCGGCAAATAATACTTGGAATCTACAACAGCAGAGTCTAGCAAATGAAGAAAACTTCCAGCGGTTTATTAATCTAGAAAAAGGCTTCAACGAAAGCTCGGCGAAATTGTTCCGCTGGCGTCGGGAAAGCAGCTTAGAAGATATTACCAAAGGCTTGCAGAAATTTCTCCGGGCAAAAAACAGTCCCTATGCTAACTTTCAAAGAGTCGAGCAGATGGGGGTCCTAGAGAGAGCAGCGGGAGGGAGAATTCTCAAACTTGCTGTCAAAACTGACCGGGGTATGTTTACCTTACACAAAGACGAGGTACGTAGCGCCTTTGTTGCTCCTATAAGTACGTTGTTTTATCTCCAACCCCTGAACAAAGGACAAAGTAGCATCTGGGGATATGCTTTTGTGGGTGGGGGTTTTGGACATGGGGTAGGTTTGAGTCAAAATGGCGCTCAAGAGTTAGCTAAGCAAGGTTGGTCAAGTACGCAAATTCTCCAGTTTTATTATCCTGGGACTCAACTCCAGGTGTTTAACGAAGGAATTCGCAAATAGATGTGACAACTCCCACCGTCAACCGCTCTCGTGCGGTCTGACGGGGGCTTCTCAAATTCACAAATGAGAGTTCTTGCCTCACAGGCTGTCTACTGACGCGCGCCTCCACAAGCAGCAAACGGTTGTCCTACCGTCCGTTTAAGTATATTTAGACTGGCGTTTAAATCCCTATCCAAACTAACTTTACAGTTTGGACAATCATGAACTCGAACTGACAAATCTTTAACGACTCTTTCGCCACAATTAAAACACTCAATACTAGTGCCTCTAGCATCAACTTCCTGAGTATGCTTGCCGCGTCTTACCGCTACTGCTTGCAAAATATTCAAGAATGCGCCCCAAGCTACATCTAGTATCGACTTAGCCAATCTAGTTCTAGCTAGACCCTTGATATTTAACTTCTCGAATCCAATTAAATCGTAATTTATACATAAATAATGAGCTACAGAATAATGAAAATCTTTGCGTTGACGGGCAATACGCAGATGCAATCTAGCAACCTTGTTAGCTTGTTTTTGGTAGTTACTAGACCCCTTTTCTTGCCTAGCTAATTTCCTCTGTTGACGGGCTAAAACAGCTTGAGTCTTGCGATAAAACTGAGGAACAGCAACCGCTTCACTCGAACTAGTGGTTAAGAATTTCTCTAGCCCGACATCAATACCACAGGCAAATTTAATTTCATCAAGAGGAACAGGAAAAGGAACTGTGCGATCTTCCAGCGCGAAGCTACAATACCAACCGTCAGC
>JAYKJH010000246.1:0-3175 GCA_035285345.1 Nostocaceae cyanobacterium | reverse complement strand
ACGGCCTTGAACTGAAGGACGTTGCTGACAATAATATCGTCACGCTAGTTAATAGTACCCTAGCAAACAATGCTGAAGGTAACTTAGCAAACACTGGTAGTAATAACAGCCTCAATATCACCAACGTAGCTGGAGCGCCGAATTCTACTGGAACGGTGAGAGTTGCGATCGCCAACTCCAGTTTTGAAACTCCTGCTTTCCCCACGATCCAAGAATCGTTTGATGATTATTTTCTTTCGGTTTTCGACTCGCCTACGAAAGAGATTCCAGGGTGGCAAACTTACGATCCTCAAGATCTGCTTACAGGTATTCCAGTGCCTCCCCAAGATTTTGGTACAGATGCAGGAACCTACAATGTCGCTGGCTTCTTCTTAAACGGAGCTACTGATGGGGCAAATGCTAGCTATCAGGTTGTCCTCGATGGCGTCGGTGCAGGTGCTTTGGGGATGACTCAAACGCTACCCGATGAGTTAACTGCTTATACTACCTACACCTTGCAGGTTGATGTCGGCAATCCTCAAAACACTCCCGAATACCCAGTTGACCTCACAGGTTTCCCTGGCTATCGGGTGGAACTGCTGGCGGGTAATCAGGTGATTGCTGCAGACAACAATAGCCTAAGCATAGCAGAAGGTTCCTTTGGAACGTCCACCGTTACCTACACCACCACAGCTAACGATCCTTTCCTCGGTGAAAACCTAGGTATTCGCCTGATTAACCTAAATCAGGCTCCCGGTATTGAAGTAGACTTCGACCGGATCAGCTTCACCGCCAACTACCTCATTTAATCCCATCTGCAATTATTCCCGTTGGCGGTTGTCTCTAGACAGTCTGCAAGTACGGGAAGCAGTAATGTCGGCGGGACTTTCCCGTAACCCGGCGTTTTGGGTAAAGAAAGTTTGATTTTCGGATGACACATCATATCGAGGCAGAGACGAAATTTCGTTTCACTTGCACCTCAGATCACAGGTTTTTTAACCCTGTGTGTCATTCAATGACCGCAATCTATTTATTTACAATTACAAGTCAAGATTTTGTCATGAAAACACGTAGAAATTTGGTAATGTTGGCTGTCGGGGCTTTGTCTACCTTCACCATGCCTGTGACAATGCTCAATTCAGGTGCAGCTGTGGCTGGCGATCGCGGGGCTGGCGATCGCAAGTGTGTGATTGAATCTGGTAGTTACATTGTTGTCCTTGAGTCAGGTTCGGTTTTTGATAGTCGGGTGCTGCTGAGCTTCCAAAAAGGCGGTACCCTGGCGGCGATCAGCTCGAATCAGCGCGGTGGCACAAACTTTGCACCCTTTACGAGTAAACTGGGGACCTGGGAATGCGTGGGCAACCAGATTACTGCCAGAGGGATAGACTTTACCCTGTCTCCTATTGGTCAGGAGCAACAGATTGCACGAGTTGATTACAAAGCAACCGTGACTCCTAACGGCAGGATTCAGGGAACTGCGGAAGTGCGATTCTTTCCTTTGACTACTCCCAATCCCCAGGCTTCTAACCCCCCAGCAGCATTCTCTAATACATTTAGGGGTCGATTGATCAGAGCCGAGTAAGTCAAAAGAAGGCAAAAGAGGGCGCGCTCTTTTGCCTTTATGCGATAGATTGAATTCAGATTATACGCGATCGCTGCTCTATTAGGATTGGGGTGTAGGTGCGATAAGCGAAGCTTAACGCCGTCATGCGTATCGCCCTGTTAAAAAACTGAAGTCACGCTTTCATCAAGCCAAATCTATGAAATACCCCCATCTCGCCATCACCTCGTTTGCATTCCTACTACTGTCAGGAACAATAACTGCCTCCTTTGCCGATGCAAAACCGCCAGAACTAACTACACAGCCAACAGTTCCGGTATCCCCACCCAAACAGTCTCCTGACGGCTTATCTGTACCTGCTAACCAAGCCCAACCCAATACTCAATTTCACGAGCAACTCAATGCTCAACGCAACGATCAACCGTTGTGTTTTTATCAGCACCCAGATGGCAAGGTAGCTGATTTGAGTAAGTTGTGCGGAGTTAAGAACACCGGAGCAAGCAGATTGGCGAACAAACCTATTGATGATGATTATAATGACTTTTAGTGTTAACTGCTTGTTTCTGCTGTAGTTAATTAAACTGGCAGTAATTTCAGCAGTAATATGGGCAATATTTTCGTTTAATTCCTCTTTTTTGCGGAAGAAAGCTTGATTTTTGAATGACAACCAAGGTGGAATTCAAGACAATTCTCCCTTGGGTTCTACCTTTTGGGTTAATCGACTCCAAACCCCGTGTACTGCCTCACAAATGGCTCATGAAAAGCCAAAACAATATCTTCCTTGGGTACACCCAACTTGACTAACTCATCCGCTATACCAATCTCAGTTCCATCATGCTGTATCCAGATTTTTCCCTGCTTAATATCTAGATGCAATACACACCCATAAGTCCGTCGTCGATTTTTCCAACCGACATATACCAGTTGATAGTGATGGTTAATCGTATCAAAAATGAGTTGTTTTTCAATTTCATTATGACGCGAACCTAAATTAGCGTACTTTGTTAATGTTTGTTGGATATAATTTTGATATTGTTCTATTTTTTCCATGTCACAATCACCTCATTCATTGGATCGTAAACAACTAGTTTTAGTTGAGAACGCTGAACAACCGTTTGAATAAAGGGAAATGTAAAAAAGCTGTTATAAGTTCCCAAAGGAATAGCTAAGTATAAAACTCGTTCTGGTTCCAGGATTTCTAGAGCAATCTGATAATTAAAACATTGACCAATTGCTGTATGAAATTGAGAAATATTTGATGTCCCGACAAAACTCTTAATTTCAACCGCTATTTTCTCTCCTGCTTTCTCTGCTGCTAATATCCGCTCTGCACCCAAATCAATGTACATTTCAACCCCACCAACTTCAATTTCTAGAGGATCATCTGTAATCACCCAACCTTCCTTTTCCAAACCTTTCCTAACAGCATCATGAAAAACATCTCTAGCAGCCATTGATGTGACAATTATGTTTGTCTTATTGCCTCTGAGTATAACAAAGGGTTTTAGTCTGGGTCGGATTGTGGCTTTGTTCCTAGAGCTAGTCCCTTCTAGGGTGTGGGGTTTTATAGTTTAAAATAGCCCCTACGCACTCACCGACGGCATACAAGCATGTACTAAATACAACAATAAACCT
>JAYKJH010000245.1:0-62656 GCA_035285345.1 Nostocaceae cyanobacterium | reverse complement strand
CAACACCTTCCGTGCCTTCAACCCCACCCAAGCGGAAGAAACCTACTCGATGGTGACCGCCAATCGCTTCTGGTCACAAATCTTCGGGATTGCGTTCTCCAACAAGCGCTGGCTGCACTTCTTCATGTTGTTTGTCCCAGTTACCGGCTTGTGGACTTCGGCGGTGGGAATTGTCGGTTTAGCACTGAACTTGCGGGCTTACGACTTTGTATCCCAAGAGTTGCGGGCAGCGGAAGACCCAGAGTTTGAAACTTTCTATACCAAAAACATTCTGCTGAACGAGGGTATCCGGGCTTGGATGGCTCCTCAAGATCAGCCCCACGAACAGTTTGTATTCCCTGAAGAGGTACTGCCCCGTGGTAACGCTCTCTAATAAATCAATGGTCATGGGCGGTCGTGACCAAGAATCTACTGGGTTTGCCTGGTGGTCTGGTAACGCTCGTCTCATTAACCTGTCCGGAAAATTGCTGGGTGCCCACGTTGCCCATGCTGGTCTAATTGTCTTCTGGGCTGGAGCGATGACCCTGTTTGAACTCGCTCACTTTGTCCCAGAAAAGCCCATGTACGAACAGGGCTTAATCCTACTACCTCACATCGCTACCCTCGGTTGGGGTGTTGGTGCTGGTGGTGAAGTTATTGACACCTTCCCCTACTTCGTGGTTGGTGTATTACACATCATTTCCTCTGCTGTTCTTGGTTTCGGCGGTATCTATCACGCCGTTCGTGGTCCGGAAACCTTAGAAGAGTACTCCTCCTTCTTTGGTTACGACTGGAAAGACAAGAACAAGATGACCAATATCATCGGCTTCCACCTGATTATCCTCGGATGCGGTGCGCTGCTGTTGGTGTTGAAAGCAATGTTCTTCGGCGGTCTGTACGACACCTGGGCGCCTGGTGGTGGTGATGTTCGCGTCATTACCAACCCCACCCTGAACCCGGCGGTGATTTTCGGCTACTTGCTGCGTTCTCCCTTCGGTGGTGAAGGTTGGATCGTTGGCGTTAACAACCTGGAAGATGTTGTTGGCGGTCACATCTGGATTGCTTTAATTTGCATTTCCGGTGGTATCTGGCACATCTTCACCAAGCCTTTCGGTTGGGCACGTCGTGCTTTCATCTGGTCTGGTGAGGCTTACCTCTCCTACAGCTTAGGCGCTCTGTCCATGATGGGCTTTATCGCCTCCTGTATGGTTTGGTACAACAACACCGTTTACCCCAGCGAATTCTTCGGTCCTACTGGTCCTGAAGCTTCTCAAGCTCAAGCTCTGACCTTCTTGATCCGTGACCAACGCTTAGGTGCTAACGTCGGTTCTGCTCAAGGTCCCACAGGTCTGGGTAAATACCTGATGCGCTCTCCCTCCGGTGAAATCATCTCCGGTGGTGAAACCATGCGCTTCTGGGATTTCCAAGGCCCCTGGTTGGAGCCTCTGCGCGGTCCCAACGGTCTGGACTTAGATAAAATCAAGAATGACATTCAGCCTTGGCAAGCTCGTCGTGCCGCTGAATACATGACTCACGCTCCTCTGGGTTCTCTGAACTCTGTAGGTGGTGTGGCTACCGAAATTAACTCCTTTAACTACGTATCTCCTCGTGCGTGGTTGGCTACTTCTCACTTTGTGTTGGGCTTCTTCTTCTTAGTAGGTCACTTGTGGCACGCAGGACGCGCTCGTGCTGCTGCTGGTGGTTTTGAGAAGGGTATCGACCGTGAGACTGAGCCTGTATTGTTCATGAATGACCTTGATTAATTAAGTTAGAAGGAAAGAGGAATATATCTTTTTCCTTCTACTTTCTGAAGTATTTTGCTCCTGTGTGAAAGCAGGGGCTTTTTTTATGTTTTATAGTTGGGTTGTTGGGTTTGAGTTCGTTTAACCAAACCTAGAGCTATGCTTGTAACTTTCTTAGTTTTTTATGAACTTAAAGTCAACCAATGTTAAATTTGTCTATTCTTTAGCAGAGTCTGGCGAGATAGGTGGTGTAGTGGAGTATGTACCGGATTTTATTACACCAGCAGAGCATCACGGTTTACTAGAACAAATAGATAGGCAGCCTTGGCTGACAATCTTAAAGCGAAGAGTGCAACATTATGGCTATATGTATTCCTATAAAAGGAGAACGGTTGACACCTCAATGCATTTGGGTGAGTTGCCAGTTTGGGCTGATGAAATTGCTCGTAGGCTTTATAAGGAGAGGTTTATTAAGGCCTTACCAGATCAGGTAATTGTGAATGAGTACCAGCCAGGACAAGGAATAGCAAAGCATATCGATTGCCTCTCTTGTTTTACAGATACCATCATTTCTCTCAGTCTTGGTTCTACTTGTGTAATGGATTTTATTCACCAAACTAAAGGGGTAAAAAAATCAATTCTGCTTGAACCTAGAAGTCTGACTATCTTGAGAGATGAGGCTAGATATGAATGGTTACACGGAATTGCTACTAGGAAATCAGATCGCTATCAAGACCAGCTTTTGATACGCAGACGAAGAGTGTCTTTAACATTCAGGAAAGTCATACTCCTTTAATAACTAGGTGCAGCTTTCTAATTTTGTTCTTTATTCGACATCCTCTATTAAAAAAATCTTTTGGCTAACCAGCTTCTGAAGCCGTTCAAGAAATGTCGATCTGTACGGGAACATCCGGACGTTTTAGTTGCCAAACGCGGAGGATTTGATAACAATCGATGCGATCGCGCTGTACTAGTTGCGGAAGTACTGATTTAATAAATTACTTAAAGATAATACTTTAGTCTAATTCCATACTTGCACTTTTAATTGACTCGTAGTAGCGGTTGTGCTAAGCACAACCGCTACTCCCTGATGCGCGATCTGCGCGGATCGTAGCAGCGAAGCGATCGCATTCAATAGAAAATTCGTCTTTCTTAACCCCAACTTGGGTTAAATATCAATCTTCCTCCCACTCTTCCCGACCCAGTAAATCGCTAATGCGATCGCGAAGCAAAAATTCGTTTTTTTCTAACTCTATTTCAAAACACACCCATTCTCGACCAGGTATGTATTGACAAAGAGTATAAATCGGCTGTTTACGACTTAATAGTCCTTTTTTCACGAGTTTACGTGCCTCGTCCTTGATAACCTCTATGTCGTATTTGACGGTATTAACCATAGCGTGTCCCCTCACTTTTGATTATTAGGGATATCAGAGTAAACCTATGTATAGATTACCTCTATCTTCAACTTATCAAAAGACTGTGAGAAAATCGTGAAGAATTAAAACATGGTAGGCTGGATTACAGACTGACAAATGGGAATGTGGGAAAGATAAATATTCAGGCTCAGGTGTCTACGTAGTTCATCAAAGTCTATTTTCTTTAGTTTCTGGTGTTGAAAATATGTTCCCTAGCCATGTTTTTAGCAATGTTTATCATTTAATTGTAGTAAAAATTACCACTAGTTTATGAGGAAAATATCGCGATAAATCTTTACAATATGAAATCTTTTTTATCTAAGTTTGAAATTAATAATTCAGCATTAAATTATCAAGGTGGTGCGCTATTTGCTCGTCGTATTTCAAGCCAACAGGATTGATGCTTGCTGCTAAAACGTAGAGTAGCTTTGTTACCAAAAGCACGTTACTTTTCAATTTGATGACAGCGCTGT
The DNA here is from genome assembly GCA_035285345.1 of Nostocaceae cyanobacterium. Taxonomy (GTDB): domain Bacteria; phylum Cyanobacteriota; class Cyanobacteriia; order Cyanobacteriales; family Nostocaceae; genus JAYKJH01. The sequence continues at coordinate 59,044 of JAYKJH010000245.1, read as the reverse complement.
CTAGCCCAGAACAATTATCCCATGCCCAAGTGCAAAGCTCAACCAACAAACCCCGACCAGTAGTGGTCTAGGGTTTGTTAGTTTATGTAGATTCGTCGTCTCAACTACTATATATCCTTGATATCAAAACTGCTGTTCTTGCTCATAGAACCAAAGTTCAGCCAAAAGCGTTAAGCCAATGAGCAACACAAAGCAGAAAAGCAAAAACCACAATATTCCCATCATAGCTATCACCTGCGTTATCAAACTGATACAAAATTGGCAATTAATCTTGATGACTCTCTGTTTGATATCAGACGAGGATTATTTTCAGGTTAGCTATATTTGGCGGCACTGGAACTAGATTGAAACAAAGTTTGACATCTGCAGGGTGTTCCCAAATCGGAAATTTTATCCAGTATCTCCCCCCTTACGAAAAAACTGCTGTAATATTTCGCTTGGTTTCCTATCCCAAGTGTCAATATGCTCGTATATCAACCCATCTGGATTGAGTTGATAAGTTGAGTAACCATTGAAGAGTAACCGAGGTTTCCAAGGAAGACGCAAAACTCCCCGAACTGTCCATGTCGCTAAAATAATATCTTCAGTTTCCTGATGAACGTCATGTAAATCAAAGGAAATGTCGGTAAAAAATAGCTGTGCATGAAAACGCAAAGTCCAAAAAATAATCCGATAGTTAAATTTACCTTTAAATTTATTAACCGGGTCTTGAAAATAGATATCTCCAGTATAAATATCATAAGAAATATCTTGCTCAAAAAGAGTTGGTAAATCCCGTTTGAGCGTTGCTATTACCTTTTGTACTTGTTCGCTTTTTACTTGCGCTGGATAATCCACACACTAACTCCTAAATCAAACTCCGTAAAAACCTCAGCAACCTGGATAAAAATTTCCCCCGCTTCCCAACCCGATGCAAATCTTGAATGGTCGGAAATGTAGCAGGTTGCCGATAAATACTCTTTTGTAATACCTTGGCTAATGCATTATTATTAGCACGCAATCCCTCGTAGAAGAAAAACACTTCTCCGTTAATACCGCAAGCGCGATTGTATTCAATTGCCTGCACTAAGTATTGAGAACTTATCAAATAAGAACCCAATTTGAGCAAAATTCCTGGTGCTACCTTCGACAGATGCTGAGAGGTAAATTGTTCATTTACCAGCCTATCAATCACAGATTTATAACTGAAAAAATCGCGGCGATATATCTGGGGGTGAATCATATCCACCAATCCGCGTTGTAGCCAAGTGGGAGAATCTTGGAGATATTCATTATATGCCCAATCGTAAATATTAGGTGCCATCGACACTAAAAGATTGGGATTTATAGCTTTGACATCTTGGTACAACCGCGCCAAAAAATTAGTTAGAATATCTGCACGCCATTCCAACCATTGTTTATCTTTAGAGTTAGAAGGCGGATTTTTGCCAAACTGCTGACGGTAGCGTTCTACAGTTCCTTGGTCATAACCACCTTCGCTAGGAAATGCCGGTAATCTGTCATCCCCTTGAATCCCATCGACTTCGTAATTTTTCGCAACTTCGAGTATCATGCTTAACATAAAACTTTGTACTTGTGGGTCAAGGGCATTCATCCACTCAAAGCCATTTTTCTTTAGTAGTTTACCATGACAATCACAAGCTCCCCATTCTGGCTTTTTCTGCAATAATACCCCGCCATTGAGATTGTAAGAACTAGCAAAACCGTATTCAAACCAGGGGATGACTTTTAAACCAACTCGTCTTGCTTCCGTAACCACTTCTGCTAGAGGGTCACGTCCTAGAAATAAACTGTTAGTTTCCACACCAAATGTTTGTTGCAGTACTTGACTGGGATACAGGGTAAAAGCCTTGTTCCATACCACAGGAAACACAACATTAAACCCCGTTTCCGCTAGAAATTCCATCGCTTCGGCAATACTTTGACGGGAATGGAGAACAGTGCTGTCAGTATTAGTCAGCCAGACGCCGCGAATTTCAATTAGTCCCATTGGTTTATCTCACAAGCTGGAGATTTTTTTGCACCTTTCGCCAGTATAGTAAAATTTCGCCGCTGCTGAGATTGGCAATGGTTACTTTATTTCTGGAGCCTGGTATTTTAGTTAACAACTTATGATTAATTAATCAGTCAAATTCCTTGATTTTTATGCTAATTATAGCGATTCCCAGATTCGCTTCTGTATAGCAATAAAGAATTAACCGCCGATAGAAAAGGATGAACGCTTTCTTAAGCCGATAAATTTGTACCTCATGCTTACTAGTAAACGCTATAAAAAGGCATATTTTTTTAGATAAATAATGCCAGTTTGGCACGGTTTTCGGTTAAAAATACTTTTAAATAAGAAGTAATACGGCATCTATCACACTATTTTTTGTGATATTTGTGCAGGAAAAATTTATCAACAGGAAACTTATGCTGGACAAACTTTTCAGCAGTAATAATGACTTGAATGCCAATGCTAATGCATTAGCTCTAGATGCATCATTTGATATTGGCAGCCAGAATGATATTTTCACCTCTAAAGACCCCGTTCAGCGGATTAGACGGGTTTCTAGCAGTTCCCAGGAGCTTCAGGCTGATGCTTCATCATCATCCCCTGTTGTCTCTGCTAACGGACGGTTTGTAGCATTTCAGTCTAATGCCACAAATTTAGTCCGGGGTGACACTAACAGCTTGTCAGATATTTTTGTTCGCGATGTCAGAAGGGGTAAGACCACCCGTGTGTCTATTGGTTCCGATGGAACACAAGCAAATGGAGCATCCTTGAACGCTTCAATTTCAAGCGACGGAAGGTTTGTGGTCTTTGAATCGGAAGCCAGTAATTTAGTGCCACAGGACACTAATGGTAAAAAAGATGTCTTTCTCCACGACACCAAAAGCGGCACTACTACCCTGATTTCTGTAGATTCCACTGGTAATCAAGCAGATGAAGATTCCTATAGACCCTATATTTCCAATGACGGACGCTACGTCACATTTACATCTAAAGCCAATAACTTAGACAGTAACGCTCCTAATGTGGTACGAACTGAAGATGTTTTTGTTCGTGACCTGCAAACTAGTACTACAAGCTGGATTCGCTCACCCCAAGAGGGACCTTCCCCCAATCGGACTTTAAATAGTAGGACTAGGGACATTTCTGGGGATGGACGCTATGTACTGTATGAATCAACTATTGTCACAGGTAGTGTGCTAACAACACTTTATGTGTACGACCAACACACTCAAACCTCACAAAAGATTGACTCTGGCTTCCGGGGTGATTTTAGAAAGTCTTCCATTAGCGATGACGGACGCTTCGTTGCTTATGGCTTTGGTCCTTCTTTAGGAGCTAACATTACTAAGTTATACGACCAACAAACAAATTCCTCCAGGGAAATTTTACTGGGTCAAAATGGAACGCGAGTGTTTACGCAAAGTTTATCGCTCTCTGGTAATGGTCGTTACTTGGCGTTTAGTAGTTCTCAAAACGATGTAGTACCAGGCGACACTAACCAAGCTAGCGATGTTTTCATTTACGACATTGACAATAGTACTACCCAGCGGGTTTCAGTTAATGCTAGGGGTAGAGAAGCTAATGGTAACTCATTCTCCCCATCTCTCTCTGCGGACGGACGCTTTCTAGCATTTGCCTCGGATGCTACCAACTTAGTACCGCGTGATACTAATGGTGTGACTGATGTGTTTTGGGTGAAGACCTATAGCAATTGACTGCTACAAGTATGTTTTAACGTCTAAATTTGGCACCACAGATGAACACAGATAATTATCAACTATCTGTGTTTATCTGTATATGGTTATGAATTATTAGTCTTTCAGAAGAAGGGGAATGACCGGTAAGTTTGATAAATCATAAATAATCAATAAAAAGCTACTGTCAATTTTGGTAAAACAGCCGAAAATAAATGAGTAAATCCTAGTTCGCAAACTAAGGTGAGTGAATTAGAACAAAAGTTACCCCAATTAGTAGAACAGGCTTGTCAGCATCCACCGGGAAGTCCAGAGCGTCAGAAAAACTTGACGCGGATTATTCGCTTAACATCTAGCAAGTTGTGGCGAGAGAACTTACCCTACTACCAAGATGCCCTACAACAAACCTGGATATTTTTTTGTCAGAATATTTGTGAGGCGACTACTGGTCAGAGCTACGACCCCAGCCGTGGGAGTGTAGTAACCTGGTTAAATTATTATCTGAGATTGCGGTTAAAGGATTATGCTATTGCCAGAGGGCGAGAACAAGCCAGAGTAGCACCCTCTCAGGTGCGAACCTCTAAGTCTGGGGATGCACAAGACATGATTAACCCCATAGACAATCTCCCTGCTAACCCAGATATACCACCCATACTAGATAAAGTTTACACTTGGGCGACTGCCGATAGCACAGGAGAACTGCGTAGCCTCCATATTGAAGGAAAACCCCATGTTAATTGTCAAATGTTGATTTTGCGTCGCTTACCCCCAGAAACCAGTTGGAAAGATTTAGCAACGGAATTCGGTATTAGTGTCTCGACCTTAAGTAGCTTTTATCAGCGACAATGTTTGCCTCGTTTGCGTAATTTTGGTGAGTCGGAAGGATATATATAAATCAGCAGCGAGGAGACCCACCATGACATACAACCTAGGGGTGCGTGAAGATTTTGCCGTACCATTACCAATTACAGAACATGCTCGTCATCTGGCTCAGGAATTTGCCAGCCAGCAACTAACACCCGCCAAAGCAGAACAGGTGTGGTTAAATACCCTCGCTGTGTTGGTGGTCAATGACTACTTGCAGATGATGAGCATACCCACCAATCTCCCAGGGAGCGATAGCTGGAATCAATTGCTGCGTCTGTGTACCGATGTAGCAGATTTAGAATTGCCAGAAGTCGGTCGTCTGGAATGTCGCCCCGTCCGTCAGGGAGCGCATAGCTGTCCCATTCCTCCAGAGGTGTGGGATTTACGGATGGGTTATGTAGTAGTAGAAATTGACGACCAGGGATGGTCAGCAAATCTGTTGGGATTTGTCCCCAGCACCGAAGTTGAGGAATTATCCTTAACTCAACTGCGTTCTCCGGAAGAATTACTAGACCATATATACGCTCAAAGACAGGCTATCGCTTCCCTAACTGCTCAAACCAATATCGCACCACAACCTGTTACCACCAGAGAACGAATCAATCTCGGTCAATGGCTGGAAGGTGTATTTGCTGCTAGTTGGCAGACCGTGGAATCCTTGCTCAACCCACCCCAACTCACTCCTGAGTTTGCCTTTCGCAGTCCAGAGACCCTGACAACACCTGGTACTACAGCACCCATCCGACGCGCTAAACTCATTTCTTGGGGTGGGGAATTAAGTGCATATCCCCTAGTTTTAGTTGTAGAAGTTACACCAGAAAATACTAGTTCCCCACCGAATCCAGAGGAGCCGCAAATCCGCTTGCTGCTACAACTGTATTCTGTCAACCTATCTCAACTACCCTCTGGTGTGCAATTAATGGTGCTGGATGAAACAGGAGGAATATTCCTGCAAGCTGCGTCAAGAAACTCAGACCAATACCTGCAATTGCAGTTTAGCGGTACTCCCGGTGAAGCCTTCGTCGTACAAATTAGTCTAGCTAATGCTGTAGTCACAGAGGAGTTTGTCATTTAAAACAGTCCACCAGTCCGGAGTAAGACATAGAAAATAGGGAATAGAACGATAACTAGTAACCCATGACCAAATAATTAGTATGCGTTTAATTCGTAATTCCTAATTGGTAATTTGTAGTTAAATGGGTCTGATGCGCCCATCAAATCTTTGATGAGCTTGGTCAACCCGTCATAATAGAGGGTCTGAGTCACCCGCTGATTGTAACTACAAATAACAAATTAACGATTACGAATTATTTTTGACTCTTGATTCAGCACTCAGCACGGTCGAGGAGACAGTCGTGGGTAAGTTAGTAGTCTTGAAATTTAGTGAAGGTAGTTTTACCACCGGATTTGGGGTAACACTCCAAATTGGGGAGGAAAATGCTCGACCCTCCACAGAAATTACCGGAAGATTACCCCCGGCACCGGAAATTCCTCAATACTACCAGCAGTGGCAGTCAGAATACCACAGTTTGGGTTTACGTTCTCGGCTATCGGCACCCAAGGCACAGATTACCAATATTGCCACATTGGATAGTTGTTTGTTGGCAGCCAAGAGACTGTGCGATCGCTCCCAAAATTGGTTACAATCTCCTGACTTTGCGGCTATTCGGGAAAAATGGCTAGAAAAATTAGTGGACACGGATAATATCCGCGTGATTTTGCAGACAGATGACTATTACCTGCAAAGACTGCCCTGGAATGGCTGGGATTTAATAGAACGCTTTCCCAAAGCGGAACTTGCCTTGAGTCACCCAGTTTATGAACAGGCAATACAACCAACTACGCACACTAGTCATGTAGCCATATTAGCAATTGTTGGCAACAGTCAGGGCATTGATACCCAAACAGATAAGCAACTACTAGAACAATTACCCAATGCCAAAATTAACTTTTTGGTCGCACCAGAACGTCAACAATTGAGTGATAGTCTCTGGGAACAAAACTGGGACATTTTGTTTTTTGCTGGTCATAGCTCCACACAAAACCAGGGTGAAACGGGACGAATTTATATCAACCAAACCGATAGCTTAAGCTTGGGGGAATTAAAATATGCCCTCAAGGGAGCAGTAGCACGGGGTTTAAAACTGGCAATTTTTAACTCCTGTGATGGACTCGGTTTAGCCAGAGAACTGGGGGACTTAAAAATTCCCCAGATAATTGTTATGCGGGAACCAGTACCAGACCGGGTAGCTCAGACATTTTTGCAGTATTTTTTAGCTGCATATGCTCAAGGTGAATCCCTGTATTTAGCAGCACGACAAGCACGGGAAAGACTACAAGCACTGGAAAATCAATTTCCCTGTGCCACTTGGCTACCTGTAATTTGCCAAAATCCCGCAGAAGTACCACCAACTTGGCAGGAATTGCGGGGTGTGGGGGATAGGGTATGGGAAGAGGACACGGATGGCACGGATGGCACGGAGGATAAGGAAGATAAGGGGGAGAGGAGATATCTAACACGACCCACACTGAAGCGGTTAATTGTGACTAGTGTGGTAACAAGTACTGTAGTGATTGCTGGACGTTTCCTGGGGCTAATGCAACCTCTGGAGTTGAAGGTATTTGACCAGATGCTCAGCCTGCGACCGGATAAAGGGTCTGATAATCGGCTGTTGGTGGTGACAATTGACGATCAAGATATTAAACCACAGGATAGGGGACGTGGTTCTATTTCCGACGCCCTACTGAGTAAACTGTTGACAACACTGGAACAATATCAACCAGCAGCAGTCGGATTGGATATCTACCGGGACTTTCCCGTGGAACCACAGCAACAAGAACTGGTAAAGCAATTTCAGCAAAACCAGAAATTGATTGCGGTGTGCAAAGTCAGTGATGTGGAGAACAAAGTAGAAGGAGTGTCTCCACCGCCAGAAATACCCAAACAACGCCTAGGTTTTAGCGATTTTCTGGAAGACCCCGACGGTGTAGTCCGTCGTCATCTGCTATTTATGAACCCAGACCCCACCTCTCCCTGTGCTGCACCCTATGCTTTCAACGTGCAATTGGCTTTCCGTTACTTGGCTAGTCAGGGGATATCACCTACCTATACCACCGATGGTAATTTGCAGCTAGGAAAAACCGTATTCCGGCGGTTACAGCCTCGGACTGGTGGTTATCAGGGAATAGATGCGCGGGGTGGACAAATTCTGCTGAATTATCGCGCAAGGAGTAAAGGAGCCGCTCAAGTCACTCTGACACAATTTCTCAGGGGTCAACTCAATCCGGAAGCGGTGAAAAACCGAATTGTTTTGATTGGTGTCACAGCACAAAGCGCTGGGGATTATTGGTCTACACCCTACGGTGCCGGTCCAACAAAGAAAATCTCTGGAGTGTTCATTCAAGCACAGATGGTCAGTCACATTATCAGTGCTGTCTTGGATGGACGTCCGTTAATTTGGGCATGGTCAGAGGAGATAGAAATTGCCTGGATTTGGCTGTGGTCTTTACTTGGCGGGTTTTTGGCTGTGGTGTGGCGATCGCTTCCCCAGCTAGCCTTGGCATTGGTGGTGACTAGTGGTGGCTTATACTTCCTGTGTTTCCTGATTCTGACCCACAGTGGTTGGGTGCCGATAGTTCCTGCCACTGCTGGCTTGCTGGCTACTGCTAGCGTAGTAGTATTGACAATAAATTCGAGAATCCAATAGTTCTGAACCTATACTCACCTGGGACTGGAAGTCCCAGTCTAATAGCAGAAGTCCATTGAAATGGACTGAACATCCCAAGGGTTTATAGGTAAGATTTTTGACTTGTATTTCGAGGATTAGTGTCTTCCCTTCCCTAGCTTTGACTGTGAGGAGAGGAACGAGAGCATAAAAAATTCACACCAGAAATTGAGAATTTTTACGGACTGGTGAAAATGATGAAATCCAATTTTATAACCAGCAAATTAACACTCACATTTGCCCTGCTGCTGTTTAACTGTATCAGTTATCCAGTAGTGGTTGTTGCCCAGAGCAATAATCCTGCTAATTCGTTGTTACGCTTTACACAACCACCTCCACCTCCACCAGATGGAGATGCACCCACAGGTCGTCCTCGCGGTGGTGCTAGTCGTGGTCAGTGTCCGGATGTCAAGATACCGCTCACAGCCCTCGTACCTGTTACGCAAGCTGGAGCCAAGAAAAATATTACCCAGGTTTGGGGGCTAACTGTTGATGAGCGTCCAACATTTTGGTTTTATTATCCCTACCCCAATGGTTCTGTCTCTGAGGTTGAGTTTAGTCTCCAGGATAGTCAACAGAACGATGTCTACCGCAGTGCGATCGCACCTCCCGCAACACCAGGAGTCATAGGTGTCCGTCTTCCTGCTTCTGCACCGGCTTTGGCTGTCGATAAAAGCTATCGCTGGTACTTTAAGATTTATTGCGAGGCTCGTCCTGCACCACCCGTGTTTGTTAACGGGGTAATTCAGCGAGTAAATCCTAACCCCACCCTGACTCAGCAGCTAAAAACTGCAACTCCCCAGCAGCAAGTCGGTTTATATGCGGCTAATGGTATCTGGTTCAATGCTCTAACGACTTTAGCAGAACTAAGGCTGAGTAAACCCCAAGATTCTAAACTCACAGCCGACTGGAAAAGTCTGTTGCAGTCTGTCGGACTAGGGGATGTAGCCACAGAGCCATTGGTGAAGATAGAACAGAGGGGTAATCGCTAATGACTAATGACTAATGACTAATAACCAGGACTTACGCAAGCACTCCCATAGTTTTTGGGTAGTTCACTTCGCTGCGATCGCATCGGATGCCAAATCATAATCGGTGCGTAATACCATTTGACTTTATGGATGATACAAATATGTTGCCTATGGTGGGGAAACCCCACCCCTACACAAAATAATATGTATCAATATTTTCGTGAAATGGTATAAGTCCTGCTAAGGACTAATAACTAATGACTAATAACTAATAACTAATGACTGAAGAACGTGCATACTGGTTAGCTTGGTCGCAAATTCCGGGAATTGGACCCGTATTATTACGACGATTGCAAGAGCATTTTGGCACACTGGCAGCCGCTTGGGAAGCACCAAAAGCCAAGTTAGGGGCAGTAGAGGGTTTTGGTTATCAGACAGTTGCAAAGGTGCAGGAGGTGCGATCGCGCGTTGACCCAGAGAAACTTCTAGCGCAACATCTAGAGAAAAACCCCCATTTTTGGACACCAGCGGATGCTCCCTACCCCCGCTTGTTGTTAGAAATTCCCAGTCCACCACCAGTGTTGTACTATCGTGGTCAGGTGGAACTGCCAGAAAATCTTGCCGCTAAACCCTTGGTGGGGATTGTCGGGACGCGCAAACCGACTGAGTATGGGAGGCGCTGGACACGAAAAATTAGTGCAGCTTTGGCGAGAAATGGGTTTACGGTAGTTTCTGGGTTAGCAGAGGGAATTGATACCGAAAGCCATGCAGCTTGTTTAGAAGCTGGGGGACGCACCATAGCCGTTTTGGGTACGGGGGTAGATGTCATTTATCCCGCTAGAAATCGGGAATTGTATCAACAAGTTATCCAGCAGGGGTTAGTTTTGAGCGAATATCCAGCGAAAACAGCCCCTAATCGCACCCATTTTCCCCGTCGCAATCGGATTATCGCTGGATTATCGCGAGCGGTACTAGTAATGGAAGCTCCCAACCAGTCTGGAGCGTTGATTACAGCCCGCTATGGGAATGAATTTGGACGGGATGTCTATGCTTTACCGGGACGGATTGACGACCTCCCTTCCCAGGGTTGTTTGCGACTCATCAGCCAGGGAGCGGAGATAATTTGCCAGGAACTAGATGAACTGTTACGCAAGTTGGGTGCCATACCCCAATTGGAACCCCAATTGGATTTTGTGGAGGTACCACCACCTGTGCAGAATGCAGTGCAACCCAGTTTATCACCCCAGTTGCAGCAGGTAATAGATGCGTTGGCGTCGGAGTCTGTAGCTTTTGATTTGATTGTGCAACAAACGGGCTTACCAACAGCAGAGGTTTCTAGTGCTTTGTTGCAATTAGAACTCATGGGTTTAGTGTCACAATTGCCGGGGATGCGCTATAAAAAAAGTTAAACATAATACAGAAGTAAATTACATACTGATAATTTTTCAGAGGTGATATGTAATAATCTAAATTAGAGAAAAGTTAGAGACTGTAACTATTAGCTATTTGTTCCCCAAATCCCGATTAGGAAAAACATTTGAATGGGAAATTGTTAATCTACAACTAAAAATTATACAAACAATCAAATCATCCTTGAGACAGACGCACACGGTTGCTGGAATGTTGAATCCTGTGGTGATTGCTAATGAGCAACTCTGATTATCAGTAATTTCAGGGTCATGATGAAAAAAACCGTGCGATTCCTACTCGGCAGTATGATTGTTAGCTTGGGTCTATCTTCCCTGCTAGCTCAAGCACAACAACAAAAGCCGCCATCAAAGCCACAAGTAACTGATGCCCAAATTCGGGCTATGGTAGATGCACTGAAAGAAGCTGCACCACCAAATACTCCCAACGATAATCTCTACAGTGCATGGCAAGTCAAGCCGGGGATTATTCCTGATTGGTCTAAACGAGCCATCGGACGGTCAATTACACCCCAGGAATTTGAAGCTAGTCCTGTAACAGCACGCGGGATTGTCACCTTCGTCGTCAAACGGGAGATGAACAGGAATTATGGGGCTACGAAGAACGAAATGGCGACAGTCCGTCGTACAGCCTGTTGGTGGATGACAGGTGACGTAGGAGGTTGTAACAGCGGCTTTACAGCCAATTATGTCAAGAAAGTGGTGGCGGTTTACCAAAAGCAAAAGTCAGAACCAGGAACGTCTAGTTCACCGGAACCCACCGCTAGTCCATCACCAACACCAACATCAACTCCGGAACCAACACCGACATCAACTCCAGAACCAACACCCGCACCCACTCCGGAAGCACCTCCTACTCCTACTCCTAGTCCGGAACCAACACCGACATCGACTCCGGAAACACCTCCTACTCCTAGTCCGGAACCAACCGCAACTCCCACAGAAGCACCCACTCCGGAAGCAACTCCCACAGAAACACCTTCACCCCTACCGACTCCGACCCCAAAACCAACTCCGACTCCTAGGGTGCCGCGATAGTTTCTGGGTTTAATTGGGAACCAGTAGAAACTTTCTGGTGGAAAGTCTCTAAATGGTTTAGCTGCTGATGGGAGGTATAACCTCCCTAACCTCGTTCCCAGGTTGAACCTGGGAACGAGAAAACGAGAAAAACCTGGGAACGAGAAAACGAGAAAGGACGGGCGGGGAAACCCCGCCCCTACAAGACTCACAACGCCAAATCTGGTACATCTACCCAGCTAGATTTTGCATTCGACTCCTGGGATAAATCCATCAATAACTGGGAGTAAACCCCTTCCCGCATTCCGGGTGCTTTGGGTTCCCCGGTGTCAATGGCTTGTACCCATTGGTCAATGACGCGCATAAATGCAGAGATGCGTCCGTCGCTGTGATTTTTGGGAAATAGCAACCTGTTGGGAATCTCTATTTCCGAGAGGGGTTTACCAGGTTGGGAACTCCAGAGCCGAAATCCGTGGATGTAATCTTTTTGGTTTTCACTTCCCAAGGCTAAGGTGCCGCGATCGCCATAAATTTCCAGCCAATGGGTACGCTGTGCATGTACGACTGCACTAATGGTAACTTGACATGGTGTCCCGTCTGCCAATTCCAGCATCAGCATACAGGTATCATCGGAATCTACTGGTTTTAGTTCCCCAGTTACAGGGTCTGGTCGTGCGGGAATGGCTGTGGTTAAATTAGCGCTGAGGCGTTTGACTGGACCGAATAGCCAGTGAATGTAGTCGAAGCTGTGGGAAGCTAAAGACCCCAAAGCTCCTCCTCCCAAGTCTTTTTGAGAATACCAATTCCAGGCACGGGATGCATCGGCACGGGAAGAACCCAACCAATCAATTTTAATCAGGCGTTTAGAACCAACATAATTTTCTGCTAATAATTCCGCTAGCATCTGCCATGCTGGGACAAAGCGAAATTCAAAATCTACTGTGGCAATTACGCCCTTATCTTGTGCTAAATAGTACAGTTCTTTTGCTTGTTCTGCTCTTAGGGTAACGGGTTTCTCTAACAATACATGCTTACCCGCTTGCAGCACTGTTTTTGCCATTTGATAATGCAAAAATGGCGGCGTGGAAATAGTCACCGCTTGCACTTGCGGTAATGCCAAAATTTCCTCTATGGTATTGCCAGCGTAGGGAATTTTATGGGTAGATGCAATTGCGGTGGCTTTATCTAGGTCGCGGTGATAAACAGCAACTACCTCGGTGCGAGGATGAGCTTGTAAGCTTGGTATGTGTACTTTTTGACCGAATCCCGTACCGATAACGGCGACGCCTATTTGAGATTGATGAGCCAAAGAGGTAGATTGCATGGTGGAAATAGGGCAATTGATACGGAGGACACAGAGTCAGAACATACCATTATATTATTCTCAGGGTAATGTTCACTTGTAATATTTATTAGTAAATGGGTAGTGATAAACCTTAGCCATCAACACAGCAATCGTAGCAATAAATACAAATAAACTTTGATAAATCAGCATGGCTGCTGAGAGCAAAGTAAATATCACGAATAAAATCCAGAAACCTATCGAGAATACTTCTTCTGTCCAAAACTCAAATAACAAGGATATAGAACCACAAATCGCGACAAACACAAAAGCACAGATAATTCCCAATGACATAGCATATGTCGCTGTAGAAAGTTGAAAATTTAATGCTTCTTTGCATTGGGTATCAAGTAAGGGATGCAAGGATTTTTTCTTGCGCCAAATCAGTAACGGTCCGACAAAATTTAAGCCAGGAACATAAAGCGGAATTAAAAAAGGAATGTTGATAACCTGCACCATTTCTAATGGTATACACTTACTAACCAGATATCCGATGGGTATCCATGCCAGAGAGGAAAGATGGCACAGCGTCCCCCAAATCAGGACAGCCTGGTAACTCTTTTGATGTATAAGCATTTTTTTATGCCCATCCTCTACATATTTAATCTAGCACCATGCACTTACTTAGGGAATGGAATTGTTAAGAATTACATAAGAGTGATAATTCTCTGACCTCCAAGTTTTGATGGTGGCGAAAATTAGCGACTTTCTGTCCTGTTAATCGCAACAATGATAACATCCATTCCCGGTTATATGGATGTAAAATATACAGCTTTTTACTCTTGACTTGATTATGCAGATTATGCAGATAACTCGCCAAATTGTCATAAAAGTTTGAAAAAATAAATATTCTTTACCAAGATATCAATCATTTAGATGTTGTCTTTTTTTGAGCAGTAATTTGAGCAGTAAAACTAATAATAATACCAATAAATATAAGGAATATGGATGTGGGTTTATACCCAGCGGTTATCAGTGAATAACATCTAGCCTTGGACAAGAACCCTCACCCCCAACCCCTCTCCCTAGGGGAGAGGGTAGAGATAAATTTTAACCAATAACTGGAGTTATTATCAGTGATTCTGCGTAATTTATCTGACTGAACTAATGACCAATGACTAATGACCAATAACTAAAATCTGAGAATTTCTTGGTCGTAATTGTCGGGTACTGGTTCTATTTCCCAGACTAATCCTTCACCGGGTTCTAGAGCCACCTCGACAAATAGTTTTTCGACAGCGGTAGTGGCTATGTCTTCGTTGTTAGGGAAAGGTTGCAAGTCTTCGCTGAGGAGTCGTAGTTTAAAGCCACCGGGAATGGATACACCGACGGTAGCGTTTTGCAACTCAAAGCGCCAAATTCTCTGTTGTGCGTCACCTTGGGGGATGATACGTAATTCATAGGCTTGTCCTGCTATCAGCAAATGACGGGAGAGGACTGTCTGGGGTGGTATTTGTTCGCTACTCCGCGCTAGTGCCATACTAGTTTGCATTTCTAAAGTTACCCAGCCGAGTTGTTGGGGGATTTGGGAAACGCCATTTTGCAACCATTCTAGAATTGACCATTGTTCTGGTAAGCCCAAGCGTCGTTGATATAATCTATACCGCCAGCCACCATGTTCAATTAAGGCTCCCCAGAGTTGAAAAGGGATAGCTAGTCGGGGTGTGATGACTTTGAGGTTGCTTAAGCGGGCAATCAGGTTTTCTGCTTGCTGTTGTGGTAAGCTTGGGAGTAGCGCTATAGATGATTTGGTGGGTTCTTGCGGACAAAGCCGCTGGACGACTGCTAAAGAGCTAATATCGCTGAAGATTTGACTAGCATCGAGAGAATAGGTGCGATCGCTTGGCTGATAGCTCGCAACTGTGGTAATTTTCTCGTGGGTAGAGTAACCCCAAACTCTCACCCAGCCAGCATCTGGTTCTATTTGTACTGCTAGATAATAATCTCCCACCCAACTGGGAATATCTATCCATTCTTGGGGTACGCGCAATTCGCTGATATCAATAGCTTCGCTGGGAATTAAGATAAAGCGTTTATTAGCGACGCTAATGGCACAGCCATTGACGAATTCCCAAATACTAGGTAATGCAGCAGTATTAAATGCGGGTTGTGCTTGGGGTGAGAAGTCTTCTTGCAACCAAGGTAAAATTGCACTCAAGCACAGGTTATTGATATATGCTTGATAGCAAGTTGCACTCAAAGATAATTTCTGTGCATCCTCTGTAGGTGGGATTTCTAAAATCAAATCGGTAGGTTTGGCGAAAGTAAATAAAGCCGTATCTGCTGTATCTAGTGTCATAATGGTTACTCCAAGGAAGATGGTAAACGGGGAGGATTGTAGTAATTTTGCAGCCATTCCTCCAGCACGATGGTGGTATTTTGGAGTAGGTCTGAATTTACAGAAATATGCAGTTTTTCTTGACCCCATTGAGCAAGTTTTTGGAGTAAAGATTCGCGAGATTTGGTCAGTCGTCTGGACACAGTGTATTGCTTCATTTCCAGTTGTTGGGCAATTTGCTGCTGAGTCAATCCTTTACCGTAGTAAAATTGGATAATTTTTTGTGCTTGTGGTTCTAATTGGTCAATAGCAGACATTAAAACCTGGTTAATTTCTGCTTGCTGGTCTAATCTACTTTCTTCTTCCTCTTGGGTGATTATCTCGCTGATTAAGGAATCTTGCTCATTTGCGGGGATATTATCTATCCATTCTACTGAATCTTGACCACTAGATGAATTATTAATTGAAGTTAAAGAGGGATAGAGATAATTGCGGACTGCTACAGCCGAATTTAACAGCCATTTTTCCAGAGTGTCTGGATTTTGTGGCTGCTGGGTTTGACTGTTGTAAAGCTCGGCGATCGCTTCCCAAGTCTGGTTATTTGGTCTAGTTAATTGTCGGGTGACAGTAGCTTGTTTGGGTATGTAAAGTGTCTTAAAACAATTCCAAGCTAGGACGTAAGTATCAATTATTAATGAAGATAAACCTGCAGTTTGCAAAGATTCAATCAACCGCTTTTGACTAATTTTACGTAGCAGTCCCCAAGGAGTACAGATATCAACTTCATGACGTTGACGTAGGGTTTCGCGAATGGCACTACTGAAGATTACAGTAGCGTATTTTTTCAGTACAGAACCTTGATTGACATCATAATTTTTCAGAACTCTATCTATCTGGGAAATCGCTATTTGAAAACAATCAGATAGGGTGTATTGATTACTGCTAAAGTTAGCAGTAGTTTTTTTAGCTTCCCAGTAGCAAGGTTCTTGCAAATAGGCGGTTAAATGTCCTTTTGCAATACTAGTAGGTTGAACACTGGCAGCTTGAGACAGCCAAACCTTATACCAGTAAACCGCCCAAAAGTTGTCTGAATTGGTTTGGAAACTGTCAACTTGAGGACTGAGGGTGACACATCTTTGCATACTGCGGCGTAGTTTAGCATCCGTAGCCCAACTACTAAAACGATCCGCCTCAAATTGCACAAAAGAGGAAAAAATTTCAATGATGCTTTGCCGAGTGTGCATAAAACTACGTTAACAGAACTAGAGAACAAGTGAAGGGGTTGAAGATAAGATTCTGCCCCTGAGAATTTATACAAGGTAATAGAACTATGTTCAGACTGAATTTGAAATTTGTCGCTGCTAGCGGCGCAATTTTTCTTGCCAGTGCAACTTCTGCTGTTGCTCAAGTTCCCTTATTGAGTAATTTACAATCAGGTAATTTGCAACTAGCTCAAAGCTCTAATTTTACCTGCGGTCCGCATCTGCGTACCTATGTTGTTAGACCATTAAATAACCGTTCGGGTCGCGGTATTCGTTGCGTTAAGTTTGGTGAAGCCAACCCTGGTAATTCCCGCATTCCGAAAATAGCATGGTATGGCGAAGGTAACTGGGGTGGTGCAACTTATCGTCATGTGGGACATGCTTTTTATCGTGGTTCTAATCTGGTTGGTTTTGCTTCAGATATTCATGGTAACGGTGAGAATATTAATAATACTTTTCCAGGAAATCTGAAGGTAGAAATTATTAATCCCTCGACCATTAGAGTTACAGGTGCATGGAATGAACAATGGCAATTAGTCAATTCTACAAATTATCAACCATTACCCAGACCAAAAACTTGTGGTGGTTACTTTGATGAATATCGAGTCTCTGATTTAGCAGGAACTCGTACTGGTTCTGGATTGCGTTGCGTCCTCCGGGAAGGGATAAAAAACACCACTTGGTTTGGTAATGGTTCCTGGAATGGAAATACCTATTCTCACATTGGTACTCGGTCTTTTAATGGTTACGGTGCTAGCGATATTTGTGGTACTGGTTTCGGACCTGTTTGTAACACCTTTGGTTGGGGTTCCTTACGCTTAACTCCTGTTACACCGCGTGGTTTTGATGTCACAGGTGCTTGGAGTGAAAAATGGCGCTAGGGGATTTTTGATTGGGAATTTATTTGGAATAGAAAATCTCAATTACTAATTCATCCCTGATTAATCCTTGGTTTTTTGGCGTTCTTATAATGGTTCTTCTACCTTAGATACCCGACTTCTTAAAGAAGTCGGGTATCTGAGGATTGTCATTCTCACAGATAGCATTCCTATATTATTTTTTCATGTTCATGAATAAACTTAAAGTTAATTATGAGTGATTACATTTAAGTAAATTAACTAAAATTTTATTTTGTTAATAATTTTAGATAAAAATCCCGGCTAAAAAACAGATTTCGGCAGAAATCCTAGAACTAAAGGGTTTTTGTCTAATTGGAATTGTTAACAGTTGCTCAATGCATCCCTTCAGCTTGTGATAGACTTTTAACCACCAAGAAGAAAGGATATTTTGTAGATTTTCGATTTGATATTTTGGCGTTTTACTGGCGGTTGGAATACTAAACTGTATTTAGAAAGTTAAGCGTTCCTAACCTATACCTATTCTAGTTTTTATTGCCCCAGCCACCGGAGGCTAACCATGAATCAAAGTGATTTCCCATCAGCGGATATTAATTTCACCAACTTTGAGGCGCAACCAATTCATATATCTGGTAAAATTCAGCCGCACGGTGTACTATTAGTCTTGCAAGAGCCTGAACTAACAATCTTACAAGCTAGTAGCAATACCGCAGATGTCTTTGGTATTTCTCCCACCAAAATGCTGCAAAAGAAACTAGCTGAAGTTCTAGACGAGTTTCAAGTCGAGAGAATTAAAGCTGGATTAACAGCAGACAGTTTAGATTTTATTAATCCCACAAAGATTTGGGTAAGAAAAAAAGGCGATGAATACTTAGTATTTGATGGTGTTTTTCATCGCAGTAATGATGGATTTTTAATTTTAGAATTAGAGCCAGCCCTTTCTCAAGACAATATTCCCTTCCTCAGCTTTTACCATCTAGCAAGAGCCTCAATTAATCAACTAGAAGCAACATCAAATTTGCGGGACTTTTGTCAAATCATTGTTCAGGAGGTGCGAAAAGTCACCGGATTTGACAGGGTGATGTTATATAAATTTGATGACGATGGACATGGGAGTGTGATTGCGGAAGAAAAACTGGATTCTATGGAGTCTTTTCTGGGTTTACATTACCCAGAATCCGATATTCCTAAAACCGCGAGAAAGTTATTCAGTTCTAATTGGATTAGATTAATACCCGACAGTCATGCTGATGCTGGGGAAATTTTTCCGGCTATTAATCCGATTAGTCAGCATCCCATTGATTTAACATTATCAATTCTCAGAAGTGCCTCTCCTTGTCATATCGAGTATTTGCATAATATGGGGGTGGGTGCTTCCTTGACTATTTCGTTGATTAAAGAGCAAAAACTCTGGGGACTAATTGCTTGTCATCATCAAACCCCAAAATATGTTTCTTACGAGTTGCGAAAAGCCTGTGAATTTTTGGGAAGAGTAGTATTTTCGGAAATTTCTGCTAGGGAAGAAACGGAAGATTACGACTATCGGATGAAATTGACATATATCCAATCAACTTTGATTGATTATATGTCCCAAGCTGAAAATTTTATTGATGGTTTAGTCAAGCAGCAACCCAATATTTTAGAATTGACAAGCGCTCAAGGGGCAGCAATTTGTTTTGGTAACAATTGCACAGTAATTGGTGAAACTCCCAAATCAGAAGACCTCAATTTCTTACTGCAATGGCTGAAGAATAATGTGCAAGAAGAAGTCTTCTATACAGATTCTTTGCCGAAAATTTATCCAGATGCTGAAAGGTTTAAAAATGTCGCGAGTGGTTTGTTAGCGATTCCTATTTCCCCGAAAAATTATGTACTGTGGTTTCGACCAGAAGTAATTCAAACTGTTAATTGGGGAGGCAACCCTAATCAAGCCTATGAAGCTAAAGAAACAGAGACAGGTGTACGTTTATCACCACGTAAATCCTTTGAATTGTGGAAACAAACAGTTCGCTTAACTTCTTTACCTTGGAAAGCAGTAGAAATAAAAGCAGCACTAGAATTGCGGAAAGCAATTATTAATATTGTGCTGCGTCAAGCTGATGAATTAGCTCAATTAGCGCACGATTTAGAACGTTCTAATGCGGAACTGAAAAAATTTGCTTACGTCGCTTCTCATGACTTGCAAGAACCACTAAATCAAGTAGCAAATTATGTGCAGCTACTGGAGATGCGCTATCAAGATGAACTTGACGAAGATGCGAAAGAGTTTATCACTTTCGCCGTTGAAGGAGTCAGCTTAATGCAAACGTTAATTGATGATGTGCTTGCATACTCCAAAGTCGATATGCAGGGTGTAGAATTTCAACTAACGCAGGTAGAAACAGCCTTAAATAAAGCTCTGAATAACTTGCGGACTCGGATTGCAGAAAGTGGTGCTAGCGTTACCTACGAGACTCTACCAACGGTGATGGCAGATAGCACTCAATTAATGCAATTGTTCCAAAACTTAATTGCTAATGCTATTAAGTTCCGCAGTGAAAAACCGCCAGAAATTCATGTGGGAGCTTCGCGATTAGAGGATGCGTGGTTATTTTCTGTTCAAGATAACGGTATAGGTCTTGACCCGCGGTTTGCTGAGCGGATTTTTGTGATTTTTCAACGTTTACACACGCGGGATGAATACCCTGGAACAGGGATGGGATTAGCGATTTGTAAAAAAATTGTTGAGTGTCACCGGGGTCGTATCTGGGTAGAGTCAGAACTCGGAAATGGCGCTACCTTCTATTTTACAATTCCAGTTGGAGGACGCGAGCGTGAGCGTAGAAACGGGAGAAAGACACAAAATCATCTTTTTAGTGGAGGACAATAAAGCAGATGTCCGTCTTATCCAAGAAGTTTTAAAACATAGCTCCATACCTCACCAAGTGGTGACAGTAAGAAATGGTATGGATGCAATGACTTATCTTCGTCGCGAAGGGGAATATGCTGATGCGCTACGTCCAGATTTAATCCTGCTGGATTTGAATTTACCAAGAAAAGATGGTCGAGAAGTGCTGGCAGAAATTAAATCTGACCCTAGTTTAAAACGCATTCCCGTAGTTGTGCTAACAACCTCTAAAAACGAAGAAGATATTTCTCAGAGTTACGAATTACATGTCAACTGCTACATTACCAAATCTCGCAATCTCAACGACCTATTTAAAATAGTCAAGGGTATTGAGGAGTTTTGGCTAGCAACTGTCACTTTACCATTAGAATGAGGAGTTATGAAGTAGACATATAATATGACAAATTCCCCATTCAAAATTCAATATTTCTAGCTGTGGAATGGGTGAGGAAACTCCAATATTGGCGGGGAAACCGCTTCTTCTGGGCGGGGAAATCCCGCCCCTACAATACTATGGATGCCTAGTTGCGACGTCCCTAAAAACTCAGGATTTTCAATTTTTTATGGTTGCAACTTCAGTAAAAATCTTGTTAATTGAAGACAGTTTAGCCGAAGCTAGACTGTTACAAGAGTTGCTGAAGCAAGCTAAGTCTAAGCAATTTAGCGTCGTTCATGTTCAACGACTGCAAGCAGCACTCATCGAATTAAGTAATGACAAAAAATTAGCCTGTTCCTACGATGTGATTTTGTTAGATTTAACCCTACCAGATAGTCAAGGATTAGCATCCCTTGAACCTTTAATTACCATCGCTCCCGACTTACCAATTGTAGTTTTAACCAACACAAATGATGATGAATTAGCGATTGAAGCAGTACGTCAGGGAGCGCAAGATTATCTTGTCAAGCGACAAGTGAATGGCGAACTATTAGCTCGTTCTTTATGCTATGCCATTGAGCGTAAACAAACGTCAGAAACTCTCCGAAAACTCAATGAAGCCTTAGAAAATCGAGTAAAAGAACGGACTGCGGAGTTAGTCAGAGCTAAGGAACTTAACCAACTAAAATCTGAATTTGTCTCGATGTTGTCTCACGACATCCGTAATCCTTTAAATAGTATTCTCCTATCTACAGGATTGCTACAAAATTATGAACAGAAATTGACCCCAGAGACAAAACTTTCTCATTACCAGCTAATTCGCTCATCGATTAAAAATATGGCTCAGCTATTAGATGAGGTATTAGTTATAGGTAAAGCTGAGACAGGTAAACTGCAATTTCAACCTACACCTCTTGATTTAGAATTATTCTGTCATCGCCTAGTAGCAGAGTTACAAATCAGCACAGGAGATAAACATCAAATCGTTTTTTCAATTCAAGGAAAAATCACACCCGGACTATGGGATGAAAGCCTATTACGACACATTTTAACTAATTTACTTGCCAATGCTATTAAATATTCACCCCAGGGAGGACAAGTAATTTTTCAACTAATTGCTCAGGAAAACAGCGTTGTCTTCCACATTCAAGACCAGGGAATTGGTATCCCCCTGAAAGACCAAGAGCAAATTTTTCAACCTTTCTATCGCGCTAGTAATGTGGATGCAATTCCTGGTTCTGGCTTGGGATTAGCTATTATCAACAGGTGTGTAGAGGAACATGGGGGTAAAATTTCCCTACAGAGTACACTCGGACTGGGAACCATATTTACCGTCATCTTACCCGTAATCAAGTAATTAGTGTAATTTTATCTAGCAATTAGCATTCCATCGGGAGGTTTATTAGCTTGCTCTTCACTCTATTCGCATCTTAGAATTAAAGTGATATATTTAACAATTCTCAGTTTATTTTCTCTAATCAATTGAAAAATAAGTCAGGTTGGTTTAAAATCTATGCCACGTCTTCTCTATCAAAAGTAATATTTTGCCAAAAAAGTGATTAATCGCTGCTCTATAAAATCTCATGGCTCCATAATTGTTTTAGTATAAATAAATAAGACCCCACCTTTAAGGGTAGGGTATAACATATAAGAAAGTAGCGATGTAGCTATTTTCTCCTGTTTTTCTAGGTGATTGTCCAGTTATCCTAGACTTTTTTGCCACCAGCTTCAATTACTGGTTGGTTTTGATACGATTTACCGTAATAGATTTTATTTGCCCATTGATTTTTTGCAGTCTAGTTTAATTTATTGTTTCATATGATACTTAACTACCAAAGCATAACATTGACTATTGCGGAAGTTACCATAGCTGTGATGCCTTTGATTTTAACATCAAGTCAAAGGTATTAATTGCAAGAAATTTTACCCGGAAAAACTCACTTAAAACTCACAAAAAATACATAGCATTACCAGCAATTTATTGGGCTGACTTTACAATACTTCAAAAAAATAAGACAAAGTTAACGGAAAAATAGTTGTGTTAACAATACGAGATGCTAAAAGTTAAATATGCAGAGTTTAGTAAAGCAAGTTCCCACCAAAATTAAATAAAAATTCAGTGCTTAGGCATAAATATCTATCACTATCCCAGTGAGACGATTTCATCAACAGCAGAAGTATTTCGGACTGCACAGCAGGTGTAGTTGTAGCACTGTTTTAATCAAACTGTAGTAATAAACTTAACAACTCATTTTTAGTAGTTGGCAGGTTCATGACCTATAGTTGATTACTTGTTCAACAATTCAAATATTGACAAACAAGAACAATTAGATACTTAGAATCGTGAGGGCAAATTTATGACAGCAACCACCAATAATTATGGGCATAAAAAAGTCGCTATCCTCATCGAAAATGGATTTGAAGATACAGCATTTTCAGTACCTTACAACGCCCTAAAACAAGCAAAATTTGATGTTGTTATCCTCGGTTCTCTGATAAATGAAAAATACACAAGCAAGCATGGAAAAGAGGTCTTGCAAGCCCACGGAACCACCACAGAAGCTAGGTCTAGTGAATTTGATGCGGTAATTATTCCGGGTGGTTTGGCTCCTGACAAAATGCGCCGTAATCCGAATACAGTTCGGTTTGTAATTGAAGCCATGCAACAAGGTAAGTTAGTAGCTGCCGCTTGTCATGGACCACAAGTTTTAATTGAAGGGGATTTGTTACAAGGTAAACAAGCCACTGGCTACAGTGCGATTCGCAAAGACATGATTAATGCGGGTGCAGAATATATTAATCAACCAGTGGTTGTAGACGGTAATTTGATTACCTCACGACAACCAGGAGATTTAGCGATGTTTACTACCGCTATTCTCAGTCGTCTAGGTTACAGCAACACACTAGATACATTACCCTCAGAAAATCACCGTAATACTGAATGGTGGAAAGTTGCTGAAGCTTGGGGTGGTTCCACTAAAGGTGAAATAGTTAAAGGGTTGAATATTGCTCTAGCAGGTGAACGGTATTCTTTGGAAGCTTTGGAAACTTATGCTGTTAAAGAATCCGATACACAAGTGAAATCGCTATTTTACGAGATGATTCAATGTAAATGGCGTCACATTCAAAAATTGGATAAAAGACTGGCAGAATTGGGCGAAAAACCCTCGTTAGCAGCAAATCTTGCCGATAAGTTTGCCAAAGTCAAAACTGCCTTCCAAGGAAATGACGATATTTACCAATTACGTTGTGCTTTGGGTGATGTGCAAACTGCGATTGGGGAACTTGCTCATTTATGCTCTCTATACACCGATCCGGTAACTACAGCCGTGTTTACAGAAATTTACCAAGATTTGTTAACTGATGAGCAGCGACTAGTGGCTACCTATTGGACACAGATGGGGAATGTTGCAAGTTTTGCCACAGCACCACAAACTGTAGTAGTAACTGCATAACAAAAGTATTAGATATAACATACCTATCAGTAATAATATTGATGAAAAGTTATGTTATATCTAATACAATAAGTTTAATTGCTCACGTAGAAGCATCAAACAAAGATTTCTTTGTCTTCTCTATCGTTGATGTCAGCAGCATTGAAAAAACCATTTCTTAAAAGTCGAAACAAAAATGCAAGAAAAAAATATATACTTAACATTTATTCGTATGTCTTAGTTAAGACAAAATGCCTAATCATATAGCAAAATACCTGATTTGACACATAACCTCGATGCAATTTTTGCAACAAACAGGGAATAGTGCGATAGGCTACTTTAAAAATCACCAAGCTGTAAAATTGGGAACAGATGTTATAGAATACCTAGGGTAATTGAGCAATGGCATAAAAGGATACTAATGATGAACAATGCTATGACAGGAAAAAATCAAATTCCCAGGGTAAATATTCTGCTTAGAGGCTACCGCGATGAAGATAATGCTTGAAAAAAAACTAAACAGACCAAATAGTCGGCTGCAAATTGTTACCTCTAATCTGTTTATGGAAGAGCAATAATTAAAGATTGTTTAAAGATGAAATGATTTTTCTATTTATCAGGTTTCTACCCCCTATTAGCCTATTGGGAAATTAAACTATCTCCGCTATTCTGTGATTAAGGGTGCTATACAAATATGACACGACACTTTCTTTGCTTCTTTGAATACCTTTAGCGTGGGAATCCGCCTGCACTGGCATTTCTAGGAATGCCAGTGGTTCGTTTTTGAATATCTAATTCTGTAATTAGGCATGGATTCGTTAGCTAGAGGTAGAAGCCGACTGAATAACCATATACCGAGGAAAAAAGCCAGAAATCAATGCTACAGACGCAAGACTAACGGCATGGATTGGTTAAGTATGCAGTTACTTGCATCAAGGGTAAATTCTTGTTTTTTTAACTGCTTTTTACTGATTTATACTGGCTCACCTCGGTTTTAAACGTCAACAGAATGGAGGTATTTAGATGGATGCTAGTGACATTAAACGGTTGTATGAAGCCGGTCAAAGAAACTTTAGCCAAGCTAATTTATACAAAGCTAAACTACTGTTTGCTCGTTTGAGTGGAGTCAATTTGAGAAGGGCTAATCTATCTCTGGTTAACTTCCGAGGAGCAGATTTACGCGGAGTAGATTTGCGACAAGCTGATTTAACAGGAGCGAACTTACGGCAAGCAGATTTAACTGACGCCAATCTAGAAGGAGCAAATCTTTCTAAAGCGAGTTTAAGCGGTGCAAATTTAACCAGAGCGACTTTAAAGGGCGCAAATCTGGAACAAGCAGTCTTAACTGGTGCAAACTTAAGTAAATCTAATCTCAGATATGCCAATTTATGTAGTTCCAAATTAGTTGGTACGACAATGACGCGAGCGGTGATGCTGGGAACCAATTTAAGTAAGGCCAGCTTGTTGCGAGCGAAGTTAAATGAAGCCAACCTCATAGAAGCCAATCTGCGAGATGCTGTATTAACTGATGCCACAATGCCGGACGGAAAAATCCACAAAGCCAGTTGAGCAAGTAATAAAAATTACAAAGATTTCCGGAAAAATCAGTCTCCGAATTTACCCAGTATGGGTGAAACCAACATAGTCAGTGGAAATTGCATCTAGCTGAGAATGCCACAAAGGAACTTGATCGCTTATGCTAGCAACGATTAGCTTAAGAAATTTTAAGGACTCAACTCGATGCTGGAATGGATAACAACTACGATCAACTCGATGGGCTACCTGGGAATAGCCTTGCTGATGTTTGTAGAAAACCTATTTCCGCCCATACCTTCGGAATTAATTATGCCTCTAGCCGGATTTACCGCCAGAGCAACACCGGACAAGCTGAATGTGTTTGGTGTATTTTTGGCGGGGGTAATTGGCTCGGTGCTAGGGGCACTAATCTGGTACTACCCTGGTAAATTTTTGGGTGAACCTCGCCTGAAATATTTGGCTGATAAGTATGGCAAGTGGATCACTATATCCAGCGGTGATATTGATAAAGCAACCCGCTGGTTTAACAAACAAGGTGCGATCGCAGTCTTAATTGGTCGTCTTGTACCGGGAGTCCGGACTTTGATTTCCGTCCCCGCTGGATTAAGCAACATGCCCTTGCTACCATTCTTGATCTATTCCACCATTGGTAGCGCCGCCTGGGTAGCTCTGTTAACCTTCGCTGGTTATATTTTGGGGAGTCAGTATGAACTGGTGGATCAATATCTGGCTCCTGTCTCTAAAATCGTCCTCGGTATTCTGGTTGTTGCTGCTGTTGTTTGGGTACTCAAGCGCAAGCGCAAGCACAACAAACGCAGAAGATAAAAGTTATACTTTATAGCTTCCTGGCTAAAAAATTTAGTTTTTTCTTAATGTCCCATATTTTACAACTGCACTTTTGGGTGCAACTACCTAATTGTATTTTTAATTATTTAGAGTTCTATCTCTAGCTACCGACACCGCCAAATGATAATCGACTTATCATGACTACCAGTAGCCAGGAAGCGGCAGTTGGGACTAAAGGCGACAGACATTACTTGGTCACCGTGGGCGGTGAGAGTGCGTAAATTTTTACCGCTGGCTACTGACCAAATCATGATAGTTTTATCTGCACTGGCACTAGCTAGATATTGAGCGTCGGGACTAAACGCCACCGCATATACTCGGTCGGAATGTCCGTTGAGACTGCGGATTTGTCTCCCCGTCGCCGGATTCCAAATCTTGACGGTGGAATCCCAACTACCACTGGCAAGAAGTTTCCCATTGGGGCTAAATGCTAGAGAAGATATCAAGTCAGTGTGCCCTGTGAGGTTTTGTAATTCTTTGTACGTGACTACCGACTCATGGACGTGATGGGGGTCGTGGATAGCGCGTATCCAGTCAGAATGTCCGGTCATGGTGCGTAACTTTTTCCATGTAGCAGCCGACCAAAGTTTGATAGTTGTATCAGCACTACCACTGGCAATTAATTCAGAATCGGGGCTAAAACTGACACAACTAACCCAATTGGTGTGCCCTGTGAAGGTGCGGATTTTCTTGCCCGTTGCTACTGACCAAATCTTAATAGTCTTATCCGCACTACCACTGACAAGTAACTCGGAGTCGGGGCTAAAGGTGAGAGAGTGTATCCAATCGGTATGTCCGGTAAGGGTATGGAGTTTCTCGCCGGTTTCCGTAGACCAAATTTCTAGAACGTTTTCCTCGCTACTAATTACCAGTAATTTGGATTGGTGGTTATAAGACAGAGCATGTACCCAGGAGAAATACGGTGTATGGATTGGTATCTCTTGACCCGTCTTCATCGACCATAGTTTCAGGATGTCGTGTCCGCTACTGCTACCCGTGGCAAGGAATTGAGCATCGGGGCTAAAAGATAAAAATGTAACTGGGGCAGAGTGTCCTAAGAGAGTGCCCACATCTTTACAATTCCACCAATATTTTTTACTTGCCAGTTCCCGATTTTCTAGGGCTTCTTGGAAATCAGGTTTGAGAGCGATCGCTTTGTTGTACGCCTTGATAGCATCTCCGTAGTGTTTTAATTGCAACAAAACTTCACCCAATTCAAACCATCCTTCTGGTTGTTGCGGTTTAAGACTGGTGACTTTTTGGAAGCAATGCAGAGCTTGTTGCGGATTACCTAAACTGGAAAGTGCAACACCTCGGTAATACCATGCTGCATCTGATTCTGGATGGCGCTCCAGACCTTTTGTTAAACAAGCGATCGCCTCTTCATAGCGTCGGGAATTATACAGCGCTATCCCCTGTGCGATCGCAGCTGCGGGAAAATCTGGTTGCAACCACAGCGCATCTGTAAAGCTATCTATAGCCTGTTGGTGGCGTCCTAATTCTGCTAGTTTTAATCCCTGTTCGTAAAAGATACCTGATTGATTTTGGCGATAAATACCTTGGAGAATTTCAGTATACGGCTGAACCCATGTATCGGGAAACTCCGAAACTAAATTAAATAGCTGCGGTTTATACACCGGGTTGATATGCAGGTAATACCAATCTGTGACAAAAGCCGCCAGTAGTTGATGAACTGTAACGATAATTTGTCTAATACTACGTAGGGCTTTTGTTTCCATGTGTTCAGCTTTTCGCAGGCTCAGATAGGCTTCCTCCCAGTTCCAAGGCTGCATAGAAAACTGCGCTACATGATGATTTTGTAATCCCCAAAATCCAACGTGGAAATTTACTTGATAGTCGGTAATATCGCTATAGACCATTGTAGTCGGAATGCAGCCCAAAACCGCCTGTAACCGCATGACATCACTATCAGAAATTGGTGCTTTGAAATAATCGCCATAAAACTCCACCGGAGACAAGGAAGGGTGATGATTTGCTTCTATTAGTGGGTAGTGATGGCTGAAAAACGTCGTTGTACCATTGCGAATTTCGGTATGCAAGTTATGCTGGAACGATAGCGGACAATCTAAGCTAATTTCTGGGGGTGAAGCTAATACTAACAAGCGATGTTGTTCTCGACCCAGAATTTTGACTGTCTCGTGTCTATCTAGCTTAGAAAACCAATTGTCCTTCTCCCAAAGCGTTTTAATTTTGTTCAGCCTCTCATGATTTGCATGAGTTTGCCATTCCACCAACAATCCAAGTAACTGTGTAGTAAATTCATACCGTGCTGCCAATTCTTTTTCTGGTGCGCGGATATCAGCAGCAACGTATTTTTCCATAGCTTGCTGATAGCGAGGGTCATTTTGCACACCCTCCACTAACCCTGCGGCTATAGGCGTTTTCAGGTATGGATTAATAACTTCCGCCAGTCTGTTTTCCAGTTCCTTAGCAGCAAATTGTAGGATTTCTGCTACAGGTTGCACAACTATGGGTGCAAAGTTCATCGGTTGATTAACAGCAGCAGTAGTGGAAATAGATTCCACCATATAATTAACCTCCTTTATTCCTCGCTTTTCAACCAGGAATTGCACACTCCACCATTTTTTATGCTTTGTCGTCAACTCCTAGAAGTCGGGTTTTTTTTAATCAACCCGACTTCTCGTTTTTTACAGACAATTACCAACTGCTATATTCCCCATTACCCTCTGCAAAAGGGTTAGGAGAGTCTGTTACCACAGAGCATCATCAACCGAGCCTGATAGGGAAAATAACTTAACTCAAGGGTTAAAGTTCAAGGGTCAATAGTCCTGTGTCATTTACTAATGACCAATGACTAGCGACCAATGATTATTAACTACAGCTTGTAACCAATATTGCGGAGCAATTGCTGGCGTGCTTTAACATCATCTGCACCCTCTACGCCTTTTGGAGAAAACCCATCGACAACTCCTAAAATGCCTCGTCCTTGTTCTGTTTCAGCGACAATCACTTGTACAGGATTGGCTGTTGCACAATAAATTGTGCAAACCTCCGGACATTCCTTGATAGCATTCAAGAAATTGATTGGATATGCCTCTAATAGAAGGATAACAAAACTATGACCGGCTGCGATCGCCTTTGCATTTTTTATTGCTAATTCTTCAAGATTCTTATCATTTCCGGCGACGCGAATTAGACAAGCTCCCGATGCTTCACAGAAGGCAATACCAAATTTAACTTGCGCCGAAGTTCCCACCATTATCTCGTATAAGTCTTCCACAGTTTTGATAAAATGGGTTTGACCAACGATGATGTTACTACCTGTTGGGATTTCTAGGGAGACTGATTTGATTTCCATAGGTTTCTCCTCTTTTAGTCACTAGTTATTAGTTATTAGTTATTAGTCATCTGTCTTTGGTGAACAATAGAAAATTTGGCGCTATATATTAGTCTTAATGGTTTACTTATTTCTGCTTAGTGTACTAACATAAACAAGTTGTAACTTGGGGAGGAATGAAGAAGAAAATGGCAGACTTCTGATTTTACTGGGAAGGAAATTCACAAAACCGCTATTATACCTCTGCTAGTGCATTCATAATTCCACAAAAGTGGAACGCTGGATATAAAATTTTGC
Organism: Nostocaceae cyanobacterium; assembly: GCA_035285345.1. Taxonomy (GTDB): domain Bacteria; phylum Cyanobacteriota; class Cyanobacteriia; order Cyanobacteriales; family Nostocaceae; genus JAYKJH01. The sequence continues at coordinate 28,913 of JAYKJH010000245.1, read as the reverse complement.
AAATATCCCATAACCTTGACAATGGAGTTTAACGAACTTACCAATCTATCGCAGACCTAACGGGTGGTATTCTCAGTTCCTCATTTGTTGATGTCCTGTGACAAATATGGAAAATAACCTATGCTAAGCATACAGACCAGCGATTCTAGAAATAGAGGGACAAGAAGTTAGCGGAGGAAGGAATTTGTTTAAAAGAATCTAGTTTCGGCACAATTATATAAACAGTCTTTTTGATGGATAAAACATTGAACACACCAAACTCATTATCCTCAAATATTCCCTGCCAATTTGACATTATTGTAGTCGGTTCGGGAGCAGCCGGACTCTATGCTAGTCTCTGTCTGCCAGAAAAATATCGCGTCTTGCTGGTAAGTAAAGATAAACTCAGAACAGGTTCAAGCAAATGGGCACAAGGAGGAATAGCAGCAGCGATCGCACCCGATGATTCCCCCCAACTCCATCTGGAAGACACTTTACACGCTGGGGCTGGTATTTGCGATCGCGCTGCCGTAGAATTTTTAGTGGAAAATGCCCCAGAAGCCATCAATTCTTTACTAAAATTAGGTGTAGCCTTTGACCGCAAAGAAAACAAGCTAGCCACAACTCTAGAAGCTGCCCACTCACGACCCAGAGTCCTCCATTCCCAAGATACCACCGGACGGGCAATCATCGATATCCTCACCGCCAAAGTATCAACAAAGCCCAACATTCACGTATTATCCCAAGCCTTGGCTTTGAGTTTGTGGCTCCATCCCGAAACTCATCGCTGTCAAGGTATCAGCCTCCTCCACCAAAATCAAATCCTCTGGGTAAACGCAAATGCAGTAGTTTTAGCTACTGGTGGAGGGGGTCAAATTTTCGCCAAAACCACCAACCCATCAGTCAGTACTGGAGATGGTGTCGCTCTAGCTTGGCGGAGTGGAGCAGTGGTAAGGGATTTAGAATTCGTGCAATTCCATCCTACAGCATTAAGTCAACCAGGAGCGCCTCACTTTCTGATTAGCGAAGCAGTACGAGGGGAAGGGGCACATTTAGTTGATATTGAGGGGAAGCGTTTTGCTTTTGACTACCATCCTCAAGGGGAATTAGCACCACGAGATGTCGTTAGTCGGGCAATTTTTAGTCATTTAGAGAAAACCGCCCCCAATCCGGCTACAGCTAATGTTTATTTAGACTTAAGAAGCATCAAACCCGCACAAATTCACCATCGGTTTCCGAATATTATCCAAAAATGTCAGGAGTGGGGAATTGATGTTTTCCAGCAACCAATACCAGTAGCACCAGCGGCTCATTATTGGATGGGAGGAGTGGCGGTAGATTTGATGAATTCTACTTCTATAAAAGGATTATATGCTATTGGTGAAACTGCCAGTACGGGAGTACATGGTGCGAATCGGTTGGCGAGCAATTCTTTATTAGAATGTATAGTATTTGCTGCCCAATTACACAAGTTGGAAGTCGAAACCATCGCTATTATTCAGGGTGAATCTTTGGTAGTAGAAACGGGAGATTGGAGTCAGGAAATAGAGCAGATAAAATTAATCAGAGAAAAGTTACCAGCCCTGATGTGGCATGGTGCAGGTATTTGTCGAACTCAGTCTGTATTAGAAGAGGCAATTACAGAAGTTAGTTATTGGCGTTCTCAATTAGCTAATTTCGAGATTAGTAAATATATCCTGAATTTATCTCCCACCAAGAATATCAAGTTTGAATCACCTACAGCCGAGCCACAATTAAAGCTAGCGACAGAAACTCTTAATCTCTTAGATATTGGTTATTTAATTCTCAAAAGTGCAGCTTTTCGCAGCGAAAGTCGCGGGGGACATTATCGCACAGACTTTCCCGATACTTCCCCAAATTGGCAAGTTCATACTGTAGTAGAATGTGAGAAATGGCAAACTTCTCCAGTTGTTTAAGAGGATGTTTGAAAAGTCTAATTAAATACTCGACTGGAGCGAATATAATTCGCGTAACCACACAGACAAAACTCGCCTGCGCGGGTTTGAAAAGCTTAAATCGTCCCCTGTTCCTTGTCCTTTACCACAGCGATCGCACTCAGCAGTGAAGGGAAAATCCACAGGTTGACGGCAAATACTCCCGGCACAATATACAGTGATTTCTTGCGTCCAGGATTAAACCATAGCCGAATATGGGCTATTACCCGGTTAAGGAAGGATTGCAAACCGCTAGTTTGCAAGCAAAATCTTGTCGTAGCGCGGATACTATTTTTAATCACCCGTGCATTATTTCCATCGGTGCCATCCACCAGAACCTGCACCTGACTCGGCTTACCTGCATTGATGTGACTGCTAAAATCCGGGGGAATAATCACCACCGCTTTTGCTTGTCCACTAGCGATAGTGTTATCTGGTTTTCCGCTCTGCTAAAGACGCAGGTTGAAACTGCCCACCCTAGGGCTGAAACTCTACCCACACAGAAACAATCTGAACCTTAAATTGCTGTAAAAATTAAACGACCGTTCTCTCTGGAGTAGTAGGGTTTTTTATATCTTCATCAGGCTGAAAAAATACATCTAATATGCCTAAAATATCACGCTTATCAGTGCTTTTAGGAGTATTAACCAGTTCTAGCTGTTTCGTAACCAGTGTAGCTGCCCAAGTCCCGTCCAGTTCACAGCAGTCCTCGACTCGGAGTGAAGCTCAAGCTGCTAGCTGGTTTGAAACCCATCGCGATCGCCCAACGGCGTTACGAGCATTTGTCCAGCGAATGCCGAAAGGTGGCGATATCCATAGCCATCTTTCCGGGGCAGTGTATGCAGAACACTATCTGGAGTGGGCTGCACAAGATGGGTATTGTGTCGATCCCAAGGGGCTGGCTTTAGTGGAACCGAAGGCTTGTGGTCAGGACAGCAACTATTTTCCCGCCTCAGAATTGTTCAACCGCACATCGGTTTACGATGCTCTGATTAATCGTTGGTCTACTCGTAATCTACCATTCGCTGGCAGATCGGGACACGATCAATTTTTTGAAGCCTTTGCTGGTTTTGGTGCAATGTCGGACTCTGCGAGCCGTCGGGATGATATGGTCGCGGAAGTGGCAAATCGGGCTGCTTCCCAGCATATTACCTATCTAGAGTTAATGCTGACCGTTCAGGGTAGTGAGGTGCGACAGCTAGGACGGGAAGTGGGTTGGAATCCAGATTTTGCTCAGATGCACCGTCAATTGCTGGAGCGAGGATTAACCGATTTAGTTAAAAAAGGCAGTCAGCAATTTGCACAGTTGGAGAGCGAAGTCTCGAAAACCCTCGGCTGTGGTACTCCCAAAGCGCAACCAGGATGTACCGTGACGGTGCGCTATTTGCAGCAAACGACAAGAACTAAGTCCCCCGTGGAAGTGTTTGCTCAGTTAGCTTATGCCTTTACGCTAGCTGCTTCCGATTCACGGGTGGTGGGGATCAATCTCGTCGCTCCCGAAGATCACCCGATCGCATTGCGCGATTATAGCCTGCAAATGCAGATGTTGCAATTTTTAAAACGCCAATTTCCCAACGTCAAGGTCGCACTCCATGCTGGGGAGTTAAACCTGGGGCTGGTTCCACCCGATGATTTACGCTTCCATATTCGCCAAGCTGTCGAAGTAGCACAAGCATCTCGCATCGGACATGGGGTGGATATTCTGTTTGAGGATCGTCCCTTCGAGTTGATGTCACAAATGCGGCAACGCGGGGTATTGGTGGAAATTTGCTTGACTAGTAATGAGGTCATTTTAAATGTCCATTCCGAGAAGCATCCTTTTCGGGAGTATTGGAACGCGGGAGTCCCCATGACCCTTGCTTCCGATGATGAAGGCATTTCCCGCATTGACCTCAGTAATGAGTATCTGTTAGCAGCAACCAGATACGGGCTGGGATACAAAGACCTGAAGCGACTGGCTCGCAATAGCTTGGAATATAGTTTCGCCCAGGGTAATAGTCTGTGGCAATCACCTGAGTATAAAGCAATGGCTCCAGCTTGTGCAAAGGATACCCCTGGTTCAGCCTCTGTTTCTGCTGGGTGCAATGCTTTGTTGCTCAAGAGCGATCGCGCACGGATTCAATGGCAGCTAGAGTCGGAATTTGCTCGGTTTGAGCAGGATTTCCCGCCCAAAGGCGAATCCCTTCCCTTGTCTTCACCGACCCTGCGCTCGCTGGACAATCCCAATAAAGGCGTCTTCCAAAGAAAAGGGAACCAAACGCAGAGAACGAATATGTAAATTCTCCGACTCTAGTAAACTACGCACCTGCTGTATATCTTTATCGGGGTCTTCTAAAACTATGTGTAAACTGGAACCAAATAGCGACACCTGCCAAGGTTGAAAGTGTTGTTTCAACAAGTCGTAAGCTACCTGGGTTTAGTCAATTAGCACCTCAATTAATTGCCCTGGTTGTTCGGCTTTAATTTGACTGGGGGAACCTTGCGCTACCATTTCCCCCGCTACCATAAACCCCATGCGGTGACAGTGTTCCGCTATCTGGTTCCCTGGTTGAACCTGGGAACGAGTTCTGGGAGGTTCTACCTCCAGGAGTGCAAGATATGAGTTAACCGCCAAAACTGATGTAGCAATACCTGCGATCGCTACCCCACCGACAATAAATTTTCCCAGCTTGGACTTCCGTTTTACGGGTGGGGATTCCAAGGTTGGTGGCTGTAGATGTGGTTCCGATGGTCTGGAACCATTCTGGTCTTGGGGAACGATTTGGGTCGTCATAATACCTAGCGATAAAGCATCTCTAGCTTTACATTAGATGTCAATATTGAGGAATTTGTGAAGAATGGCTCATGGGTAATCGCTAATAGGGCATGGGGTAGGGCTAGAAACTCCCAGGATAGTAGGTTTTGAGGCTCAAGAGCGATGAGTTACTATCGCTACTGAGGAACTGACACAGGTCGCTGGAACGAGTTATCATCGCATCAATACACGGTTTAACTAGCAAACAGAAGAATCTGCCATTTAACGCCAAAACCTGAAACAAGACTACCCTATTTGACTTAATTAGATTTGGCTAGGAGAAATTTAAATGAATAAGGGGACGATAGTCTGTGTAGATGATGAGCGGCTTGTGCTGGTCAGTCTGCGAAATCAACTAACTCGGCTAGTGGGTAATGAGTATAGTATTCAACTAGCGGAAAGTCCAGAAGAAGCCCTAGCAATTTTTGCTGACCTGCAACGAGAGCAAATCGATATCCCGCTGGTCATTTGCGACCAAATCATGCCGAAGATGAGGGGGGATGAACTGTTGATTAAGCTTCATGTCCACTATCCTAATACCCGGAAAGTTCTTTTAACTGGACAGGCTGGGATGGATGCGGTAGTTAATGCGGTTAACCGTGCTAATCTTTATCGCTACATTGCCAAACCCTGGGAAGAAAAAGACCTGAATTTAACTGTTAAAGAAGCGATTCACAGCTATTTTCAGGATAAGCAACTGACTGAACAAAATGCCACCTTACAAAGGGTTAATCAGGAATTGAAAGACCTGAATGCTTCCTTGGAACAAAGAGTTGCTGAACGTACTTCCGAAGTCATGGAAGCTAACAAGCATCTTCTGGAGGCCAAAGCAGCCGCAGAGGCAGCTAATTGCGCTAAGAGCGCCTTTTTGGCAAATATGAGTCACGAACTCAGGACGCCACTAAATGCTATCCTCGGCTTTACGCAAATCATCAGCTACGATACCTCTGTGGAGCTAGAGCATCGGCAATACCTGGATATTATCAATCGCAGCGGACAGCACTTGCTGAAGCTGATTAATGACGTGCTGGAGATATCCCGGATTGAAGCAGGCAGAACCAAACTGAAAGAAACTAGCTTTGACCTGTATCGCTTGTTGGATGATTTGCAAGAGATTATGCGGCTCAAGGCTAGGGAGAAAAACCTTGTGCTATCTTTGGAACTTGCTAGCCAAGTGCCCCAGTATATCACGACAGATGAGGCTAAGCTGCGGCAAGTGCTAGTAAATCTTCTGGGAAATGCGATTAAATTTACACAACAAGGAAGGGTAAGGTTGCGGGTAACGGCTATCAAAAATTACCAACTATTGTTTGAGGTAGAGGACACGGGTCAAGGGATTTCTGCAGAGGAAATGAATTCCTTGTTTAAACCTTTTGGACAAGCGGAAATGAGTATTAAATCTCACGAAGGTACGGGACTTGGTTTAGCAATTAGCCGTAAGTTTGTGAATTTGATGGGTGGAGACATTACCGTTGACAGTGTGGTGGGTCAGGGGAGTAGGTTTAAATTTAACATTCAAGTTCGTTTGGCTGCGGCGGTGGATTTACCAACCCAGGCACCGAAAAGGCGTGTTATCGGTTTAGCACCAGACCAACCTACCTATCGGCTGCTAGTTGTGGAAGACCATTGGGAAAACAGCTTACTTTTAGTCAAGCTGCTGTCGTCCCTGGGGTTTGAGGTGCAGGAAGCCAAAAACGGTTGCGAGGCGATCGCGCTGTGGGAAAGCTGGAACCCCCATCTAATTTTGATGGATATGCGCTTACCTGTGATGAATGGCTACGAGGCTACTGAGCTAATCAAGGCGACAGCTAAGGGACAGGGGACGGTGATTATTGCTGTTACCAGCAGTGCTTTTTTTGAGAACCGCACGGAAATTTTGTCCATCGGTTGTGATGACTTTGTGAGTAAGCCTTTCCAATTAGAGGTCATCTTAGCAAAGTTGGCTGAACACTTGGGGGTGCTATATATCTATGAGGATAGTACTGAGCGATCGCAACCACAATCTGAGTCTTATTGCTTAACACCTGATAGCCTAAAGGTCATGCCCAATGAATGGATTGCTCAGCTAAATAGGTCGGCGACTATTTGCAGAGATGACGAAATTTTACAACTTATTCAGCAAATCCCCCAAGGTCATACAGACCTAGCAAAGGCTCTAGATGACCTGAATTATAATTTTCGGTTTGAAGAAATTATGAACCTGTCTGCATCAGCTAAGGGTTAACGGTCATCAGTTTTGGATGCGTGGATTAAAAAATCTCAATTTTAAAATAGAAAATTTGTGAATTATCACTTTTTACCAAAGCGTTTATATCATCGCTCGCAGCCTTTTCAACCTACGTTTCTTAGGTTTAGCCACTGGCTGGGGCACCTGAATCTCCGGCACAAGATTGGCTGGGGATATACCCTTGCTCTTGGTATTGGGGCTTTGGGAACTTCTGCCGGAATCGCGCTCGGAGACTACTATAGCAATCATGCACTAAAACTTGAAGAGGATGCACGCAAGGAGGTGGAACTGTTCAATCGTCTGCAAACTAGTATTCTCCAGACTCAGATACATAACCAACATTTAATTTTTGTTTTAGAGGAACCAGCAAGGTTACAGGAAGAATACTCGGAACTGCTAAAATACTCAGCCGAGTTGAAGCAAGCTTGGTTTGAGTTTCGCTCTTCCGAAGGTGCGACAAAAGATGACGCAGCGTGGGATATACCAGACGAGGTTGAGGGGGTAAGACGATTTTTAAACAAGTATAAAGGAGTTCCAGAAGCCTATTTACAGGAGATTGAGACCCTCTTGCAACGAGGACAGATTCAGACAACTCAAAGCGATTTGATTAAGTTCAACAACAGTTCTGTGGTTTTGAAGTTGGATCGTTTCCTAGAGGATTTGGCTAAATTAACCGAACGCAGTCATCAGGAGTACGAGCAAGCAGAGGAAGAGTTAGTTATTGCACAGGTGTTGCGATTTCGAGTCATTGCTGGGAGCATGGTGTTGTCGGTGGCGATCGCTGTTCTCTCAGCCCTGTGGACTAGTCACCTCATTACCCGTCCTCTGCAAGCTGCTACGCAAGTTGCTCAGCGAGTCACTCAGGAGTCCGACTTTGACCTCCAGGCTCCGGTGACAACGGACGATGAGGTGGGGGTATTAGCAACTGCGCTCAACCGGCTCATCGGACGAGTTAAACAATTATTGCAAGAGCAAGCGGAGGCGAACAAAAAGCTAGAGTTATATAGCCAGACATTAGAGCAGACAGTGCAACGGAGGACGCAGGAGTTAAACGAGAAAAATGCCTATCTTCAACAGACGCTGCAGGAACTCCAACAAACCCAAACTCACCTAATTCAATCTGAGAAAATGGCGGTTCTTGGTCAATTGGTAGCAGGAATTGCCCATGAAATCAATACCCCTTTGGGAGTGATTGGGGCGGCAATTGGGAATATTTCCTATGGACTAGAGCAGTCGATGCAACAGCTACCCCAACTGTTCCAAACATTACCATCGGCACAGTTGGCAGATTTTTTCACCCTGTTAGAAACAGCCAGTCAACCAAAAGAACCTCTTTCTTTTCGACAAGAACGACAACTTAGAGGGCAAATCGCAGAAAAACTGGCTTCTTGGGGAGTTGAGAACGCAGATATCCTCTCCGATAACCTCAGTCAAATGGGGATTTCACCAGATTTAGATGCTTTTATGCCTTTGCTGCGTGCTAAAAATAGCTGCTTGATTGTGGAAACAGCTTATCACCTATCTATGGTGCAAAGCAATGCTCAGAATATTCGGCTAGCAGTGGAACGGGCTGCAAAAATTGTCTTTGCGCTCAAAAGTTATGCTCGTCAGGATACTAAGAGTGAAATGGTAATCTCCTCGATTACCGATGGAATTGATACCGTACTGACGCTTTATCATAATCAAATTAAGCAGGGGATTGAGATCACGAAAGCCTATGCTGGTGTACCCTCGATTCTTTGTTATCCGGAAGAACTCACCCAGGTTTGGTCGAACTTGATTCACAATGCGATTCAGGCAATGAACTATCAGGGTGAGCTAGCGATCGCTGCCTGGGAGCAAGAGCAGCATGTTGTCGTCAAGATTACCGATTCTGGCTGTGGTATTCCCTTAGAAATCCAATCTAAAATTTTTGAGCCTGCCTTCACCACCAAGCCGGTTGGCGAGGGATGTGGCTTAGGATTGGATATTGTCCGTCAAATTATCGTTAAGCATAGGGGCAAAATTGAGGTGGAGAGTCAGCCGGGACATACTACCTTTAGTGTATGGCTGCCAATTATACACGGGTAGGGGCGGGGTCTCCCCGCCCCCGTGGGCTGGTAATATCTTGCACTCCTGGAGGTAGAACCTCCCAGAACTCGTTCCCTGGTTGAACCTGGAAGATATCTTGCGTCTCATATCTTGCACTCCCGGAGGTAGAACCTCCCAGAACTCGTTCCCTGGTTGAACCTGGAAGATATAACCAGATATAAAAGAGCGCTGACTACAAAGATGTCAACCAAGAAATTGCTACAAACACTCAACATTGTTTGGATATTTGTGAATCAAATTGGATATTTGTAAAATAAAATTACTTTCTTGAGATACAGCTTTTAAAATTAGTTGTGATGACACTGAGGGGCTGTATTTGGGGTTTTTGTTAAGTTAACTCATATCTTGCACTCCTGGAGGTAGAACCTCCCAGAACCAGATATAAAGGCTTCGCCTTTTATCTTGCACTCCTGGAGGTAGAACCTCCCAGAACTCGTTCCCAGGTTCAACCTGGAAGATATAAGCGTTGTCTGCACCTGCCTGAGATAAGCTTTTTTATGAAAATTTTAATTGTCGAGGATGATATCATTGTCGCCGAGGCACTGACTGCCATACTTACCAATCAAAATTATGCAGTTGAAGTTGCCAGTAATGGTACGGTGGCTTGGGACTTAATTGAAACTTTTGATTATGACTTAATTTTGTTAGATGTTATCCTGCCTGAGATAGATGGGGTCAGTTTATGTCGTCGCATCCGCTCCCGTGGTTTACAAATGCCTATCTTGTTGTTGACTGGTTGTGATAGCAGTCACGACAAGGCAATAGGACTAGATGCAGGGGCAGATGATTATGTAGTCAAACCCTTTGATGAAGAAGAATTAGTAGCCCGCTTAAGAGCGTTATTACGACGGGGAATAGTAACTGCTCAACCGATTTTAGAGTGGGGTGAACTGCAACTTGACCCTACCAGTTGTCAAGTTACCTATGCTAATAAGTTACTGTCATTAACCCCGAAAGAGTACGGGTTGCTGGAGTTATTTTTACGCAACAGTCGGCGGGTGTTTAGCTGTGGGATGATTTTGGAACATCTCTGGTCCTATGAAGATACCCCCGGTGAAGAAGCAGTGCGGACTCACATCAAAGGATTGCGACATAAACTGAAAGCATCTGGGGCACCGAGTGATTTAATTGAAACGGTTTATGGTATTGGTTATCGTCTCAAACCAATAGCGATCGCACCAGAAAACAGCAGCATAGGAGGTGCCAAATCCCATCCCAAAACCAAACCGCAAAATTCCCCAGCACAACAGCAGACCCTGATGGCGATCGCACGGGTTTGGCACCGTTTCAAAGGGCGGATAGAAGAACAGGTAGCGCTACTGGAGCAAGCAGCAGCAGCCGTAGGAGTACAACAGTTTTGTACCCCGAAACATCAAGAATTGCTCGTCTGTGCCCAACGAGAAGCCCATACCCTAGCAGGGTCGCTAGGTACTTTTGGTTTTGCCCAAGGTTCCCAGCTAGCACGCAAAATTGAATATTTATTAAAAAATAGCTTAAAAGATAGTGTAGACCTGACGACAGAGCAAAAAAGCGTCTTTCAAAGTTGCGTAAAACTATTGCGCCAGGAAATTCAGCAGTCACCCCCATCGGATGTGGCGGCACAACAGGATTGTACCTCAAAAGAAGAACAGCCTCTGTTATTAATAGTTGACAGTGATTTAGTTATAGCTAAACAATTAGAACAAGCAGTTGTCACAACAGCATTGCAAGCTTCAATTGCTACCAACCTCGCCGATGCGAGAATTCAGCTTTACCAGCAGCATCCCAGTGTGGTGTTGCTAGACCCCAGTGTTAGCAGAGATTGGTCAGAAAGTTTAAGTTTTATCACAGAGTTACAACAACGCAAACCGCCAGTACCTGTGATAGTTTTTACCGAAGCTCACGACTTCACTAACCGTCTAGAAGTGGCTCGACATGGCAGTCACACCTTCCTAGAAAAGCTTATACCCCCCCAACAGGTAATAGAAACAGTACTGCAAGTCTTACAGCAGACAGACCAAGGGGAAGCAAAGGTGCTGGCGGTAGATGATGACCCGAAGATTCTCGCACTGTTGCAAAGCTTACTGCGTCCTTGGGGGTTAAAGGTGACAGTTTTGAGTGACCCCCACCAGTTTTGGGAAACCTTAGAATCAGTGCAGCCAGATTTGCTGATTCTGGATGTGGAAATTCCGGAGATTAATGGTATCGAAATTTGCCAAGTTGTCCGGAGGGAGCCGCGTTGGAGTGAGTTACCGATTGTGTTCCTGACGGTACACGACGATGCAGACATCGTGAACCAAGTCTTTGCTGCAGGTGCCGATGATTTTGTCAGCAAGCCAATTGTCGGACCGGAGTTAGCGGTGCGAATTATCAATCGCTTGGAGAGGATGAAACTGTTGCGTCACATGACGACAACTCACCGCAGTCAAATCGCTGAACGGGATAATCGCACTCGTGCCATTTTCGATGCCGAACCACAGTGTGTGAAACTAATTGCTAGTGATGGGACGCTATTGGAAATCAATCCCGCTGGACGGGCAATGTTAGCAGCCAAGGACAGTGAGGAAGTAATTGGTAAGTCAGTTTACAGCTTTATTGCCCCAGAATACCATAGCAGCTTTCGGCAAATGATGGAGAGCGTATGTGGGGGCGATAAGGAAGTACGGGAATGGGAGATGATTAACTATCAGGGTAATCGTCGCTGGATGGAAACCCATAGCGTCCCCTTAAAGAACGAAGCGGACGGTAGCTGCGTGCTATTGGCAATTACTAGGGATATCCAAGACCGCAAACAATCAGAAAAAAGTCTCCAGATCCACATTGAACAGCAAGCAATTGTTGCTCATTTAGGTCAAGTAGCACTCCTGGGGGAAGATATTGACAACTTAATGAATAAAGCTGTCGCCTTGGTGGCACAAAACTTGGAGGTTGAGTATTGTAAGCTCTTGGAACTTATGCCTGATGCTAAAACTATGCTGCTGCGGGCTGGTGTAGGCTGGGATGAAGCACTCATTGGACAACAGCAGGTAAGTCTTGATGATTCTCAGGCTGGTTACACCTTGCTGGTGAAGCAACCCGTGATTGTCGAAGACATGGGGACAGATACCAGATTTCGCGGTTCCGACCTGTTACAGTCCTATGGTGTGACCAGTGGTGTGAGTGTCCCGATTAGCAGTACCAATGATATTTATGGGGTACTGGGGGCACATACCCAGAAAAAACAGGCATTTACTCAAGATGACATTTATTTTCTGCAAGCAGTAGCTAATGTCCTCTCTAGCGCTATGGAAAGACAACGCACAGAAAAGTATTTACGTAAATCTAAGGATGAATTGGAATTGAGGGTAGCGGAACGCACAGGAGAGTTAATCAAGATTAACGAGCAATTGCAGTCGGAACTGAATGAACGCCAACGGGCAGAGGAAGCACTGCAAATTTCCCAAGCTAGGTTTGCAGGTATCGTTAGCATTGCCGATGATGCAATTATTTCTATCGATAACAACCAACGCATCACCCTGTTTAACCAGGGCGCCGAAAGAGTTTTTGGCTACTCGGCACAGGAAGCGATTGGGGAGCCTCTCGACCTGATTATTCCCTGGCGCTATATTAAAACACACCGCGAGCTGGTAGCTAACTTTGGTAGCAGCCCCAGCCACTCCCGGCGTATGGGTGAACGACGGGAGATTTACGGTCGGCGTAAAGATGGGACGGAATTTCCCGCCGAGGCTTCTATCTCGAAGTTAGACTTGGGAGAGGAAAAGGTTTATACCGTGTTTTTGCAGGATATCACTGAGCGAAAACAGGTAGACAAAATGAAAGATGAGTTCGTTTCTGTCGTGAGTCACGAACTGCGGACACCGTTAACTTCTATACACGGTTCTCTGGGAATGTTGGCAAGTGGGTTACTACCACCAGAATCAGAACAAGGTAAGCGACTACTGCAAATTGCTGTCGATAGTACTGAACGGCTGGTACGCCTAATTAACGATATTCTGGACATCGAGCGCATCGAATCTGGCAAGGTGAAGATGGAAAAACAACCTTGCCTGATAGGTGAGATTATTCAGGAAACAGTAGACATCATGCAACCTCTGGCTACCAAAGCCGGAATTACCCTCACGGTCTGTTGTGAGTTAGTCAAGCAAATCTCTACCTTAGCTGACAGCGATCGCATCGTCCAAACTCTGACAAACTTACTCAGCAACGCTATTAAGTTCTCCCCTAGGGGAAATACGGTATGGTTGAGTGCCGAAATAGCGCATCAGAACAAAGAAGGGACAATGGAGTCGGGAGTCGGGGAGACTCACCCATCTCTGATGCCTCATACTGATGCTATTGTGTTCACAGTCAAAGACCAAGGACGCGGTATCCCAGCAGATAAGCTCGATAGTATCTTTGAGCGCTTTCAACAAGTAGACTCCTCAGATTCCCGCAATCATGATGGTACTGGTTTAGGCTTAGCAATTTGCCGCAGTATCGTTCAACAACATGGTGGACGTATCTGGGTCGATAGTGATTTAGGAAAAGGAAGTAATTTTTACTTCACCCTACCCATTATCCCCCAAATATCTAACGCAGATTTATCCAACCCCAATAGCAAAACCTCACCTTTAGTGCTGGTATGTGACGACGACCCAACAATTCACACCGAATTGCAGATATTACTGCAAAAACATGGGCTGAGAGTTGTGACTGTAGATTCCGGTGAAGCTGCTATCAATCAAGCAGTCACCTTAAAACCAGATGTAATTCTACTGGATCTGATTATGCCAGGAATGAATGGTTGGGAAACGATGGCTGTCTTAAAGCAACGCTCAGACACCAAGGAGATTCCGATTGTAATTTGTAGCGTCTGTCAACCGACACAAACCAACCAACAGCGTACAGATTTTGTAGATTGGGTGAGTAAACCCGTCGATGAAAGTTCCTTATTTCAATCCCTGCGACAAGTCTTAGCAGGAGGTAGAGTCCGGGTGCTAGTTATTGAAAATGACGATGACCTAGCGGAGGTTCTCATCCATCTCTTAGCGCAGCACGACATCGAAACCTTTCACGCTAAGACAGCAAGAGAAGCCATTCACCTCAGCCAAGAAGTAAATCCCGATTTGCTAGTGCTAAACCTAATCTTACCAGAAGTTGACGGCTTTGCTGTGGTTGAGTGGTTGCAACAGCACCATCGTCTGTGTAGCACACCACTAGTAGTTTACTCGGCAAAAGACCTAGATGAATCCGAGCGACAGCGACTCAAATTAGGACACACCGAATTCCTCTCCAAAGGACAAGTCACAACCGAAGAATTTGAACACCGAGTTATGCAATTACTGCATTGTATGACAGGGACTAGGGATTAGGAATGTCTAAATTCCCCTAACCCCTCCATCATCCGTGTATCCGTGATATCAATGTGTACCCCATTACCCATTACCCAATCTATGAAGCGCATTTTAGTAGTTGATAACGAGCAATATATTCAAGAAGTTGCCAAAATTTGTTTAGAAACTGTCGCTGGTTGGGACGTACAGACAGCAGGTTCTGGTAAAGAGGGTATAACTAAAGCCGAAGCTTTACAACCTGATGCCATTCTGTTAGATGTAATGATGCCAGATATGGATGGTCCAACTACTTTTGAAAAGTTACAAGCCAATCCAGCAACACGGGATATTCCAGTCATTTTGTTAACAGCAAAAATACAGGCTTCCGACCGTCGTCGCTATGCAGAATTGGGGATAAAAGATGCTATTGCTAAACCCTTTAGCCCTTTAGAATTACCAGGTCAGATTGCAACTGCTTTGGGGTGGAATATATAGAAATGGGTAATAGGGAATAGGGGAAAATGTTGAGCATGAATCATATTTTTAAAACTAGCAAATCAAATTTATCCGGACAAATACTAATATTTGGACTGAGTTTGCTAGATGATGCTTTATTAATTGGATTTTCTCAGGTAGGATTGCACTTTGCCTGGTTGCACTGGCTTTCTCCACTAGTGATAGGCTGTATGATTGTGTACTGGGTGGGGCAATTTTTCCGTAACCAATCCTGAGAATAAATTAGGGTAAGTTCATATCTTGCCGCAATAAAAATTGAGAAAATTTAACAACTCAATACAAATCCCAATCAACAGCCGTTTATGGGTTGATAACGGTTAGCTGATATCTTCTACCAAGGGAGTGTAACCTCCCAAAGCTCGTTCCCTGGTTCAACCAGGGAACGAGAATAACAAATACAACAAACACCTACTACTCTATCCCCGCTTCCCTGTGTTTCTTCCGAGAGTTCATCGCTAAACTTAGAGTATCTTCACAAGTTCCTCATATTGTTACCCTAACTTGAAGATAGAGCTAGCAAGACCTGCTTTTCAATTCTTTACTAAGCTCATCGGGATATTAGCAATCGGCATACAAGAGGGTAACAGAAATGTCTTTAATTCGTTGGCAACCTTTAAGAGAACTGGATACTATCCAACAACAAATGAATCGCCTGTTTGATGATTTAATGCACGGCGATCGCCTGGAAAATCTATTACCTAAAATTAGCACAATCGCCTGGACACCAGCCATTGAAATTCAAGAAACTGACACGGATATCATTTTAAAAGCTCAGATTCCTGGTATTGAAGCCAAAGACTTGGATATTCAAGTTAGCCAAGATGCAGTCTCTATTGTAGGAGAAACAAAAGCCGAACAAACCACTACAGAAAAAGGTATATTCCGCTCAGAATTTCACTATGGTCAATTTCAACGTCTAGTACCTTTACCTGTAGCTATCAAAAACGATAGAGTGACAGCAGAATTGAAAGATGGCATTCTTACCCTTACCCTACCAAAAGTTGAGGAAGTGGCAAGAAATGTAGTCAAAATTGATTTACAAGAAAAAGCACGAGAAGCAATGACCAAACAGCGGATGCATGACGAACATTTACAAGAAACCATGCATACTCGTGTAGCAGATGAATTGGAAAAAACCCTCGATGGTATTCAAGAACAAGCCAGAGAAGCGATGACTGAACAGCGGATGCATGACGAACATTTGCAAGAAACTATGCATACTCGTGCCGAATCAGAGGTTAATAAATAATGCTTCATTAGGTGGAAGGAGTAGAAAGCAATCCCAAATTTAAAACTCAAAATTATCCATTCCAAATTGAGGTTTTTCTTCTACCTTATTCCTGATGATTCATGACTAATATCAGGGTGGATTTAGCAAGATATCGCGTCTAGCAACCTAATAACGGGTAAAACCCACTCCTACTGACTAATAACCAATACCTGTCCTATGAAAACTCAAAATAGCCATCTAGTAAATAAAGAAATTCTCATGGGGATGGTGTTAGCAGTGGTGGGAGTAGCGGGAGTAACTGCTTGGTGGACTTGGAAGACGACAGCACCTACTGTTGAGAACCAACAACCTGCAGCCACACAACCAAGAAATTCACCCACTATTTCACCCTTACCACCAGCAATTCCTTCACCAATCCAAACACCAAACCTCACCTCATCTCCTAATAAATTGACAGCACCAATCCAGCAACAAAATAATCCAGCACCAGCACAAATTAGCAAACCAAAACCGAAAATTACCACCCAAGTTGTCAGGCTTTATCCCCAAGCTTATTGGTTAACAGTTGAGGGTGAAAAGATTAACTTAGTGGCGGAAAAAGTTGCTGTTAATCCTGGAGTTTCCACCGAAGAAGCACTGACAATAGCATTCAACAATCTCTTAAGGAGCGAGCATCCTGATAACTTGAGCAGCACTATTCCTGAAGGTACTAATTTGCTTGGTTTACAAGTTACTAGTGATGGGATTTATCTGAATTTATCAGAGGAATTTACGCAAGGAGGTGGTAGTAGTTCAATGATTTATCGAGTGGGACAAATACTGTATACTGCCACCAGTCTTGACCCCCAAGCTAAGGTGTTTATTTCAGTAGCAGGAAAACCACTCAATGAAGAGAATGTCCTTGGTGGTGAAGGTTTAATTTTGCGACAACCCATCACCAGACAGCAATTTATCAAAGATTTTTCCCTTGACTGAAACTTTCAAATAAAAACCCAGAAATTATTATGGACTATAATGACTCTTCCTAACTCAATTAACCAAATTTGGCATCAGTAGCACGAGTTTAACTAGTCATCAACGAGGAAAAAATTATGTCTGCTAACACAACCAAAACTGGACTCTGGGAAGCAATTAAAACTATGCCTCAACAAGCAATTACCTATATTGTGGAAACCTTTACCAGAGTTTTTCGACCCTCTGATGATAACTACCCAACTACTGGAACACAACCGTTTGAAGGAGAACCAGCAGAGAAAAAACATTATTAACCAAAGATTGCTAGTTATGTCCTGACGGCTGGTAATAGGTAAGAAGTAATGGATAAATTCAAAAAACATTACCTATTACCTATTACCTATTACCTATTACCTATTATTTTGACCCAGGAGGTGAGTACAATGCAGGTGGTCAGGAAGATTAACGACGAGTTGGCAATTGCCGGACAAATTATAGCAGAACAGTTCCCAGAAATTGCCGAGGAAGGCTATAAATCTGTGCTGAACTTGCGCTCACCAGATGAATGTGATTTCCTGACCAACGAACAAGATAAAATTGAATTTCTAGGATTACACTACGTTAATCTTCCTACCAAAACCGAAATGATTAATCCGGAAGTTGTCCTGCGGATACTCAAAACAATTAATGAACTACCTAAACCCGTTTTAATTCATTGTGATAATGCTATGCGTTCGGCAGCAATAGTGCTAATGTATATTGCCACAAAACAAGGCATTCCCTTAGAGCAAACCTTTAAACAAGCCACAAAATTAGGTTTACTTTATTCTTAAGTTATTAGTTATTAGTTATTAGTTATTAGTTATTAGCTCAAATTTAATTTCTCGTTCCCTGGTTGAAGTGGAAGGATTTGGGGAGGTTATACCCCCTGGGATGGAAGATATCACAGATGTAGGGGACAGGAGAGTAAAGCTGAAAATTTTCCCCCTTGAGCTATGACAGTTTACAAAGAGTCTACTTTTAGGTGAATTTTCCGGATTCACTAATATTCAACTGTATTTATTAACCTTTGGTTGCGACAAGTAGCAACTAGGTGAGCGAATTTGCTAAGATGATAGTAGAAGACGCTGGATTGCATTTAACCGCTAGGGAATAATCGGCTATAATGCATAACTCTTTGAACGCTCGCTAATCGGGAATTAAGATTTTTTCTTGTCGCGTCGGTTTTGTACTGATAATTGGTTAGTTATTTTTGAGAAATTATCGGGAACTTTTCTTCCCGCTACGACGACTAAGAATATGAAAGCAACCTCTAAAAAAGAAGCTCAAGATTATGAAAAGCTATCTCAAATCTTTTGTGGCAATTTCTGCACTCTCTAGCTTGGTAGCAGCACCTGTAATTCTTTCTGCTGGTGAAGCTTCTGCGGAAACTGTAATCAAAAATGGTACAGATGCAAGCTATATTGGTGCTGGTATATCCGCTGGTGTAACTAACGGTGGACAAGCTGGAACTACAAAGAACTTTGGTGGTAATCTAACAGGTCGATTTGCTATTCCTAATGCACCAGTTTCTATCCGTGGTGATGTTATGTGGAGTGATGACACCAGTGCGATTATTCCTCAAGCTTCCTTAGATGTACCAATTGCTAAAAGAACTAACGTCTATTTTACTGCTGGCTACTCTTTTGTGGAAAAAGATGGTCAACCAACTCCGATTGGTAATAAAGATGGAGTTGTACTCGGTGTAGGTGCAGAATCAGAAGTGGCTAAAGACATTATTATCTACGGTAACACCAAGGTAGGATTGGATAATTTTACTGGTACTTCTGCTAAACCTGTCAGCATTCAAGTAGGCGCAGGCTATAGTTTTAAGTAGAGTATTCTCCAGAGGTAACACATAACGTCTTTAGCGGATGTTTGAACCTCCATATTTTCTGTGACCTGTCAAGGAGCTTCCATAAAGAAAAACCCGGTTTGTCCAACAAATCGGGTTTCTAATTGTTGAATTTGTTGCGGTTAACTCATCTATAATGATTCACAGCTTTAATTAGCTGGGGTTGTTAAGCACAGAAAGTCTTAACAAGCCCCAGCTTTTTTGATGTTGGAAAAGTGGTAAAATTAAAATATTCCTCTTAATTCCGACCGGATTACCGTGGTTCATACTGCCGAAACGGTGCTTATAATTTCCTACTTCGGCAATCACTGCTGCCTTATAGAGAACACTAACATCTGCAATGGTTAACTCTTCCCTTCCCCCGACCGCTACTCGTAAGCCTTCCAAAGTAGAAGGACTCAAGGAAAACAGTAATTTTTTGCGCGAACCCATCGCAACCCAAATACTTGAGGATACTACTCACTTCACCGAAGAAGCAACCCAAATTCTCAAGTTTCACGGGTCGTATCAGCAGGATAACCGGGACAATCGGGTGAAAGGGCAAGAAAAAGACTATCAGTTCATGCTCAGAACCAGAAATCCCGGTGGTTTTATTCCGCCGCAACTGTATTTAACTCTCGATAAGCTGTCGGATGAATACGGCAACAATACAATGCGGGCAACCACTCGTCAAGGGTTTCAGTTACACGGGATTTTAAAGAAAAACCTCAAGTCCACCATTGCTGCTATTGTCCAGAATATGGGTTCGACTTTGGGAGCTTGTGGGGATTTGAACCGCAACGTGATGGCACCTCCCGCACCCTTTAAAACTCGCCCAGAATACGAGTATGCTTGGGAATATGCCACGAATATCGCTGACCTGCTGACCCCGCAAACCGGCGCTTATTACGAAATTTGGCTGGATGGAGAAAAAGCAATCTCTGCTGAAGAAGACCCGGAAGTCAAAGCAGCGCGTCAGCGTAATGGGAACGGGACTATCTTCCCTGACTCGGAAGAACCCATTTATGGCAACCATTATATGCCCCGGAAGTTTAAATGTTCCGTTACAGTACCGGGGGATAATTCGATTGATATCTACACCCAAGACCTGTCTTTAGTGGTAATTACCAATAAGAAAGGAGAACTGCAAGGGTTTGACGTGTTCGCTGGGGGTGGGTTAGGACGGACGCACAATAAAGAAGAAACCTTCGCTCGGATTGCAGACCCGATTTGTTACGTAGCAAAAGCCGATGTTTACGACCTGGTGAAAGCAATTGTCGCTACCCAAAGAGATTATGGCGATCGCACCGACCGTCGTCATGCAAGATTGAAGTATCTCATCCACGATTGGGGCGTTGATAAGTTCCGCTCTATGGTGGAAAAATACTTCGGTAAGCCCTTAGAACCCTTCAAACCCCTCCCAGAATTTAAATACTACGACTTCCTAGGGTGGAACGAACAGGGAGATGGCAAACTATTCTTAGGTATTTCCGTTGATAATGGTCGCGTCAAAGATGAAGGTTCCTTCCAACTGAAAACCGCTCTGCGGGAAATTGTCGAGCAGTTTCAATTACCCATCCGCTTGACACCTAACCAAAATATCCTCTTCTACGACATCGCAGCGGAAGATAAGGAAGCAATTGCAGCAATTCTCGACCGCTGTGGCGTCCAAGCCGACCCCACTGCCATTAACCCTATGGTACGCTATGCAATGGCTTGTCCGGCTTTACCTACCTGCAGCTTAGCTATCACCGAGTCAGAAAGAGCAATCCCCGGAATTCTCGACCGGATTACCACATTGTTACAAAACTTAGGTTTACAAAATGAGCATTTTGTGGTAAGAATGACCGGCTGTCCCAATGGCTGCGCTCGTCCTTACATGGCGGAATTAGGCTTGGTGGGAAGCGCTCCAGAAAGTTATCAAGTCTGGCTCGGTGGTTCACCAAATCAAACCAGATTAGCCCAACCCTATGTCGAAAAATTACACGACAACGACCTAGAAAGCTTCCTGGAGCCGATTTTCGTCTTCTTTAAGAAGTCCCGTCGGCGTAACGAAAGTTTTGGTAATTTTTGTAATCGAGTCGGGTTGGATGCTATCCGGGAATTTACGGAGAATTACGACCCAGCCAGCTTGATTAAAATCCGGCGTCGCGTCACGCTGCGGGAAGAAGTTTATACCAAACTCAAGGAAGCTTCCGACCGTACAGGTAAGCCGATGACTGAGATGGTAAATGCAGCGATAGACGCTTATTTGCAAGGGTTGTAATCTAGCAAAGTCCACCAATCCTGATTCCTAAGTACAAAACTATCCTCAAAAACTAGGGGCACGAGATTCTCGTGCCTCTACCTATAGCAGAGAATAGAAGATAGAATTGACACTCCCACACCTAGAAGGTGTGGGATTCTTGAAGACTAAGCCAAGTCCCCAATATCCCATAAACTCAATTGAGTTGGCGGGTTCCCAGGCACACCGCGTTTGCTCTTAAGAGTGCGGTGTTGTGTCCTTTTACCCGTTGTTGATTCAACGGTGGGCGTTTCAAACAGTGTTAACTGTTTGGGTTTCGCAGAGTCCCTGCGTACCTTTTTGAATTTTTTGATAACAAGCTGGTTGTCTTTAACGGCTCTAATCTTGACGTTAAGAGCAGCTTGTTTGTCTGCGTGTGCTTCATGAGAGCATGATGTGCAAACAAACTTTTCTCCAAAGCGAGACAAGACATCAACGACGCCGCACTTAGAACAGGTGCGGCTTGTATTTTTTGGGTCTACTTTAAAAAAACTTTTTCCCGACTTTGCAGCCGCGTACTGAATTTTTTCTATCAAAGTTCCCCATGAAGCATCCGAAATGGAACGGTTCAATCCGCGTTTAGCAGATTGACCATTTTTGAGAAATCGACCTTGTTTAATATCATCAGGCTTGGGTTTACACTTTGCCTTCATCCCTTTGATGTTCAAGTCTTCTACGCTAATAGCATCAGCCTTATTGACTATCTTGTTGGCTGCAAACCATTGATAAGCATTACGTTTATCAGCGTGTTTTTTATGGAGTCTAGCAACTTTTTGCGCTTCTTTCTTACGATTAGCGCTACCTTTCTTTTTTCTAGATAATCGTCGCTGCCTGATTTTTAAAGTACGCTTCCCCTGTTTGGAGGTACTAGGGCGGGGATTGTCAAATTCAGAACCATCTGAACAATGAACAAGTTTGGTTAATCCCATATCCAACCCCACAACAGTATTAACTTCTTTTGGAGTTGGGAAATCAGGGACTGAATCATTCCTAATTAATATACTCGTGTACCAACCATCTGCTTTTTTCCGCAGGGTTACTGTACGAATTTGAAAGCCTTGGGGAATGGGGCGAGAATTGTAAAAACGCATCCACCCTATTGATGGCAAATATATTTTGTTGCCATCAAGCTTAACGTCACCTGGCTTGTACTGAAAAGAACGAAAGTTAGACCTGTTCTTAAATGAAGGAAAGCCACGGCCATGTTTAAAGAAACCTTCCATTGCTGCATCAAGACGCTTAACCAGCATCTGCAACACGTTTGAGTGGATTGCTTTGTACCAAGGTCTAGCCTGCTTAATTTCTGCTAGATACGCATCTTGCATTAAAGAGGAAGAGCGCTTTTTAATTACTCCGTTTTTATCTGGATTTTTCCAAGGATTGTGCAGATTTGAGTTCTTGTTCAACGAACAAGTTAATGGGCATCGCTCAGATTTTGTTCTGATATCGCAATACTCACCCATGATAAAGGTTTGATAATAACCGTCAATGCGGTCAGCTAAAAACCAGTTGTACAAACTACGCTGCATATCTAGCCAAGAATCCATGACTTTTAATTGACTTTGCTTAGGGCGCAACTTGTACTGGTAGCTAACTTGCATATTGAATTATCCTCATTATCGACCTACTATTAGCTTAGTGTACCCAGCTAAAATGTCAACACCAAGACCTAAAAAGAAAGCAATGAGAAACGAGCCTTTGTTTTATGATGAAGCAAAGGTTAGAAAAGCGATTTGGCTAACTCCTTCTACTTGGGATACTTTAAAACAAGTAGCCGAATCTGAAGGGGTCAGTGTTAGCGAATTAGTTGAAAGATGGGGACGGCACTTAAAAGTGCCTGCGGCTTCGGACCACGCCTAAAGGACGTATGTGGGTTCCTTAGTCACCCACATACTCGTGGGCTTCCGCCTTTAACTATTGTGACAAACAGAGGACACAGAGGACACAGAGAAATCAGAGAGTTTTTGCGTAAGTCCTAGATTGAGGTATTTTTTATACAAGAGTAAAAAATAAAAAACCGCTTTTTTCTCAATATAAATACTTAAAATGCAGATTTGATGTAGCAAAAAACGTTTCAACAACGACTAAGCGAGCAGTTGAGAAGCTGTTTATCTGTGTTCTGAAGTGTTCATCTGTGGTTCTATATTTCTATGACCGAACTACAACGCATCGCGATCTCTCCGTCCCAACTGCAAAATGGTCAAATAATGCTCACACCACAACAAGTGCATTATTTGTGTCGTGTTTTACGGCTGCAGGAGGGCGATCGCTTTATTGTGATGGATGGAATGGGAAAATGGTGGTTAGCGCAGCTAGAAGGGGAAACAGCCCAGGTTTTAGAATCACTGGTGGTGGAAACTGAGTTACCCATAGCTGTTACCCTGATGGTAGCCTTACCCAAAGGTCAGGCATTTGATGATGTGGTACGCTATTGCACGGAATTGGGAGTTATAGCAATGGTGCCGGTGATGAGCGATCGCACCCTACTCAACCCCAGTCCGCAAAAACTCGAACGTTGGCGACGCATAGCCCAAGAAGCAGCGGAACAATCAGAACGTGCCATTGTACCGACGATTTTAGAACCAATTGCCTTTAGTAAAGCAATTGTAGAATTAACAGCAACACATCGTTACATTTGCGAAGCGCGGGGTAACTTACCGCATTTGCAACAGTCAATACATGAGATATTCCACCCCAACACATCTACTAGAGATTCCTGTCCCCTGAAGCTTGTAGGAGAGGAGATGGGGGAGAGGTTAGAGGAGATAATTCTTGCCACTGGACCAGAGGGTGGATGGACGCAAAAAGAACTAGAAAGTGCTATTGCGGCTGGTTTTCAACCCGTATCCCTGGGTCGGCGGATTTTCAGAGCGGTGACAGCACCAATAGTAGCTTTATCTCTCGTAGCAGGTGAATTAGAATCAGTACATGCTTCTATCCAAGACCTGTAGGGGAGGTTTTACCAGATATCGGAATCTAGCCTGGAATTGATGTGTTAAACCTGTCCCATTCCAGCAACAAAATTCAACCAAACAATGAGTTTTTGTTGGGTTTCGTAAGCTCAACCCAACCTACTAACTAGTAACTCAACACGGGTGGGGAAACCCCGCTCCTACAGCACACAATATGATTGAGCAAGTAGCCGCTGCCTTTGAACGTCAAGATTATCGCACCGCTGCAGAGTTACTCAAGCAATTGGTTAAAGAATCACCAAACAACCCTTGGGTGCAATTGTATGTCGGAAGAATGCATGAAGTATCCGGTAAGCGTGAGAAAGCCGAGAAAGTTTATCGTCAGCTGCTAAAAGTGACGACTAATACCAAAATCATGACCCAAGCACGTCAGGGTATAGCGAGACTAGAAGCTCTTGCTGAAACAGAAAGAAAAGAAGCCCTTGCAAGCGCTACCGCTGACCCCAGTAGCATAGAACAGGGAGTATTAGTCCTCGAACCGATAGAGAGTGAAGACAAGACCTCAGCCGCGCAGAAATTTGCCAAAATCATGCAAATAGACGCCTATACTGCACGACTGACAATACCCAGTCGGGGTTGGAGGGTGTACCGCTCTAGCGCTATAGGTGAACTAAAATTTTATGGTCAACAGTTGCGGGAGGCTGGTATTCCCTGTTTCTGGGCAAAATTATCTGATATTCAGACCATCAATGTTTTTCAAGTTCTCTATTTCCAAAAATCGACTCCCCAACCTATCGTAGTTTGTCGTAATGATGCTAATCAAAGTGGTTCTTTGAGCTTTGATTGGTCAGAAGTAAAAGGTCGCGTAATCGGCAATTTACCTATATTTGAAGAAGTTGTAGATTTGGACATCCGCCGCAATTTGCAACGTAAAACCCAAACTCAAGATTACTTTCATTTTTGCGATTTACACCTCCCTAGTAGGCGTTCTATATTGCGAATTTATGACAACGGCTACCAGTTCCATGAAGGAGTAGAAATCATTCCTTTAGCACATCAAAATACCGTCAGAATTAACTGGAATAGTTTGCAGAATTTTCTGAAGGAAAAACTTCCAGACGTGCCAGTGTGGTCTGATTTTTCTCACTTTGGCGAGACAGTCCTAGATAACACAGATATCTTGAATCATATCCAGCCCCACATTAGCATTGTTCGCCAGGAACCGACAAATTGGGATGCTGCTTTTCATTTGTATAGCGGGTTGGTATTTGTCAGAGAGGAAATGAACAATTAATAATTAACAATTAGCAATTAGTAATTATCCTATGATTAGCAAAACTCTTGTACCACCAGAAGAAATCATTCACCTTTCAGGTATTAGTTGGCAGACTTATGAAACCTTGCTCCAGGAATTAAATCATCGTCGTCTCCGCCTGACTTACAACCGTGGCTATCTGGAAATTATGGCTCCCTCACCCGAACATGAAGGTTACAAAAAAATAGTGGGTAGATTTGTTGAAACCCTAGCGGAAGAATTAGAAGTTAGCATCGAACCTCTGGGTTCAACTACGTTTAAAGTACCAGAATTAAGTGGTGCCGAACCAGATGAGTGTTTTTATATCAGAAATATTAGTCTAATCAAAGGCAAAACAAGAATAGATTTGACACAAGATCCGCCACCAGATTTAGTTGTGGAAATTGACATTACTAGCAGTTCAACAAACCGCTTTCCAATCTATGCAGATATGGGCGTACCGGAAATTTGGCACTACGATGGTGAAACTTTTACTATCAATATCTTACAGAATCAAGAATATATTACTGCTGAACAAAGTCTAGCATTTCCTAATCTTCCACTGTTGGAAATTGCTCGATTTTTACAACAAGTAGCAACCAAAGAATATTTACAATTGGTGAGAGAATTTCGCAGTTGGGTCAGGAGTCAAATTCAGGATTAGTCTTCAATAGCCTTCGGCATATGCTTCGCAATCGGCGTTTATCGGCGTTCATCTGCGGTTAATTATTCTTACCTAATATCTTGCACCACGGGAGGTATAACCTCCCAAATCTCGTTCCCTGCTTGAATCAGGGAACGAGAAAAATTATTTGCACCTTTGCGTCTTGGTGCGAAACTTTACCCCCCACTCACCAATTCTTCCACCGCATTCGGCGCCGTTGGTAATGCAGCAGTTAACACCTCCGTACTATCAAAAGTCACAAAAACATCATCTTCAATCCGTATTCCACGCACATCGGCAAACTCAGCTAATCTTTCCCAATCCACCACATCTGCAAAACTTTTCCTCACACTGGGATGATTTAAAATCGCCGGTACTTGATAAAATCCTGGTTCAATTGTTACCAGCATTCCTTCCCGCAGGGGGCGATTTAACCGCAGGTAGCCCAAACCAAAGCGACTGCTACGCTCGCGTCCTTCTTCGTATCCGGCAATATCTCCCAAGTCTTCCATATCGTGGACATCTAAGCCCAAGAGATGACCAATACCGTGGGGAAAAAATAGGGCGTGGGCGTCCATTGCTACTAAATCCTCCGGGTTTCCTCGGAGAATGCCCAAGTCTACCAAACCCTCTGCAATTACTTTACACCCGACCATGTGAATCTCTTCATATTCCACACCAGGACGCATCTTGGCAATGCAGATATCATGGGCTGCTAGTACTACCTCATAAATATCACGCTGGGTAGAAGAGAATTTTCCCGACACAGGCCATGTCCGGGTAATATCTGCTGCCCATCCCATCTCTGTTTCTGCACCGACATCAGCTAGGAGTAAGTCTCCGGGTTGGATAGAGTTGTGATACTCTTCGTTGTGCAACACTTCACCGTGAACAGTGACGATGCTGCTATAGGAACACTTCATGTTATTAGCGATGATAACTCGTTCCATCGCCGCTCGGACTTCGGCTTCAATTTTGGCTTTGGGTGTCACCATCATCCCGGCTTTATGAGCTTTTATACTCACAGCCCCTGCTTTGCGTAACTCTGCTAAAGCTGCATCATCGTGAGTTAGACGCAGAGCTACAATTGCCTTAGCTAACTCTAAATCTATGCCTTGGGGTGGTTGTTGCGGTAATATCCATCTATTTAATAATTGCGACTGTTGCGTCCAAGTTGCCGAATCCTGTGCCGGAATAGTTGCAGCACCTTCCAAGTGGGACTCTAATTCTGTCATCGGGAAAGCCGCATCTGCACCCATTATCTCGGCGATTTCTTCCCTTGTGGGTGCTTCTCCATGCCATAGCGCGCTCGTTGGTTGAGGATCGTCCATGAATAGTTCTAACCTAGCACCATCAAGGCGAATGGCAACGTTAGGTAGAGGTAATCCGGCAAAGTAGAGAAAGTGACTGCTAGCGCGAAAGGGATAGATATTAGCGGGGAAGTTACGCGGACTGCTGCTTCCTGACCAAATAATCGCCGGAAAATCAATTTTTTCCCCTAATTTCTGCCGTCTCTGACGCAGAGTAGGAGCGATTGTCGGGTAATTGCTGGGGATGTGCATAACGGGGAATGGGGGATGGGGGATGGGGGACTAATAACTAATGACTAATGACTAATCCTTATAGTGCTTGTATTCAGCATCTATAGCTCCTGTTGGCAAAAAAATTGTCTATTTCTAGATTAATGCGGGGTGGAGAAAAACAAGAGGCGGTGGTTGTGGCACAACTAATTTTGGCACAATGGTACAATAGTATCTTTGAAGAGTTTCTCCCATGTCGCTTCAAGAGAAAGTGCATCTAAGGCGGGTAAAATCTTGTGATTGGGGGATTGAGCAGTTACCTGGTATCAGCCAAGAAGAGCAAGCTCAACTCCTGAAGTGTGGGATTGCAACGACAAGAGAATTATTGCGCCAAGGTAGTACCCTGGAAAAAAAGCATATCCTGGCAAGCAAGTTGCACGTTCACATTCAATATGTTAATAAATGGCTAGCAATGGCAGATTTAGCACGGATTGAGGGTATAGGTTGTCAATACTGCGGATTGCTGCTTCATGCTGGGATTGCTTCTGTAGCGCAATTAGCCCAGACTCCTATTCCCCGATTACACCAACAAATTATGCGCTTGCAGGTTGCTACCATGCAACGACGGGACTTGTGTCCCTCGATTGAGCAGGTGCGTAATTGGGTTCAGCAAGCGCAGATAATTTAGCGTTGCTGAATACAAGTATGATTTACCCTCATCCCCGATGAGGGTAAATCGCTTATTCCCTCTCCCATCCCTCTCCCTTTGGGAGAGGGTTAGGGTGAGGGCTTTGGGTGAGGGTTAGGGTGAGGGTGAATTTGATACTTCATACCCGCTCTTCAGCAAGCGCAGATAATTTAGATTCTTGTTGGCTTCTATCTGGCAATGCTGCTATGCTCTGTGCCATTTTTACGGCTCCTAGCTCTGCATTTCCCCAGTGGGCGATCGCCCACGATTATGTATCTATTAAATCTTGACTATTAATTTCTAGATTTATTTTCTACTCTGTATAGATTTTTATGCTATAAATATTTGGCGAGATAAGTGTATTTATATTTACCTCCCAACCCAAATAATTGACACCAAAGGACAAACTTCAATGGCTACTATTACCGGTAATAACTTGAGCAACAGCCTGAATGGGACTGCACTAGGAGATACTATCTATGGCTTAGGTGGTTCAGATACGTTAGATGGCCGTGCTGGTAACGACACGTTATATGGCGGTGCTGGCAATGACTCGCTGGTGGGCGATGCTGGTCGCGACTTACTCTATGGTGGACTAGACAATGACACCTTAGTCGGTGGTAATGATTCTGATACCCTG
>JAYKJH010000244.1:0-56044 GCA_035285345.1 Nostocaceae cyanobacterium | reverse complement strand
AAATCGGGGGAATATGTGGGAAGATACCAGATTTCACATTGAGCATCTGCCACAATTTCATTGATGATTTGAGAACGATGAAAAGTTGCATTATCAACAACAATCACGTCACCTGGTTGCAACTGTGGCAGTAGACATTGCTCTAACCACATCTCAAATAAATCCCGGTTACAAGAACCCTCAAAAGTCATCGGCGCAAAAACTTTTCCTTCTTTGAGAGCGGCAATCCAACTGACTCGTTGAGTACGCTTTCCTGATTTGAGACTATGAAAACGCTGCCCAATCTCACAATAACCATAGGGATATTCTTCTCGATTATCTATACCTGCTTCATCTACATACACAATTTGATCAGGCTGTTTAGTTTTCAGTCTCTGCTGAAATTCTTGACGTTTAATTTCGTCTGTTTGTTGGTAGCCGTAAGTTTTTTTTTCGACTGATGCCCATCTTTTGAAGCGCATCACTGATATTTTGTTGTGTCACATTGTCTCCCCACAACTGAGCCATTTGCCCTTGAGTTTTGTCCCCATGCTGTTGAACAAATGTACCAAATTTTTCCCAGTCAGTGATTTTATGACCACTACCTTTGTGAAAATTAACAATCGCCTTACAGTCCCCTGTTTCTTGTTCTCGTTTCAACCATAGGTCTAAACTGTTCCGACTAATCTGTAACATCCGACACACATCTATTTTCCGTTCTCCTCGTTTCACTGCCTCTATCGCTTTTATACGCAGGTCATAACTGTAGGGGGCTGGCATAGATCATTTATGTGTTTTCATCTCTATCATAATATGTCCTAACGTGCCTCCGTATTGCTATAAAGCCAAGTGGTACGGTCGAAACTTGGTAAAAATTGACCGATGGTTTCCTAGCTCTAAACGTTGTGGAAACTGTGGGCATATCGTTGATAAACTGCCGTTGAATATCAGAGAGTGGGACTGCCCCAACTGCGGGACGCACCACGACCGGGACATCAACGCCAGTCGAAACATTTTGGCTGCTGGGCAAGCAGTTGCAGTCTGTGGAGCGAATGTAAGACCTGATGGGCATAAGTCTAAAGGGCAGTTGCGAAAAACCAGTAATGGACAGAAGCAGAAACCTAAGTCGTGAGTCTTAGGAATCCCCCGCTACACCCGCAAGGGTTAGCGGCGGGAGGATGTCAACGGACAATTCGCCCCATATACTTACCCCACAACTGGGCTGCTTGACCGCTACTACCAGTAGTAGGGGAATTATCGTCATTACCCAGCCAAATTCCTGTAACTAATTGTCCGTTAGGGACATAGCCTATAAACCACAGGTCTACATTTTTATCCGTAGTACCCGTTTTACCCGCTTCCCCCTGTCCGATCGCAGCGCTACGACCAGTACCGCTACTTACTACCCTTTGCAGCATACTAGTCATTGTATCAGCAATT
Organism: Nostocaceae cyanobacterium; assembly: GCA_035285345.1. GTDB lineage: Bacteria > Cyanobacteriota > Cyanobacteriia > Cyanobacteriales > Nostocaceae > JAYKJH01. The sequence continues at coordinate 54,625 of JAYKJH010000244.1, read as the reverse complement.
CTAGAACTAATGACCTGCTTGTTAGCTTCCGCATCTTGTTCAAAGGAGTAAATCACACGACAGGTTTTGAAATCCGCCGCGTCGCGGCAATCGCTGCTGTCGAGAATTCGGCTGATAGCGTGGGGACGATTCCATTTACCTTGATTGGCAATTGCTCCGAAAGCCCCGGTCATTTCCATAACATTAACTACACTTTGACCTAGTACTAACCCTGGTACCGGGTCGAGGTCGGACTTGATTCCTAAACGTTTCGCCTCCCCCACAACCTTATCTAAACCGATTTGCCTAGCAATTCGCAGGGCGATGACATTTTCTGACAGTGCTAGTCCCGTTGCGACATCTAAATCCCCACCACCAGAACGACAGGGTTTGTAAGTAAAACCACCCCAACGAAAGGGAGCGCAGGAATAGTTAGCAGTCGGGGAAATCCCCTGTTCAATAGCAGCAGTGTAGGTGAATATTTTAAAAGTTGACCCTGGTTGACGTTTAGCTTGGGTTGCCCGATTGAACTGACTGTTTTTAAAGTCAGTACCGCCCACCATCGCCAAAATTGACCCTGTACTAGAATCCAGAGTCACAATTGCTCCTTGGGAAAATCTATAAGCTGCCCCAGCATTACTTACATGGTTACGCAGTGCTGCTTCCGCTTGTGTCTGTATACGGCGGTCTAGTTGGGTTTCAATAATATAGTTACCTTCTTTAGCAAGTTCTTCCCCTAATATAGATTCCAACTCTTGGAAGACATAATTGAAAAAATAAGGCGCAATAGTACTAGACTGCTGGTCGCAAACTTTGGGGTTCACTTCCACCGGGGAGCGACGGGCGCGGTTTGCTTCCTGTTGTTTAATCATCCCCATTTCCAGCATCCGATTGATTACCCGATTACGGTAACTAATGATTCGCTGCCGACTTTGGTTGTCACCACAGAAATTAAAGCTGTTGGGTCCAGGTAAAATACCTACCAATGTGGCGGATTCTGCTAGGGATAAGTCTTTTGCGGACTTGCCAAAATAGTAGCGCGCAGCATCTTCAAATCCATAGGTATCCACTCCCAGATAAACCCGATTTAAATAAATCAGCAGGATTTGGTTTTTGCTATAAAAAGTTTCTAACTTCAGTGCCACAATGGCTTCCCGTAATTTCCTTCCCAGGGAATCCTGCGCTCCTACATAATCGCGGAATACGCTCCTAGCAACCTGTTGAGTAATGGTACTAGCTCCCTGTTGCACGTCCCCACTGCGAGTGTTGATAAAGATAGCGCGTAAAATCCCATAGGGGTCAACCCCAAAGTGCCAATAATAACGGCTATCCTCAGAAGCAACTAGCGCTTTGGGTAAATATGGCGAAAATTCCTCAAATTTCTGTAAATCTCGATGGGAGGTACTACGGGGCTGACGTAGGGGAGTAACGTTATCGCGGGATAATACCACCACCGGACCACGAGTAGCGTTCGGTAAGGGTAATACAGAAAATTTCAGCCACTCGACACCGACTACCAAAGCGAACAGGGCGCTTACACCCCCCACACCTAAAGCACTCCAAGTGATAGCCTTGACATACCAGGGTGGTGGGTCTACGTATTGCAGACGCACCGATGCCGCTAACTCCGGTGGACCGAGGGTAAGAACGTCACCGTGTCGTAGTTCTAGAGAACTAAGACGCCGTTTACCGCGATAAATCCCGTTGGTAGAGTTTTCATCTTTAATGATAAAAACTGGTTGCCGTTGAGTCGAATCCCGCTCTAGGGCAAGGTGAATTTGACTGACTACTGGGTTCCGTACCACAATATCGCAGGATTTAGAACTGCGACCTAGAAGGTAGCGATCGCCTAGTAAAGGATAAATCTCTGCTTGAGGAGCGCCCGCATCCTGTACCCACAGTTGGGGTACTTTGGCATTGGGTTTGAGAGCCAGCTTGGAAAAATCCACTCTGGCTTGAATAGTCTGTACCGCTTGGGTTATTTGACCCAAGATAGTTTGGCGCGGACGTTGCGGCGGTTGGGGAGAACTCATGACCTATTCACACCACGGATAGGACTCTTTAAAAATAGAAGGCATGTTACCGAGATGATTCTCATCACCCATTGTAGTTGCTAGCACCAACTGGGGACTAAGGAATAGGGACTCTTGAGGACTCTTAAGAACAAGGTAGTAGGAATTAGGGGGATAGCCAATATCCCCATCCCCCACAGATCCGACAACCCACCCCTTGCATGGCACTAGCTTATACTTCTACAGCGATGTGGTACTACTTTCCACACAATAAACAATCTTCATTTTGGAAGATTTTCTCACAAACCTCCTCTGATTTAATAAATTGACGGCAAATACCATAACGGTTGAACACACATGCAAAAAAAATTTCTCACCCTTTTTGGTACAGCCTTAACTTTGGCATTAAGCAGCAATATTGCTTTTGCTCAATCACCAGGCGAATCCAGCGGCGCAGCAAATGAGATCAAAATGTCTGCGGAAGGAATGGAGATTCTGTGTAAGAGGTTCCCGATGAATTCTCGCTGCGGCGGCGGTGCTGCCCAAGCTCAACCCACAACTCCTACATCTGTTCCGGAAACCCCAGCCGAGGGTACTTCTGGCAGAATGAAGCCTAGAACCACTCCAGAAGTAGTACCTGCACCTGCACCAGTACCCCCTCCTGGAGCAGTGGATACTCCAACTAACACACCAGGAAGCTCACCAGAGCCAGGAAATATGAATACTCCGGTAACCCCTGTACCTGAAAGCTTACCAGGGTCTGTAGCTCCTAGTGGTAGCCCTACCGAACCGATGCCTGACAGCATGACTACCCCCAGTGGTAAGCCGGAGGAAGCACCTTCTACGGAGAAAGTACCCGTACCTAGCGGTGACTCTGAGCGCCCCACCGGGACTACTCCTAGTCAAAAATAGTCATCAAGGGGGAGCCAAAGCGCTGGTTGCCTTGGGAACCTGAATCATTAGTTATCTATCTTGAACCGAGAGCAGCCCAACACCATACTCGAAGAGTCGGTGTTGGGTTCAATCGTCAGAAAAAACCCCCCAACATGTCAACGATGATTTTAGTTATGGGTACTTCCCTAGGAATAATTAATTTATCATTAATTTATCCCCCTACTCCAGTTACTAACCATGAGGATTTTAATTATTAGGAGGTTTGCCAAAAACACTGATTAATAAACAAACTATTCCAATATTAATAAATACATCTGCTAAATTAAATACAGGAAAGTTAATTAAGCGAAAATCAAGAAAATCAGTCACGTGACCTAAAGCAAATCTATCAATACCATTTCCCATTGCGCCGCTTAAAATTAATCCATAACCCCACTGTTCCCAATGATTTAACGATGGACCAAAACATGCTAGGGTGATTAAACCTAAACTTACTGCCAAAGACAGCCAGCGTAACCACTCCACCTTGCCTGTAAAAATACTAAAAGCTGCACCAGTGTTAGTAACATAGGTGAGGTGAAAAATTCCTACTATCAGTGGTCTTGTCTCTCGTAAATCAAAAGTTTGGATCACCCAATATTTTGTAAGTTGGTCTAATAAAAAACCTGCCACCGTGGCAATCCAAAAAAAGCGATGTTTTAAATGCATGGTGAATTAGTCATTAGTCATTAGTCATTAGTCATTAGTCATTAGTCATTAGTCATTAGTCATTAGTCATTTGTTCCAGTCTGACCTTGGTTCCACTCTGACCTTGAGTCATGGCTATTAACTAATAAAACATTAAATGGCGCAGCACATATGCTAAGACAGTAACAGCACACACAACAGCTAGTTGTCCTGGTAGTGGCAATAGCGAGTATTGCAGCACAGCTTCAAAAAAAGTCAAAGAGCGTGTAGTTGACCAGTTAAGAATATAGCTGAAAATTAAGTAAATCAGACCAGTCAAGTGGACAGTCAACAACCCAGAAAAACAGCTAAATGCTAAGGTTTCAATTTTTGGTCGTGCTTGAAAAGCAAACAAGCCACACACCCAGGCTCCGGGGATAAAACCTAATAAATAACCAAAGAAGGGTTGCTTGACATAACTGATTCCACCCCCTTGAGCAAACACAGGTAATAAAGTTAAGCCCACAACCAAATAAGCAATTTGTGAGAGCGCACCAGCATTTTTTCCCCCTAGACAACCCACGAGCAGTACCGCACCAATTTGATAGGTGACACCCAAGGACAAAGTTCTGATGCCTACTTGACTCCAACTCCAAGGCGAACTGGTAATATGCGCCTCCAGAAAAGTCCCACCTATGGTGAGCAGCAAGCCAATCATTGACCACATCAGTTGATTGGGAGGAGCCATGTATCAGTTCTGAATCCTAATTCCTGTATGTCCAGAAAGTCTACAGCACATAGGCTGATGACTATTGTCAGTATAATTACGGTGGTTGTTGCAGCTAGCGGGAGCATATCCACTATTGTGATGGTGGTATAGCAGCAATTTTTCTTGACCAAGGTCTTGCTCAAGGAGTGTTTGACAGCAAATTCCTTGTATAATCCTGTACGAGAATACAAGCAAACATTTGTGACTAAACATTTGCCACTGGCTGTTAAAGCCGACTTTGAAGACCCCGCCCTTAAGGACGGGGACTGGGGATAAATGCTCGGTTAAAGCAGGTACACTCACCACATTCAACCCTTGGATGGAACCGTTAATGGAAATTGGAGCTATGGAATTTTACCACTGGGCGATTACATCATAAACAATTGCCAGATAAGTCAGGTATTTTTCTGAATGTGTTTTGTAGTTCTTAACTGAGACACTCTATCAATATCTGAAACTTTAATAACTGAACTTAACCTGTTCTTTACGTGGATTTTGTAGTCTAGAGCTAGATTTTGCTAAGGGATATAACTGCTTTGCTAAAAAATGCCAGCTTATATAAATTTCTTAGCAATCATTTATCAGCTTACAATCCGTTACATATGCTGTCTGATTTTGGGGAAAGTGTTTCCTATAGAAAATCCTCAATCAGTCTTTGAGCTATCAACCCAGAGATGGGGTTAATCTATTCTCTACAAGGTAGCTGACCAGTTGCATACAATCCATATTGACTGCGCTTATTCAAAGTTTACACGCTTTTACCCATGAGTTCACCCAGTAGAGAAACATCCAGTGGTATTCAACCGCGCAGTGCTTTGTCACGACAGTTGGATGCAGGCTTTATTTGGCTGACACGTATTTTTGCCTTGGCAGTTGCTATCACCTTAATGTGGATAGCAATCCAGGTATTAATCGCAGCTCTACCTGCTATTCAAAAGTACGGGTTCAATTTTTTGATATCTAAAGCCTGGAACCCACCACAAGAAGAATACGGCGCACTGCCGATGATGTATGGTACTGTCGTTACTTCTTTTATTGCCCTGCTGTTGGCTGTACCTGTGGGAATTGGGGTGGCAATTTTCCTCAGTGAAGACTATCTGCCACCAAAGTTCCAGATGCCGATTGTGTTTTTAGTGGAACTTTTAGCAGCAATTCCCAGTGTGGTCTATGGTTTGTGGGGGATTTTTGTTTTGGGACCGCTGTTGGTAAAGCTAGGAATGCCACTGTACACCTACTTTAATTGGCTGCCGATTTTTAGCACCCCTGCATCTAACCGAGGTCTGCTCACAGCAGGTGTGATTCTAGCAATTATGGTGTTACCTACTATTGCAGCAATTTCTCGTGACGCTTTAATTTCTGTACCGACCGATTTACGTCAAGCATCTGTGGGATTGGGTGCAACTCGTTGGGAAACAATTCTGAAAGTTTTACTACCAGCAGCGTTCTCTGGAATTGTGGGAGCGGTAATGCTGGCGTTAGGACGGGCTATTGGTGAAACTATGGCAGTAACGATGGTAATTGGTAATGCCATCACCATCAGCCCCTCCATCTTTGCACCTAGTAATACTATTCCTTCCTTGTTAGCTAACCAATTTGCCGAAGCCAGCGGATTACAAGTTGCGGCTTTGATGTACGCAGCTTTTTTGTTGTTTATTATTACCCTGATTGTGAATATTTTGGCGCAGCTAATCGTCAAGCGTGTCCAACGGATATAAGAAATAGGGATTGAGAATTGAGCATGGGGCATTGGGCATTGGGTAATCAAGATTGCCTAGAGCCTAACCCCTATTACCCAATCCCAGTGTCCCCAATCCCCAATCCTCAATCCCTAATCCTGAGTCCAAGCGTCCCTAATCCCTAATTCCTAGAAATAGCATGACATTTGGAAATCATCTGCCTTCGGGTTATCCGCCCCTTCCCAGTCTGAAGCGATCGCTATGGGCACCCCGGACTCTGTTTAGCACATTCATGAACTGGGTGGTCTTTGCTTGTGTCGCCTTGGCACTACTACCCTTGCTGGCAGTTCTCATTTACGTCGTAGCACAAGGACTAACCCGAATCAATCTGGATAGTTTTACTAAGCTTCCACCACCTCCTATGGTTCCAGGTGGTGGTTTTGGGAATGCAATCCTCGGTACGGCGATTATGGTGGGTATTGGTATGCTGATCAGCGTGCCTTTTGGTGTCTTGGCTGCTGTTTATCTTTCGGAGTTTAGCTCTGGTAAAATTGCTGAATGGACGAGGTTTGCTACTAACGTCCTCAGTGGCGTCCCCTCCATTATTGTCGGTGTGTTTGCCTACGCGGTGATTGTACTTGACCCCTTGGGATTAATTGGATATAAGGGTTACTCCGCTTGGGCTGGGGGGTTTGCCCTTTCCATTCTGATGTTACCGATTATTGTCCGCACCACCGACGAAGCTCTCAAGCTTGTACCCCAAGAATTACGCCAAGCCTCTATCGGATTGGGAGCTACCAGTTTTCAAACTGTATTTGGGGTAGTTCTACCAGCAGCAATACCAGCAATTCTTACGGGGGTGACTTTGGCGGTGGCGCGGGCTGCCGGTGAAACCGCACCGTTGTTGTTTACTGCCCTATTTACCCAATTCTGGCCTAACTGGGGGAATGGCTTATTCGAGCCAACTGCTTCTCTGTCGGTTTTGGTGTTTAACTTCGCGATTGTCCCCTTTAAAAATCAGCAGGAACTCGCTTGGGCTGCTTCCTTGATTCTAGTTTTGCTTGTGCTACTTACCAGTATCATTTCCCGGATAGCCACAGCTAAAAGAGTTTATTAAGACTCAAGTGTTCATCCTTAAGAATGTCATCACCCATCAGAATGCTGCATCCTGAGACAGCCAACAACAAATCGTCTACTATGCTAAAGGTAGTTATGTAAATACTCCTTTAGATAGAAATTATTAGGAAATAGTGGTTACTTTCAGAGAATATAGTCAGTCGCTTTTCCAGCAGCCCAATCAGTTTACTAGCTCAGTAATTTTCTGACAACCTCCCAACCAGAGATGTTTATGCCCTTTGACACTCGTATGAAGAATGAAACCCAGACCGTATTAAGGACGGAGAATCTCAACGTCTACTACGGTGATTTTCTAGCTCTTAAAGGTATCAATCTTGATATCCCCAAAAACAGAGTAACTGCCTTTATCGGACCTTCCGGTTGTGGTAAAAGTACGCTCTTGCGCTGCTATAACCGCCTGAACGATTTGATTAAAAGCTTCCGGGCAGAAGGTAAAATTTACTATCACAACCAAAATCTTTACGCCTCGGATGTAGACCCGGTATCAGTACGACGAAAAATTGGTATGGTCTTTCAAAGACCTAACCCCTTCCCGAAATCCATTTATGACAACATCACTTTTGGTGCAAAAATTAATGGCTTCAAAGGTGATATGGATGAATTGGTAGAGCGCAGTCTCAAGCAAGCAGCTTTATGGGATGAGGTGAAAGATAAACTTCGCCAAAGTGGTCTTTCCCTTTCTGGCGGACAACAACAACGCTTGTGTATTGCACGGGCGATCGCAGTTCAGCCAGACATTATCCTCATGGATGAACCTTGTTCCGCTCTTGACCCTATATCTACCTTGCGGGTGGAAGAACTAATTCACGAACTTAAAGATAAATACACCATTGTCATCGTTACCCACAACATGCAACAAGCATCGCGGGTCTCTGATATGACGGCATTTTTCAACGTCGAACCCACGACAAAAGGTGGTCGTATGGGCTACTTAGTCGAATACGCCCCCACGGAGGTAATTTTCCAAGAACCCCAAGAGCAAGCTACCAAAGATTATGTCAGTGGACGTTTTGGTTAAAATTTTGGGGTTGATATTGATTTTCAATATTTCCCTTTTTCTCTAGGACGAGGAAGAGGGGATTTTTTTATTATCCCCACCGCTACGTCACAGCCAGATTGGGAAAATCCTTCGTAATCACATCTGTTGATGGTTCTAGCTCAATCCACAGGGTCGCACCACATTTTAACTGCTGTTGGGGGCGATAAACTAATCGACATGGACCATTAATGTCCACCTCATGACAGTAAGTAGTGCGGGTTCCCTGTCGGACAATAATCACTGGGTCATTTGTCTTGTACTTGCGATTATGTTTAAGTTGGTTCTGGTTAACATGGATAATCTTGTCGCTGTTGGGAAGTTGTTTTCTCCAAGTCGAAGGTGGTCCTTTCTTCTTCTTTAGCTTTTTGATTCTGGGCATACCATTGAATAAAGGTATCTGCCAAGACCGACCAACTTTTTCTGCTCCGCGGACTCTCCCTTGCTTTAATAACTGTCGCAGTCGCTGACAGCTAATATCTAGCAAAGAAGCTGCTTGTGTAGTACCTACTATCATAATTACCCTTGCGCTAGAGAACGGATGTACTAAAATTATAGACTCAAGAACATTTCTATTTATTGTGCAACAGAAATGTACCTGGTGAGCGTAGATTTGAGTAGATTTATGTGAGCAGTTAATTAGCAGTTAATTAACAGTCTGTGTGTGTCAATGATTAAAAAAAGGAAATTTCCACTTTTACTGACTTTGGGTACTGCTGGCGGATTAATTAGCAGTGGGGTAGCGGCATATTTAGTGCTGCTGCTACAAAACCCATTACCCAGAAATTTACCAACAGGCGTCAATATAATTCCCCAAGATGCAGTATTTGCGCTTTCCTTATCCACAAATACCGGACAATGGCGCAAACTAAGGGAGTTTGGGACGCCCCAATTACAAGCCGAACTAGAAAAAAATCTTGCCGACTGGCGCGATCGCCTCTTTGCCGACAGTGGGTTTAACTATCAGCGAGATATTCAACCTTGGGTAGGGGAAGAAATCACCATCGCAATTATGTCAACTCAAAATCAGAAACCTCCTCTTAAGCCAGTTTCCAGCGATGCGAAAGACATTACACCCGCACAAGGAATCATGGTGGTCATGCCTGTAGCAAACCCAGTTAAAGCACAACAAATCTTGGCAAACCCCAAAAACCTAAAAGCGGGTAAGTGGCTAGAACGCACTTACAAAGGAATTACTATCAAAGAAACCCAAAATCCAGGGGAACAAAATTACTCGGCAGCATTACTCAACGGACAATTTTTGCTGGTCAGCGATCGCCCTACAACCCTAGATAAAGCGATCGACGCCTATAAAGACGGCACTTCATTAGCTAAAACACCAGGTTACACGGACAATATTCCTAAAATCACCACAACCCAACCCTTTGCTGAGGTATATGTTAATGTACCGTTAGCTGCCAAAATTGCTACGGCTGCTTCTAACCGTCAGCTACCGGCGCAAGTTTTGGCGCAATTGCAGCACAACCAAGGCTTAGCCGCCAGCATTAACCTAGAGACACAAGGGGTTCGCCTTCAAGGTGTTTCCTGGCTCAAGCCTAATAGCGATCGCACCAACAGAGTGCAGAACAATGCTGGCAAAATGCAAAACCGCCTGGATTCAGAAACTTTGATGATGTTGTCTGGTGGCAATTTAGAGCAGTTGTGGCAAGACTACGCTCGCGCATCCCAAAATAATTCTCTGGCTCCCCTACAACCAGAAAAACTGCGAGCAGGTGTGAAATCTCTAACTAATCTGGATTTAGACCGAGATTTCTTGAGATGGATGCGAGGTGAGTTCTCTGTTGCAGTCATTCCCGCTACCCCCACACCAGGACAAGCCCAAGATTTCCGAGCCGCTTTAGTATTCATGGTACAGGCAAGCGATCGCCAGCGTGGAGAACAAACTTTGGAAAAGTTGGATCTGGTGATGAAAAATCAATTGCAGTTCCAAGTACAAGAAACTAGCATCGGCGGTAACCCAGTAGTGAACTGGATTTCTCCCTTAGCAGGCGGAAAATTAACTGCTACCCGTGGCTGGTTGGATAATAATGTTGCTTTTATCTCTCTGGGTGCGAGCGTCACCGATAAAATTGTCCCCAAGCCACAAATCACCCTCGCCAGTACGAGCAAATTCCAGCAAACAGTCCCTTCAGAACTAAATCCCAACAACGGACAATTTTTCCTGGATGTGGACAGCGCCGTGAAAAACTTTCCTTTGCCGAGCATGTTTCCCAATCAACAGATTTTTCTGGAATCTATGCACTCTGTTGGTATCACCGCTGCTGTGAGCGCTCGTCACAGTACTCGCTACGATATGTTCTTCCATCTGAAAAAAATGTCGTCTACCCAATTTCCACCCCCCCCTGTTAGGAAACAAGATAGAAAATAGAAGTATATTTTCTGCTTTCGTCTTTCTTGGTCACAAGAGTCGATAGGATAAAAACTGTCGCCTGAGCGATAGTTTGAGAATTCCCTAGGGAGAACACTATATGAATCTGGTTGGACTCCAGAATTGGTTAGATAATGCCTCTTTTGCTGTTTTATTCGTGACTATGCTGGTTTATTGGGGCGGGGCGGCTTTTCCCAATTTACCATATCTACCCGCTTTCGGGACTGCTGGAATGGCGAGCGCTAATTTATCCATAGCAACCCTACTGGGGGCACGTTGGATAGAAGCTGGTTATTTCCCCCTGAGCAATCTTTATGAATCCCTGTTTTTCTTAACTTGGGGGATAACAGCCGTGCATTTGATTGCGGAAACTATGAGTCGTAGCCGCTTGGTTGGTGTCGCTACTGCTCCCCTATCAATGGCAATCACTGCTTTTGCTGCATTAAAGCTGCCATCCCAAATGCAATCAGCAGAACCCCTCGTACCCGCCTTAAAATCTAATTGGTTGATGATGCACGTCAGCGTGATGATGATCAGTTATGCCGCCCTGATGGTGGGTTCGCTATTAGCCATAGCTTTTATTTTCGTGACTCGCGGTCAAAATATCCAACTTCAAGGTAGTTCAGTAGGTACTGGTGGCTATCGCAGCAACGGCTACCGCTTGCACAAGCGGGGTGAGTTAGTCACTCAACCTGCAGTAGCAACTTACGAAAATAACGGTATTTCTCACCCCGAAAGTGATAACGGCAATGGTACTGTTGCCGTCATCGAGGCGGTAATTGCTACTTCAACTCAAACAACCCCAACTGTTTCACCCCAGCGTCTGAGCTTAGCTGAAACCCTGGATAACATTAGCTATCGGATAATTGGCTTGGGGTTCCCTCTCCTCACAATTGGTATCATTGCTGGTGCCGTTTGGGCTAACGAAGCTTGGGGTTCCTACTGGAGTTGGGACCCGAAAGAAACTTGGGCGCTGATTACCTGGTTAGTATTTGCAGCATACCTCCATGCTCGCATCACTCGTGGTTGGCAAGGTCGTCGTCCAGCTATCTTAGCCGCCACTGGCTTTGGAGTCGTCTGGATTTGCTACCTTGGTGTTAATCTTCTAGGGAAAGGATTACACTCCTACGGCTGGTTTTTTTAAGCTGGTGATTTTCTGCTTTCAACTTCTGCGTGGTAACGCAGAAGTTGGTAACTAGGGCAAGCCTTTTTTATGTATCGACTTGTTAACTGGACTAACCTCCACACCAAAATTCATCGTACTATCCGCACCCGTCACCTATTTGAGCATTCCTCACGTCTATTAGTCGCAGTTTCTGGGGGACAAGACTCGCTATGCTTAGGCAAATTACTGTTAGATTTACAATCAAAATGGGGCTGGGATTTAGCTATTGCCCACTGCGATCACCGCTGGCGTTCTGACTCCCAAGCTAATGCTGAACACGTGGAAAATATCGCTAAAAATTGGGGTATACCCTTTTATTTACAAACGACTACTGAAGTATTAAATGGCGAAGCCGCTGCACGTCACTGGCGCTATCAAGCACTCACTACCATTGCTGGAGAAAATAATTACCACTATATTGTTACAGGTCACACCCAGAGCGATCGCGCCGAAACCCTACTTTATAATCTAATGCGCGGTAGCGGGGCAGATGGTTTGCAGAGCTTAACTTGGCAACGTTCTTTGGCTAATAACATACTCTTAGTGCGTCCACTATTAGAAGTTAACCGCCTAGAAACAGGACAATTTTGCCAAGACTTTCATTTACCTGTTTGGGAAGACTCTACCAATCAAGATTTAAAATACCCCCGCAACCGTATCCGTCAAGAATTAATACCATATTTACGGGAAAATTTTAACTCTCAAGTAGAATCTAACCTGGCACAAACCGCAGAAATTTTGCAAGCAGAAGTGGAATATTTGCAAATAGCTGCCGAAGAATTAAGGGACAAGGCTAGTGCGCCGCTATTGAAACAAACACCTGCTTCCTCTTGCTTTCGGCTTAACCGTCGAGTATTACAGACAGCACCAAAAGCCTTACAACGCCGCGTTATACGCTCTTTATTACAGTTGGTACTACCTCAAGCCCCTGGTTTTGACCAGATTGCAAAATTAACTGGATTAATTACAGCCCCCAATCTGTCAAAAACCGATCCATTTCCTGGTGGTGCAATCGCTCAAGTACAAGGGGACTGGATAGTTCTTTTGACATCCTCATCGCCGGTGCATGGTCGGTGATTTCTAAACCTCACTATTTAGGGAGAATAATTCCTAATTAATCCAGATGTAATTAGGAATTAGGAATTATTCATCACCAATTTTCTATGGCGCTGTGAATTGAGACGAAATTAGATTATGGAGTGTCTGCTGCATTTGGCTAATGGTTTGCATTTGATCATCACCTGTTTGCTGTACATGAATCAGCCCTGATGCCATTGCATCCATTTTTTGTCGCAGTCCGTCCACACAATCTTGAATTGGCTGTAGCGACTCTTGATACAGATGCACCCGACCCCAGAGTTCAGATGCTGTGATGCGTGTGAGTAGCAAGTTTTGCTCTACAGTTTGCAGCTCTTGCTGATGCCGTTGTTGTTCGGTTGACTGGATGTCTATGATTCTCTGTGCTTGTTCTAAACTGGCACGCATTTGCTCAATTTCCCGTTCCAGATGTTGTAGTTCCTCTGATTTTTGTTGTCTTTGTACCTCAATTTGCACCAAAATCGACCCTAAATCAATTTTCTTATCATCTAGCCCGTTGACAGGTTGTCCTTGCCGCCGCAGCATTATTGCTTGGTGTTCGTAGAGATTCTCTTCCCACTCCCGCAGGTTGCGGCGTTGACCGACCAAGGTTTCGTTCAACATCTGGTAGCGGTCTTGCTCTTCTGCCAATTCCGCTTCTATATTACCCCTTTGTGAATCCGAGGCTTGATTGAGTTTGGCTTGGAGTTCCGCTATTGTTTGTTGCTGATATTTTAATTCTTCTTCCTGGTCGTTGACGAAGCTAGAACACTTTTGCAAATCTCGCTGCAAGTCCTGCACTCTGTATTGTAGTTCTTCTAGCGGCATTTTTTCTAGAGCTTCAGTGTCCACTTTTGGCGTAATTTTGACATAAGCCGAAGTTTCCGCTACTCGGTACATCTGCTGATACAGTTCTTCCAAATTTCGCACCTGCACAGCTAACATCTGAGCATACTCTTGTTTCCTACCCAAAACGCTGCTATGGACTCGCAGCTCAGCCTTAGCCTCATCTAGGGAATTTTGGGCTTGTTGCCATTCATTTTGACGCGCCTCGAAATTCGGTGTCAGACGATTAATTTCGTCTTGCTGCTGCTGGGCACTCATGCGCTGCTGTTGTAACTGTTGCCAGTGTAAGGTGAGAATAGATTGCTGATGTTCTAGAAGTTCAAAGGCTAGATTTAGTTGTTCACGTACTGTTTCCACAGGAGCAACGCCTCTAGACAAACTATCCAGTAATTCCTGGATTTTTTGACTTTGCTGTTCATCCAACAATGTTCCTGTACTTACGGCAGCTTGAGATTCCTCCAGGCGACGCTGTTCGCCTCGCAAATGCTCCCAAGCACCTTCTAATTCATTAGTTTTACGGTCTATCTCTTCACGCAGCCGCCCAACCTCTTCCAAGCGAGATTCTACTTGCTGCTGTTGTGCTTCCAGCCGTTCTAGGTCTTCTTCCCTTTGTTGTACGGCTTCTTGTCGGACTTCTAAGTCCATCTCTCGGCGATTGAGTTCTTGTGCTTGGAATGTTAGGGACTGCTTCCACTGGTCAATTTCTTCTTCCTTGAGCTTATATTTTTCTACGTGCCGGGATAAATTCTGCAAAAAATTAGCTACCTGACGCCCTGCCTCTTGAATCCGCTGTATTTGTCGATTTGTCGGATTCAGTTCGACCATTACCAGTGCGCCATCAGTTAATTTACTAGCGTCATCTAGGGGGAGGATGTCATCCCCCGATACGTTACTCCAACTCTGGTCTGTGCGTTGACAAGCCAGTAGTTTTAGTTCCGCTTTACCGCCGCCGAGTAACCCGCCTTTTTGCTTTTGTACTTCTGCCAGATACAGCACACCGCTTGTCCTTTTGATGTACTTGATGCCCGATGAGCCGACTAAAGTTTAGCCAATTCTTCACTAATTTGTTTTATGTAACCTAAGTTTAGAGATACAACACAGGTCACTGAATTTCAACTATTTTTGATTATCAAGCTGTTTATCATCATTTATCGAGCTTCATTGCTAAATTTTTGCTGAGCCACTTCTGTTATATAACTTAACAAAAATTTTAGATTTTGGGTGTTGAACTTACTGATACAGCCGCTAACCCAGAGGTTGTTGACCTAGCATACAGCCTGTTGAACACCAGTTTGAAAAATAACTGCTTATATTTGGAACTGATTCTAAGTAACATTAATAACATCTAACTTATCAAAGGAGACAATCTTTGTTCGTGTTCTACTGGTTGGCTGAGGACAGTAAAACAAAACTAATGAGGCCATCTAAGGTTTTCAAGGCTAGCTCTATTTTAGAATTGGACTAAAATATCTTGCTTTGTGAGCATTGCACAGAATTATTAAAGAGGATGTTGTTTGATCAGCCTTGTTGAGGGTGGGAGATATTTCATAATTTAGCATTGCTTTTGTCAGAAAAGGGGAAAATTAAGTTAGCAGCAGAACATCACCCTACAATTATATTGTTTTCGATTCTTTCAGTACATAACCTTGGGTTAGATGGCTTGCCAGTATAAAATATGGCGTGATTTCCCCACGAAATCAGCCGCTCGCTTGGTCGAAGGAGTTTTGGATATCAATTGGAGCGCAGATGCTAAAAGCATTATCTTGTCATGAACACACAGGTTTGACCCAGAAGATTTCCTACTTGTTTTCATATTTCTGAAAACAGGAAAAAACTCGGCAGCCAGAACGATCGAAGTATCCACACCCCCTCTGTAGGAGAGGCTTTTAGTTAAATGCAGGGCAATTTAAACGAAATCGATATTCGCAGTATCCTGCAATTGATTGAGCTAGGACAGCGAACCGGCGAACTATTTGTGGAAGCCTATGGCTCTTATCATCTCCAATTTAAGAGCGATCGCGGCTCCAAATCATTGAAACAGCAGTCTTGGTTTGTATTTTTCCTGAATGGTCAAATAATCTATGCTGGGGATGGGGACAGTAGTTTATCCCGGTTGCGGGATTACTTGCAGCGTTATCGATTAGATACGCATCTAGATGAGGTTAAAATTTCATCTCTAGCAGCGAATAATGCCCCTGAATACGGCTATCTCTGGGCTTTGCTAGAGAAACACGTCATCAATCCTACAGAGGCTCGCAGCATCATATATAGCATGGTACAGGAAACCCTCTTCGACCTGTTGAGCTTGTGTCAAGGGTCTTTTATTTTCGAGTTAAGTCCTGCGCTGTCGCCCCAATTGACTACATTGGAAATTAATCCCCTGGTGACCAAAATTATGAAGCAGGTACAGGAGTGGAAGCAGTTGCATCCGCACATTCAGTCTCCCAATCAATGTTTGCTATTGGGGGATATGGTACACTTGCGCGCTTCGCTACCAGCTACAACCTTACAAAGGTTGGAGCATTGGGCAGACGGTAAAACCTCCCTACGCCAGCTAGCCCGTTATTTCAATCGCGATATTCTCACCGTCGCCAGAGCAATTTATCCTTACGTACAACAGGGTTCTGTGCAACTAGTTTATCCAGTAACTTCGAGGACGGGTACCCACAAACGAGACTGGCGACTTTGGTCACAAACAACCAAAATGAAACGAATTGTGTGTATTGACGATGGCATAACTACCTGCAAAACTGTAGAGTCTATATTGCAGCAACAGGGTTATGAAGCAATTGGCATTACCAATCCCCTAGAAGCACTCAGCCGTGTCTTTAAAATTAAACCAGACTTAATCTTGTGTGACATCGCCATGCCAGAACTAGATGGTTACGAAATTTGTGCCATGCTCCGCCATTCGACCGCATTTAGGCTTGTACCCATAGTTATGCTCACAGGAAAAGATGGGTTTATCGACCGTGTTAAAGCCCGGATGGTAGGGGCGACAGATTATTTGACCAAACCTTTTGGTGACAGTGAGTTATTGATGCTCGTCGAAAAGTATCTCAATCCCAGGCAGATGATGGCAAGGAAATATAGCGAGAATTCGCTTGTTGTACCCATCCAAGATGAGATAAAAATTAATATCACGGAAGCTAGGGATACCGATACTTCCCAAGGTCGCGAACTAGTCAATGATTAAGATTTATTTATCAGGTAAATGGTTTTCATATTAATCAGGTCTAGTTCCAAACTAGGAACGTTGCAACCAGGAGGCGGACAAATAGTTATGAGTACGGTGTTAGTTGTGGAAGACAGTCTCGCACAACGGGAGATGATTACAGACCTTTTGAAAGGCAGTGGTTTAACTGTCACCCATGCCAGCGATGGGTTAGAAGCCCTAGAACAAATTCAATCTACCTGCCCGGATTTGGTGGTATTGGATATTGTCATGCCGCGGATGAACGGCTACGAGCTGTGTCGCCGACTCAAAGCCGATCCCAAGACCCAAAAAGTACCTGTGGTCATGTGTTCATCTAAGGGTGAGGAATTTGACCGCTATTGGGGACTCAGACAGGGCGCAGATGCCTATATTGCCAAACCCTTTCAACCAGCAGAGTTAGTGGGAACTGTCAGACAACTCCTGCGCGGTTAAGCGTAAGTGCTGCTTTGTAACACAATAAATTTCATTAGTCAACTAAGCAGAGTAAAATTACTTTAGTTAAGTGTTCTTAGAATAAAACAGGGTATGTTCCTCAACCGAAGGATGCTCCCGCAAAATGCCGATAAAACAAACAGTTATGAATACAGATTTAGTTTTCCAACACAGGCTCACACCCCAAAACCCGATCCAAATTATGGCAAGTTATGGCGTGAAAAATTAATCGCCAAAATCACTGAATTAGGCAATTTTTGTATGATTCCAGCGGATGAATAAGCAGATTTATCTATATTTAATATCATCCAGCAGATAAGATACCTCCAGCGCTTAATTATTGCCACCAACTCATTTGCTTTTAACCGTTGAAAAACTATGGCGAGGATAAGGAAAAGTAAAAAATGGCAGGTAATCCCGAATTTTTAGGAGGCAACAGTCAAGATCAACTCCGTCCCGAAGTTCAGGTAGACGCACCGGAAGGTGAATTGCATTTGCGGTTCTACATTTCTTCTGGTCAAGAGTTTGCCCTACCAGCAACCGGCATCCGCGAAGTGATAGAACCTCCTCCTGATAGAATTACTCCGATCCCGAATGCTTCTGGTCTACTTTTGGGTACTCTAAATTGGCGAGGAAGAGTGATTTGGGTAGCTGACCTCGGTCAGTTTCTAGGGGAAATAACTCCCTTAAATACAGACCGTCAGGAGATTCCCGTCATTGCTATAGAGGAACAAGACACGATGGTGGGCTTGGCAGTAGAGCAAATTTTTGGGATGCAATGGCTGGACGTACAAAATCTCATAGCGCCAACTGATGTACCAGATAGTATGGCACCTTTTTTGCGGGGGGAATGGTTGTTAAATAATGAAAAACAACAGCGTCTGCGATTGCTAGACCAGATGGCAATTTTGCGAAGTGCGCGATGGGCAGGATAAAGACAAAAAAATTTATGTTTTGATAGGTTTAGATTCTAGCTAGTAGATTGAAGTATTGGGGGTCGCTGGTGAGAGCCATGATTTTTTTAATAGCCTGCCTGTAAATCTTGTATCAAATATCCACACTTTCCGGCATTAGCCCAGTCTAAAATCAAAATCTCAAGGAGGCGGCAAATGGCAACAAGTACAGAAGATTACGGGCAGGAATATCAACAGGCGCATAAAGCCTATGTCCAAGGCAATTATCAAGAGGCGGCGACACTAGTGGACAGGGCAGTAGAACACTCGCCAGAAGACCCCAGCGCCCACCTACTGCGGGGTCACGTCTACTACGTCCTACAAGAGTATGACGTGGCAAGAGGAGAATACCAAACCGTATTGAACTTAACCCACGACCCAGAACTAATTGAATTTGCCAATAACGGTCTGGATTACATAAATCAATACGAACAGCAAGAAAGTGTTACAGGTGGTACAGCTAGTTACAATGACCACAGTGGAACAACGGACGCTTCATCTGGGCAATCAAATCATCAGCAACCACAGCCGAGCAGCGAATCTTTAGCAGATTTTGATACTAATGGGTTTGATTTTAGCTCCTTTGATGAGCCATCAGGCGCTTTGAGCGCGAACGAATACCCATCCTTTGAAAGTCCGTTTATCCCCTCCCAAGAGACACCAGAGTTTGACACTCACGAGGAAGAACCCCTACCCCCTTCAGGTAACAACCCGTTTAACTGGGATTCCGGCAGTCAAACATCAGCCGAAAGATATAACAGTACCAGTAACGATCGCCAGTATGACTCGTGGGAGGACTCGCCTTTTTGGCAGGAGGACAACTCTAAAGAACCACAGACAAGTGGTAATTACCAATCCGATAGTGATTATTTTGGTGATTTTAATTCCTCACTATCCTGGGAATACAGTGGCGATTCGACCCTAGAAGATTCAGGCTTCCCAGATAATAATGGCAGAACTGAAGGATATGACATGCCTGAATCTCAGGGTCATGGGACCCTTTATCAGTTCCAGCAACAGAATACGGACGATGAAACTTTGTTAATGGGGGAAGAAACCTCAAGTAATTCCTCATCTCACAGCGATAGCTTTGGCTACAGCTATCAAGAACCTTTGTCGCAAGACAGTGCGGCTCATAACAGTTTTAGTTTCAACCAACAACACCCCCCATCTTCTGAGGATAGTGAATTAAACAGCCATAACTCTATCTCCTACCCAGACTCTACACAACCCAGCCGAGGCTTCGGCAATACAGACGATAGTTTTGATTTTGATGCCTTTGACGCTGCCTTCGCTTCTGATGCCACAGTCTCAATGGAGGACACTGCTAGCCGGTTTGGTGGCGGCACCCCTGGTAGTAATGTAGAGTTTTTAGACGACTTTGACGAATTTGATGACCTAGGCAGTATGCCTGGGTTTAACGGGGCAGAAGATTCTAGCTTTGGTACTGCCAACATGACTACCAGTACCCTAGGTAGCCAAATATCACCAAACCAAATAGGTGATGCGGTCGGCTACGTCCAAAAAAGCTCTATACGGCTGTCAGATAGCGGCAGTAGCGAAAGTGAAGATGAATTGTTTAGTATCACTGGTAATCATGAAGCAGTACCCATCTTTACACAGGGAGATTCAGTACCCAGTAAACCCCAGGTAAGCGAGGAACAAGGTTGGCTGGCACCGTTGGAAAATTCTTCCCTGCCAGGTAAGCAATGGATTGCTGCTGGTACAGTGGGCATTGTCTCCGCTTTAGTAGTCGCCGCAGTCAGCTTCACAGCGGCTAACTTTGCTTCACCACAACAACGGTCCGGAGTGCGAAACACCGGCTGGATAATGGCAATTGCAGCAGGAATTACGGGTTTTGCTACCTCAAGTATTATGGGAAATCTCACCCTCAAGCAAATTCGCCGCACAACCGAAGATTTGCAAGCACAATTTGATGCCGTGCGTCAAGGGAATCTCAACGTCCAAGCCACAGTTTATTCCGAAGATGAATTTGGTCAGTTAGCAACTGGCTTTAATGAAATGGCGCGGGTAATTCTGACCACGACTTCGGAAGCTCAACGCAAAGCACAAGAACAGGAAGAACAAAAAGAAAACCTACAACGTCAGGTGATTCGTCTGCTAGACGACGTGGAAGGAGCGGCGAGGGGAGACCTGACCGTACAAGCTGAAGTCACAGCAGACGTTCTGGGCGCCGTTGCTGATGCCTTTAACCTGACTATTCAAAACCTGCGGGATATTGTCCAACAAGTAAAATCCGCAGCCAGAGAAGTATCAAGGGGCGCAACTAACTCAGAAACCTTTGCTCGTGCCCTATCCAGTGACGCCCTGCGTCAAGCAGAAGAATTGGCGGTAACCTTAAATTCTGTGCAAATGATGACTGACTCGATTCAACGGGTAGCCAAAGCAGCACAGGAAGCAGAAACTGTAGCCCGCGACGCCAGTACCATCGCCCTCAAAGGTGGGGAAGCCGTGGAACGCACCGTGGCTGGGATTTTAGAAGTGCGAGAAACCGTCGCAGAAACTACCAGGAAGGTCAAACGACTGGCAGAATCAACCCAAGAAATTTCCAAAATTGTGGCTTTGATTTCCCAGATTGCTTCCCGTACCAACTTGTTGGCTCTTAACGCTAGTATAGAAGCAGCACGAGCCGGAGAAGCCGGACGCGGCTTTGCCATCGTTGCCGATGAAGTCCGCCAACTAGCAGACAAATCTGCTAAGTCTTTAAAAGAAATTGAACAAATCGTCATGCAAATTCAGAGCGAAACAGGCTCTGTAATGACGGCAATGGAAGAAGGTACACAACAGGTTATCAGGGGAACCCATCTGGCAGAACAAGCTAAGCGATCGCTAGAAGATATTATTCAAGTAGCAAATCGCATTGATGCTTTGGTACGCTCGATTACTGCTGATACAGTAGAACAAACGGAAACCTCGCGCAATGTTGCCTCTGTGATGCAGTCGGTGGAACTCACCGCCCAAGAAACCTCTCAAGAAGCCCAGCGAGTTTCTGGTGCCCTGCAAAGCTTGGTAGGCGTTTCCCGTGACTTGTTAGCATCGGTGGAGCGCTTCCGAGTCGAAGTTACCGAATCTAGGTAAAAAGTTTTAGAGTTTATGAGTACTGATTTTTGAGAACTACAGCAATCTGTAGAATTTAAAACTAAACCCCTCAAAACTCAAACAGACATTCCCCCAGAACGTCTAAAGCTCAAAACTCAAAACTCAAACAGACGTTCCCCCAGAACGGCTCTAAGGCTCAAACTTTAAACAGACATTCCCCCAGAACGTCTAAAAATCAAAACTCAAAACTCAAAAACTTTATACTATGTTGCCGGAACAACAACAGCGGATTTTGGGTTACTTCATCGAGGAAGCCAAAGACCACCTCAATACCATTGAACAGGGTTTACTGAATCTGCCAAGCACCATCAAAGACCAAGAAATGGTGGCTGAGGTGTTTCGCGCTGCTCACTCTATTAAAGGTGGGGCAGCTATGCTGGGTTTGGCTAGTATCCAGCGGACATCTCACCGTCTAGAAGACTGTTTTAAAGTCCTCAAAGAATGTCCGATTCAAGTTGACCAAAAGTTAGAATCTTTGTTTCTCAGCGTCTCGGATACCCTTAAAGAACTACTAGAGCAGTTGCAGGGACCTTTTGGTTTGACAGAAGATGCTGCTAATAACCTGATGTCCGAAGCCGAGCCAGTATTTGTGGAATTAAATCAACATATACAAATGCTGGTGCAAACAGCAGTTGGTACAGTACCAGGGGAATCAGCACCGCTTAAAGTTACCAAGATCCCAACCGCCGCTCAAACACAAGTACCACAGCCGACCAATAGCTGGGCTGAATTTGACCACCAGGTTATGTGTTCCTTGCGGGAAATGTTGCAATTGTTTAAGCAAGCAGCAACTCCTGCCGGACGTACCTCCCTTGAAGAACACTGTATCAAGTTAGTGCATTTGGGTGAGGAATATAACTTACCAAATTGGTCTAGTCTCTGTCAGGCTGCTCTTGGTGCAATTTCTAACCAGAATAATAATTATCTCACTTTAGCGAAAACTCTTATTAAAGAACTCAAACAGGCAGAAGAATTAGTCCTAGAAGGTCGAGATGATGAAATTGACATCAGCAGTCAACTACAAGCACTACTGAGCGAAAAAGAACAACTGGATCTGCCAGCTATTCAGACTCCGCTCTTAAGGGCAGGGACGAATCTGCCACAAGAGCAATTATCGCCGATTGCGCCACCTACAACCTCCGACTCTAGGTCGGCAGTAGCTGAGCATGAAGTAGCTCCCCTGGAAGATACTTTACCCTCACCCAATTTGGCATCTGTTAAGGATACAACAACCCCGCCAGCACCTATTATATTCTTGCCAGATGACGAAGAGGAAGCACCTCCTGCTTTCATCATGGAGGATGACAAGAGCGGACCGGAAGTTGGAATGGCAGAATTGAATACCCTTGCCGACTTGTTTGAAGGAGAAGGGACTGACTTAGATGACACCTGGCAGCATGAGGAACTCCTTGAGGTCGGTAGTACCTCTAGTATGGATATAGATTTTATTGATAGTGACAACCTGGATGTTGATAGAGATTTGGCGGATTTGCTGTTTGATGAAGTAGACGAGGATTTTGTTACCGATAGGGAAACTGATACCACCAAGTCTATTGGCTCCGCTAATAGAGGAACGACTATAGAACCTACCGATAGTGGGGAAGACTTAAGCCTTTTATTTGGGGAAAACTTCTTAGACGAAGATTCTTTGCCGCTAGAAGAGGAAGTAGCATATGCTACGGAAAAACCTCAAGAAGATAAGAAGTATGCTAATAACCTGGAATCGCGATCGCAAAATGGACTCACTGATTTATTTACCGCTGTTGATGATGAAACTACACCACTAATTGGGGAGGTCACGGAACCCAAAGCGGAAACTATACCACCACAAGAAACACTCACCAGTCAAGAAGCGAGCCTAGATGAGCTATTCCTCGACACTGAACTAGATGTAGAACCAGCAGCAAGTATAAATCAAGGAAATCAGGATTCTGTTATAGTGCCAATCGCAGAAACAGAAGAATCTTTAGGATTAGATGATATATTTTCTTGGGAAGCACAATCTAGCCAATTACTGCCTGATATTTATTTAGGTAATAGTGATTTATTTAACAAAACCCCCTCAACTAATAGCCAAGAAAAAGTAGCAGAAGTCACACCTATAGAAGATGATTTTAGCACTTTTTGGCAGTCAGAACTAGAAACAACTGCCGCTCGCGAGGCTGATACTACAGAACAAGATTCAGCCAGGGCATTAGATGAAAGTTTGTTTGCCGCCGCTTCAGAAGATATTTTTACTTTCCAGGAAGAAGAACCACAACCCCTCTTGCAAATGTTCTCGTGGGATGAAGAAGAGAACTTGTTTGCTGGATGGGGGGAACCTACAGAAAATTCTAGTTCAAATTTAGTAGGTGAAACTTTGAATCAAAAGCAATCCGCCGTTGATTCTACAAGTGAATTTACTAATCAATTTAATGTAACAGAAAACACCACTACTAACAATGGTACAGAAAGCGATTTGTTTGACAGTGATGGACAATTGGACACAGATTTTGCAAAAGTTTCGGCAGAGCCAGTAAATTTTGATGCCCTGTTTGAGGATGTACCCCCAGCTAATACTCCCGAAATACCCCTGGACATTATCAATGAGTCTTTGGAATTGGGTGATATTGACGAGTCGGAAGATGATTTATTTACTGCACAAACCCCTGTCTTCTCCGAGTACAGAGCAGAACCAACACCAGCGATATTAAGCAACAGCAATGACTGGAACGAAGACGACCTGATATTATCGGCATTTGCTGACAGTTTTGAATTAGCAGAGGAAGACTTACAGTTAGAGGATGGCGAAAGTAATACTTTAGGTAATGAACAACAATTCTTGTTACCTGATTTAGAAGCAGAACTATCTACAGCCGAATCAGAACAAGAGAATCTCTTTGGTGAACAACCACAAGCACCACTGGTGTTTGCGGACTTGGGTGAAGAACTACCTAGCATCGAGTCAGAACAAGAGAATCTCTTTGGTGAACAACCACAGGAACAACTCCTGTTCCCGGATTTAGAAACAGAACTACCTAGCATCGAGTCAGAACAAGAGAATCTCTTTGGTGAACAACCACAAGAACAATTCCTGTTCCCGGATTTAGAAGCAGAACAACCTAGCATCGAAGAACCACTGGTGTTTGCGGACTTGGGTGAAGAACTACCTAGCATCGAGTCAGAACAAGAGAATCTCTTTGGTGAACAATCGGACGAACTACTGGTTTTTGCGGATTTAGAGGCAGAATTTAGACAACAAGATTTAGTATTAGACAACACGGAAGTAAATTTAAGTCAAGCCTTTGATTCTAGGTTAGAAGAGGAAAATTTAACCACCAATGAAAATCTAGAAGCCTTGTTCAGCTTAGGTGCTGCCGAAAATGAAGCTTCAGAACTCGCCTTGGATTTACCACTAGCAGAATTTACAGACGAAACAACTGAAGATTTCTCTGATTTGTTTAACGACCAGCCAGAACAAATAGAGACAGCCCAAGAAACACCTTCAGCAGAACAAACTGAAGAACAAGAGTTGTCTGAACTAGATGAATTTGCGGAATTAGATGATCTGTTAGCACAACCGACAATACCAGCAACTTCCTCCACATCTGAAAGTGCAAGAGAATCAGAATTTGCTGAACTCGAAGCCTTGCTGGAAATAGACAGTCAGTCAGAAGACAGTAACATTCAAAATCTGACACCAGCAACCGCCATTCCAGCTATAGGATTAGCCGCAGCCGCAAGTATGGCTATAGTCTCCGAGAAAGGAAACATCAAGGATGAGTTTGACGACTTGGAGAAGCTGCTAGAGGAAGCCGACAAGACAATGGGTGGCTCACCAGCAGTTAAAAAGGTAACAGGAAAAATCCCGCGCAGCCCCAGTCGTCGCGCTCCCAGAGAAAACACAATGCGGGTGTCGGTCAAGCATCTAGACAACCTGAGCAATCTAGTTGGGGAGTTGGTGGTAAATCGCAATACCTTAGAGCAAGACCAAGAAAAATTGCGACAGTTCCTGGATAATTTACTGCATCAGGTACAGCAGTTACACGATGTAGGTGCCAGAATGCAGGAGTTGTACGAACGTTCGCTGCTAGAAGCATCTTTGCTCGCCAGTCGCCAAGGAACCCGTGGTGTATGGGGTGCTGACGAATTGTTAGACCATCAATCGACCGCAACCCGGATGGGGTTAAGTCACTTGGAATTAGACCGTTTTACCCCCTTCCACACCCTGTCTCAGGAAATGATTGAATTGATTGTCAGGGTACGGGAGTCAGCCAGTGATATTGAGTTCGTGACGGAAGACACCGAACGGGTAGCGCGTCAGTTCCGCCAGGTAACCACCCAGTTGCAAGAGGGACTGACCCGTGCCCGAATGGTGTCCTTTGCTCAAGTAACTGACCGCTTGCAACGAGGTGTGCGCGACAACGGCATCAAGTATGGCAAACAAGTAGAGTTGACAATTGAAGGTCGGGACACCTTAATCGACAAGATGATTCTGGAACACCTGACCGATCCGCTGACTCACATGCTCAATAATGCGATCGCTCACGGTATTGAACCCCCAGAAATCCGCCAAGCTGCGGGTAAACCACCGGTAGGTAAAGTGGTCATCCGTGCTTTTCACCAAGGGAACCAAACCGTGATTTCTGTTGCTGATGACGGTGCTGGTATTGACCCAGAAAGAATTAAGGCGAAGGCGGTCAAGATGGGTATTGTCACCCCCGAAGAAGCTAAAGCTATGTCCCGTCTGGATGTGTACGACCTGCTGTTCCAGTCTGGGTTCACGATTAAAGACCAAGCTGATGAATTATCAGGTCGGGGGGTTGGTATGGATGTAGTGCGTACCACCCTAAGCGAAATTCGCGGTAATATTAACACCGACTCCGCTGTCGGTAGGGGAACCACCTTTACCATTCGCTTACCCCTGACCCTGAGTATTTGTAAAGCCCTCTGCTGTCTCTCAGAAAGAGCAACAATCGCCTTCCCAATGGATGGTGTGGAAGACACCCTGGAAGTTTCTAACAAAAATATCCAGGTGACACCCGAAGGACAAGCCTACATTCCTTGGCGCGATCAACTGCTGCCCCTGCGACCACTCAAGGAACTTTTAGCCTACAATCGTCAAATTAGCCGGGGTATCGTCTATGGTGGAAAGCGCGAAGACGACAAAATTTCCGTTGTCGTCATCCGTTCAACTAATACCTTAGTCGGACTACAAGTTGACGAGGTGCGAAGCGAACAAGAAATAGTCATTAAGCAATTTGAAGGTCCCGTACCTAAACCCTTGGGTGTTGCCGGTGCGACAGTTTTAGGTGATGGTCGAATCATGCCGATTGCTGATGTACTGGAGTTAATTGACATCTTCCAGGGACGGATGCCTAAACACAGTTCGGCTGTCTTGTGGGATAATCCTGATACCCCCATTACCCAAGAACCACCCAGTGCTAAAGTTGACCCAACCGTGCTGATTATCGATGATTCGATTACAGTCCGCGAATTGCTCTCCCTTACCTTTAACAAAGCCGGTTATCGGGTGGAACAGGCGCGGGATGGTCAAGAAGCTTGGGATAAACTACGCTCTGGTCTACCCTGCGACATCGTATTCTGTGACATTGAAATGCCACGTTGCGATGGACTGGAGTTACTCTCGCGCATCCAAAAAGACTCCAGCCTCAACCAAATACCTATCGCTATGCTCACCTCACGCGGTGCAGACAGGCACAGACAAATGGCTGTGAGTTTAGGTGCTAGTGGCTACTTCACCAAACCGTATCTCGAAGAAGCCCTGCTAGATGCTGCATCTCGAATGCTTAAAGGAGAGCGGATGGTGTGAAAATAGTGACTGGGGAATGGGGATTAGGGATTAGGGATTAGGGACGTTTGGACTAGGGAGAAATCTCTTTCCTAGTGCCCTATCCCCACTCACTAGCACCTACTACCCATTACCCATGACCCAAAAAATGCCTTATTCTGAAAAACCCTTGAATTACCCAGTTAGCCGCAAGAGCCAGCAAGTAGATGATTATCACGGGGTAACAGTACTAGACCCCTACCGCTGGCTGGAAGACCCCGATTCCGAGGAAACCAAAGCTTGGGTAGAGGCGCAAAATCAAGTTACTTTTGGCTACCTGCAAGAAATTCCTGTACGGGAAACTATTAAACAGCGGCTGATAAAACTGTGGGATTACGAAAGATATAGCATTCCCTTTCAACGGGGTGAGCGCTACTTTTACTATAAAAACGACGGCTTGCAAAATCAAAGCATACTCTACACCCTCACAAGCCTCGATGGGGAACCGCAAGTCTTACTCGACCCCAACAAGCTTTCGGAAGATGGCACCGTATCCCTTTCCGGATTATCTATTAGTGAAGATGGTACACTATTAGCCTACGGTTTATCAACCTCTGGTTCTGACTGGCAAGAATGGAAAGTCCGGGATATTGAAACTCGCGAAGATTTATCTGACCACCTGAAGTGGATTAAATTTTCCGGTGCATCCTGGACCCATGACCACCAAGGCTTTTTCTACAGTCGCTATGATGAACCCAATGAAAAAACCAAATTAGAAGACGTTAATTACTACCAAAAATTATTTTATCACCGCTTAGGCACAACCCAATCAGAAGATATTTTAATCTATGAACGCCCAGACCAAAAAGAGTGGGGGTTCAGCGGTTCAGTCACCGAAGACGGACGTTATTTAATTATTTCTGTGTGGCGGGGAACAGATCCAAAAAATCTCCTATTTTATAAAGATTTGACTGACCGTAATGCTAATGTCATTGAACTAATTAGCGAATTTCAAGCTAGTTACAACTTTATCGACAACGACGGGGATATTTTTTGGATACAAACAGATTTCCAAGCACCACGCGGTCGGGTTATTGCTATTGATATTAACAATCCAGCGCCAGAAAATTGGCAAGAAATCATACCCCAAGCTACAGAAACTTTAGAATCTGTGGGGTTACTGAACAATCAATTTGTTGCTGATTACCTGCAAGACGCGCACACTCAAATCAAAATCTTTGACCTGAATGGTGTATTTCTGCGGGAAGTAGAATTACCAGGTATTGGTTCTGCAGGTGGCTTTGGAGGTAAGCGCTACGATACAGAAACCTTTTATAGTTTCACTAGCTTCACCACACCAGTAATTATTTATCGCTATGATATGGTGAGTGGTGAAAGTACCCTTTTCCGTCAGCCCCAAGTTGATTTTAACCCCGCAGAATACGAAACCGAACAGATATTTTACCCTAGTAAAGATGGCACTCAAATACCGATGTTTATCACCCATAAAAAGGGGGTAAAACTAGATGGAAATAACCCTACTTATTTGTATGGTTATGGTGGTTTCAATGTCTCCCTCACCCCCAGTTTTTCTGTAGGTATCCTAGTGTGGATGGAGATGGGTGGTATCTATGCGGTTCCCAATTTACGCGGTGGTGGTGAATATGGGGAAGAATGGCACCAAGCCGGGATGAAGTTGAAAAAACAAAATGTGCTTGATGATTTTATCACGGCGGGGGAATGGTTAATTGCTCATGGCTATACATCCCCAAGCAAACTAGCCATTGGTGGTGGTAGTAATGGGGGGTTGTTGGTAGGTGCGTGTATGACGCAACGCCCAAATTTATTTGCAGCGGCACTTCCAGCAGTAGGGGTGATGGATATGTTGCGCTTCCATAAATTTACCATAGGTTGGGCGTGGTGTTCTGAGTATGGTTCAGCGGACAATCCAGAGGAATTTACAGCACTCTATGCTTATTCACCCCTACATAACCTCAAACCGGGTACAGCGTATCCTGCAACGTTAATTACCACTGCAGACCAT
Source organism: Nostocaceae cyanobacterium (assembly GCA_035285345.1). Classification (GTDB taxonomy): domain Bacteria; phylum Cyanobacteriota; class Cyanobacteriia; order Cyanobacteriales; family Nostocaceae; genus JAYKJH01. The sequence continues at coordinate 25,443 of JAYKJH010000244.1, read as the reverse complement.
GATGATAGGGTAGTTCCAGCCCATAGTTTCAAATTTGCTGCTGCTTTACAAGCAGCCCACGCGGGTGACAAGCCGGTGTTAATTAGAATTGAGACAAAAGCGGGACATGGTGCTGGTAAACCTACAGGGAAGATTATTGAAGAAATTGCAGATAGGTGGGCTTTTTTGGTGCGGGTACTTGATGTACAGGTGTAGTCCAATTCCCACCCTACTGGATGACAGCCGGATATATCCATGTGACACTCACCCAGCCGTCCACCAAAAATCCGGAGTTTGGTAACGATCGCAACGCTTCTTAGATGACATTGTAGAAACTGCCTTGAGGGAATAACTACCTGGAATTTGCAGAGCTTAAAGTGAATCTATAGTTGCTCGTTCACCAAGTCCTCCCGGATAAGTTACATACCATGACCTGCACCCTACAGCACCAAACCCTTTCCCATTCTCCCAGACACAACTTAAAGTCAGTAATTTTACATAAAGTAGCACCATCTACAATTAAAAGGGCACAACAAGGAGTAGCCTACGCACGGAACTCGAAAACCCAAGAAACAATTCAAAAAGCGCTCTTTAACGCAGAACAAGTAGCTGAGGGTGGTGCGGAAAACAAAATTAGCGGTCAGGTGCGACGCTGTTTCCTGAGAATGGTTATACATACCCTATTTCGCGTCAAAGTCGAGTTTCCCGAACGGATACCTAACACACCATCTGTAGTAGTAGCTAACCATCTCAACCATATTGACCCCTTTGTGGTGTTGTCACAATTACCAGCCAACCCTTTTTATAATGTCATGGGTGATGCCCGCACTATGTACCACACCTGGTGGAAACGCCAATTTTTACGCTTTGCTAAAGGTGTGATTCCCCTAGAACGGATGTGGAAAGAGGAAGTTGCAGTTGTGGAAGCAGCAAAAGCCGGAAGGGAAGATTTAGCGGATTTGGCTGCTGCTATTGAGGAATATGTCCCCACTGGTAATACAATTGAAGCAATGCGTCGTTTAGACCGCATTGTTAAGGCAATTTTTGCCCGTGGTGAAGGCTTGATGCTGTTTCCTGAAGGTAAACTTGGTAAAGTTGAAGGTCAATTACTCCCCCTCAAACGCGGTGCCATACTTTATGCTTTGCGTTCTGGTGTCCCGATTGTACCTGTAGCATTGATTGGTACGCATAACTTATTTTTCAGAAAAGAATTGATTGTCCGGTTTGGTGAACCTATCTATTTCCCTCAATCCAACCGACCCAAACAACAAGAAATTCAAGCTGCAACTGAGAAATTACAAGCAGCAATGCAGGCTTTATTACCCACAGATTATCAGGAACCCAAGGGAATGAATTGGGGGCGGAAATTCCTTAATAATGTCTTCTGTTAAGGATTACAATACATGCATTGGGCTGGATCGGCAAACTCTTGTCCCTCAGTAAATAATTTCTCTTCACGAAAATCGCATTTTTTGCATTTATAAACCACAGAAAGGGTTAAGCGCGTCGGTAGATGACAAAGAGCGCAAGGTAAACCAATTTTTCTTTCAACTATATCAAACCCTGGTGTAGAACATTGGGGACAGCGGCTATGAATCTTTCTGACTAAATCAAGGGTCGCTTTGGCAATATTTTTCATCCGAGTGGGATTATAAAGCGCTCGCATATCTGTTTCAATATAAGCTGTACCATTGGGTGAGTTTTTCAGGATAAAATTAACTGATTCTTCCAGTTTTTCTGGGGTGGTAATACCTTTGATAATTTCTCTGCTTTCTTGGGGTGAATCATTAAACATCACGATTAACCCGTGGTCAGGAAAGCCGATTTTCTTAGCAAAAATAAAAGCTTCTTCTACAGTTTTAATAACTTTATGACTATGATTTGTATCCGTCGAAAAAGATTCGCCAATAATTTCTAATTCCTGTTGTTTATCTAATAAAATAACGATTTCTCTATTTGATGAAATATATGGTAGACTAGGGTGAGGTGCAAAACTTCCCTCACTGGCTAATCCAAGGGTTTCACCTGTTATTTCTAAGACTTTTTCTGCTTTTAATCTAGCGGCTTCAATTTGAGTACCTAGGCGTTTTATTTCTCTGGTAAATGTACCGAAAGCGTCAGTATTAAAATCCAGTGTTACGGTAACTTTGATGCCTAATTCTTGTTGTAAAATGGGAGCAATTACTTGTTCTTTGTGATGTTTAGTAGCTAAGACTCCGACGCGATCGCTAAATATTGACTGTTTTTGCATTTTCTATCTCGTTTTCTGTTTCTCTGTGTTCTCTGCCCCTCTGTGGGTTATTTATCAACCTAGTAGTACCTCTAGCCTAAAATGTTGATTAAAAATAATTAACCACAGCCTGTAATAGATTAACGCTGGTAATTAGATTTATACAACATTTTAGACCATTGCTTTTTTAGTGAAAAAAGTCTATTTTTCTAGGCGTTTGCTGAGAGCAAAGGTATATTTTTAGCCAGAGCGTCATTAATTGAAATTCCCTGTTTATTAGCCCAGTATTCACTTAAAAAGTGAATTTGTCTCAGTCCAACAATTAAATTTAGACCAGGTACGAATATCCACCAGACTGTTAACGGTTTTTTTAATCCAGCTTGACGATACAGTTGATTGACCGTTTTATATAGCTTGAATTGAACGATATAAATCCAGACGATACCAAGCAAGGAAAACCAACCAAACCAGCCAGGAACATCAGGGTCAAAAATCCGCAAGGCTTGGGGAACAGCTACACCCAAAACGAAAGGTGCTAAACACAGTGTACCAGACCATCCATAGCCATTGTAGTGGCGTAATTCTTCTTGAATAATCCATTTGTACCAGCCGTAATATAACAATAAGGTGACGACAGATAACAGAATTACGCGCCACAAGGGACGGGGTTTACCTACAGGTTTATCAGCAGTATGCATAAATGAGGTTGCAAAATTGCTTTCCTTTACATTACTTAATGTAATCAATCTCAGCTAATTTTGCTTAACTCCTAAAAAACAGACTTTTTCGTTGGGGGTGGGGAAACCCCACCCCTACTCAAGACTGTTCTGGTGTCATTTGTGTCGTCAGCTTTTCTTTATCCCGCTTGCGTTTTTTAGCATATAGCTGAATACTAGCTGCCATAGCAATAATCATGGCGAAAATAGCCCAAGCGGTGAGGTCTGTGGGTAGGCTATTCTTGAAGATAGCTAGCATGACAATGACCACCAACATGACTGTGGGTGCTTCATTTAAAGCACGTAACTGCTGGCTACCCCACTGGCATTTTTCTTCTGCTAGCTGCTTCATGAGATAGCCGCAGTAAAAATGATAACCAATTAACAGGGCAACAAATAGCAGTTTAAAGTGTAACCAACCTTGTTTTAAAACTTCAGGTTCAGTAGTTAATAAACCAATGGCCATTGCTACTGTCACCGCCATCCCTGGGGTGGTGATAATATTATAAAGGCGTTTCTCCATGATTTGATACTGATTTTTCAGTATCGTGCTTGCGGGTTCTGCTTCTTGGTTTGCTTCCACATGATAGATGAACAAACGCACTAAATAAAATAATCCCGCGAACCAAACTACAAAGCCGATAATATGAAACGATTTAAACCACAAATAAGCCATTGATTTTCACCTCAAGTTAGTCTGGTAAAATTGCTTAATAGAGGCGCAATTACTTACTCCCTACTAAATAATAGTATTAATTTTCAGATGAACGACGCAAAAAGGGTAAAAGGTCTTGTGCAATTATCTCTGAGCAGTGTTCTTGGGGATAATGAGCGCCTTTAGTCAGGGTAATTATTTCGGTTTTATGGGACGATTTGACAAATTCTTCTGCCATTTCTACAGGGAGCCAAGGGTCATTTTTTCCCCAGATTATTTGCACGGGTGATTCCCATTTTGGCAAGCCTGACTCGATTTCAGTCATGGCTTTTTTTAGTTGCAAATTACGGATGGTTGCTAACAAACTACGTCCAGCACTGGAACTTTTGAGAAAGGGTTTACGATAAACACCTAAATCTTCTTCTGAAATGACGTAACGGCTTCCCCCTTCTAGGGTACGGTCAACTAACAATGGGTCTTGAGTCATCATGTCACCAGCAAAAGGTAGACCCATTTGTTTAATTTTCCACGGTAATTTAGCTGCTGTGGAAATTGGTGTGTTTAGGATAGAAATATTGGCAATTTGTTCTGGATGACGCAGAGCATATTGTAGACCTACAGAACCTAAAAAGCCTTGAACGACTAAGGAAAAATGTTCTAATTCTAATGCTGTGATGAATTCTTCTAAAGCCGTAATATAAGCGTCAGGAGTGTAGGCAAAATCTCGTTTTTCTGGTTTGTCAGAAAAGCCAAAACCTATCCAATCTGGAGCGATCGCTCTTGTTCCTTGTTCTGCTAAAGCTGGTAGAATGTGACGCCAACTATAGCTTTGGGATGGTAAACCATGTAGCAGGATAACGGGTAATAAATCGCTTCTACCAATGGGTTCGGCTTGGCGATAAAACCATTCGAGGGAACCTGCTTTAATTTTGTTTTCTGTGATTGTCATGGGAATGAAAAGCCTCACGCAAAGACGCTGCATACGCCAAGGGATTTTTTATGGGAAATTATTAACTTAAGCTGCTAGGTAGGGTAATGAGTAATGGGAAAAAACTCTTCCCTATTACCCATTACCTATTACCTATTACCCAGCCCTAGCAACTGGGGTGATTAGAAGTAATAATCTCACGAATTGCGTAGGCTGTTGCTGGTGCAAGTAAAATACCGTTGCGATAGTGTCCTGTGGCTAGGAGAATGTTATCGAACCCTGGTAGCTTACCAATCACGGGTGCGGGTCGTCCAGTGGGACGGGGACGTAATCCAGACCAGGTTTTGATGACGGTTGCGCTTGCTAATTCCGGACACAAGGCGATCGCAACTTGGTGTACGCTCTTGAGTAGTTCGGTTTCTGGGACTATTTCCTGGTTGTCTTTGGGGAATTCCACCGTCGGACCAATCCAGTAATCTCCGCCACCTAGGGGGACTATATGCACATGATTGCCAGTAATTACGGGTTGGAAGTCGGAATTACCTAAAGGATGCTCTAAGCGCAATTGTAGGGCTTGTCCTAACACGGGACGAATATCAACCATCTGGTTTAATTGTGCTGTTAGGGGGGTGGAACCTAAGCCGGATGCAAGGATAACCCAATCAGCGGTGATAGTTCCCTCTGTGGTTTGAACAACACCATTCTCCTGTATCCCTAGCGCTATAGAACCAAATTTAAATGTGACACCGTTGTGCATTGCACCGTTCACTAGCGCTCTTGTTAGGGCAGTAGGGTTAAGTTGTCTATCTTGAGGAGAATAAACCGCTGCTGTAATCTTGTCATTCCCCACTTGGGGACAATTTTCTCGCAGTTTATTGCTATCCCAAATCTGCAATTGATAGCCCTGGGAAGCCCGAATTTCAGCTAATTTCTGCCAGTCTAATAAGTCTTCCCCTTCCCAACACAGACTCAGAATTCCTTGTCTGTTGAAAGCAATTTGCCGCCCTGTGAGCGCTTCTAGTTCGGGAATCAAGGTTTCATAGCGTTGGATGCTAGTTTGTCGTAACCGCCACGCATTACCCTTAACTTTGTGGCTGATAACGCCCATGAGGACACCCAAAGCGGCTCCTGTAGAGGCTTGTGCGGGTGGTTGTTGGTCGAGGACGGTGATTTTTAACCTTGGTAATAAACTCAGTTCGTAGGCGATCGCCGCCCCAACTACGCCGCAACCTATGATGACTACATGATTCATTATGGGGACTGGGGATTGGGGAATAGGGCATGGGGAATGGGGAATAGGTAATTATTGTCCCCATTACCCATTACCTAGCCCTAGTTAGGAACTAGTTGTAAGAACTTGTCTATATCTGCCAAGGCTGCTGCATAGTTGCTAGCCGCTTTCACAGAATTACCAGATCCTGCGGCTTGGTCAATATTCACCAGGTGGGTGAACAAATCCCGTGTTATTTGACGTGCAGCAGCTTGATTTTTCTTGGGAAGGCTGCGCGTTACATAGGTCATATCCAAACGCAGTTCTGCTAGGGGTCCGTGGATAAAATTCCCCACGAATATCCAGTCGCGCTGTTGGATCAGCTGTTGCAGTTCACCCATGCGATCGCGCAGGGCTACAATTTTGGGAACATATTGTTCAATTTGTGGAGCCTGGGCTGCTATTGGGCTAGAGGCTGCAACAGCAGCGGGAGTGAAGTTGCCCCACGTCAAGAAAAACGAGGTGACAATAACGAGAATCAAAGACAGAAGCGAGCGTTGACGCGCCATAACCTGAATTTGCTGAAACTATTGAGTCTGCTAATGTTCAGTGTCATTTTATATCGCCAAGGTAATATATGTTTAGGGAATGGCTAATAGGGAATAGCAAAACTAATTACCCCAAGCCCGATTACGTATAACTCATCACTAAATATCCCCTGCTCGTCAGGTTATAAAAAATTCAGTCAGGCTTGCAAAATAACCAGAGTGTTGATAATCTCAGACGCCAATACCGTAAGTCTTCTGGGGGTTTTTCAACTCTTCGGATTCCAATCGTTGATTAAAACAAGGCTGTCCCATTTTATCCAGTTTCAGCCTCAAGGCGATAATTCCTGCGGAACTGGCAGATTTTTCTAAGTGTAAACCCAACCCCCGCACCATAGGAGTGTTTCCCGTGAACGCAGCCGAACAAGCCACAAACCTGGAACTCGCCAGTAAAATAGCAACTGTCGTCAATCTCTTCAAGCAGCAGTTTCCCGATGTCAGATCGGACCTCAAACCGTGGATGAATGACCCGGACACCAGAGAATTAGTCGATCCAGATTCTATTGATATTGGCTTTCACTTCCCTGGGTTCAGCAAATCTTTACAAAGCCGTAGCATTTTGATTCAAATCCGGTTTTACCAAGACCCTTTAAATAAAACTCGCTCTTGCATTGGTGTGGAAGCCGGAGGCTTTGACCATCGAGGGAAACAATGGCGACTGTCCACCATCGAAAACTGGAGTTTCCTTGGCGAAGTTAAGCCTTCTGGTGAAGCTGGAGATAAACTCAAAGGCTTTTTTCGTCAGATTCTAGAGTTATTTAACTAGCGTGTCTGCTGCGATCGCATCTGAACCCGGTTTTTGTCTAGAAACCCGGCGATTTGCTGTGTCTTTTTAGACGGGAAATCCTAGAAAAATGTATAACAATTTACTAAAAATTTAATTAATTATAAAAATGATACCTATAAGATAGAAAATATATATCTAGCGATAGATATGCAATTAACTTGACAAAAGCATCTGTGCATCATCTTTTAGCCAAGTTTATGTCAATTAGATGCTCAATAGTATCCTGGTTGTGAAACTGTTTACCAGAATATTGATAAAAAACCAAGCATAGACGAATTACACGCTTATCAAAGTGTTTGGGTGCAGGGAACATCTACGTATTCACTCTTTTGAAGGATAAACCACCCAATCATGTCAATTAAATCTGCTTATAACTTAACGACGAAACTTTACGCAAGAGTTCCACTGCGAACTGTGCTGATAGTTCCCTTTGTATTGCAAATTGTAGCGGCAGTGGGATTAGTGGGATACCTTTCTTGGCGAAATGGACAGCAGGCTGTAAATAAACTTGCCAATCAGTTAATGAGTGAGGTTAGCACTCGTGTGGAAGAAAACCTCCAAAATTACCTTGCCATACCTCATCAAATTAATCAAGAAAAATTGAATGCCATAAAACTAGGGTTTTTGCAGATGCAAAACTTGCAACCTTGGGAGAGATATCTGTGGCAACAAGTACAATCCCATCCTAATATTAATTTTACCTCTGTTGCTAATAATCAAGGGGAGTACCGTACAGGAGAAAAGCTTTCTAATGGTTATCTACGAATTAATGTATCCGGCAAATCTACTAATTTTGACTTTTACTCTTTTAATACTAACTCTCAGGGCGATCGCACGACAGTAGCAACTGTTGTGAAAAACTTTGATATTCGCCAACACGCTTCTTATCGAGATGCTGAATCGGCTGGTGAACCAACTTGGAGTTCTGTTTATATTTCATTTTTAGAACCAACATTATTAATTAGCGCTCTTCGTCCCGTTTACGATGATAAAAACCAGCTACAAGGAGTATTAATTGCTGCCTTACGGCTGGATCGTGTTGGTCAATACTTAAATAGCCTCAGAATTGGTAAAAATGGTAGAGCTTTCATTATCAACAGAAATGGTTTATTGTTAGCAACTTCGACCACAGAAAGACCATTTCAAATATTGAATGAGCAAAGAGGAATTTTTGCTGCCACCGAGAGTAAAGACAAAATTACTCAGGCTACAGCTAGATATTTAGCTAATTATTTACACAATGATTATACAATTGAAACTAGCAAACAATTAGCATTTGACATAAATGGCAAGCGGCAATTTTTAAAACTTTTACCATACCAAGACCAATTTGGTTTGAAATGGTTGATTGTTGTGGTAGTTCCGGAAGATGATTTCATGGCACAAATAAATGCCAATAATCGCACTACATTTTTCCTATGTATTGTAGCGCTATTATTGGCTACAATCATCGGCATCATCACAGCCAAATGGGTGACACAGCCTATTTTACACTTAAATAATGCTGCCAAAGATATTGCTCAAGGAAACTGGAATAAAACCCTTGATTTAAACCGCATTGATGAAGTAGGGGAACTGGCAAAATCATTTAATAGCATGGCGCTGCAATTACAAGAATCCTTTGCTAACTTAGAAGCCAAAGTGCAAAATCGCACTGCGGAATTAAAAATTGCCAAGGAAAAAGCAGAAGTAGCAAATCAAGCCAAAAGTACTTTTATTGCCAACATGAGTCACGAATTACGTTCGCCACTCAATGCGATTCTCGGATTTGCTCAAGTGATGAATCGCAGTAAAAATTTACCTTCAGAACATCAAGAAAATCTCATGATTATTAGGCGTAGTGGCGAACATTTATTAACCCTAATTAACCAAGTTCTTGATTTATCAAAAATTGAAGCCGGACGCATTACTTTGAATGAAAGAAACTTTAATTTTTATCAATTACTAGAGGATATAGAAGATATATTCTACTTAAAAGCTGAGGAGAAAGGATTGCAGTTGTTAGTAGAACACGCCGCCAATGTACCTCAATATATCCGCACCGATGAAGTCAAATTACGTCAAGTGTTAATTAACTTGCTTAATAATGCCATCAAGTTTACAAATGAAGGTGGAGTATCCCTAAGAGTAGCAACGGATATAACCGATAAGATATCTTTCTATCCCACAGATAAACCATCCGCTACATCTGCTAAAGAATCCGTTACTACTCAGTATCAACTTTTGTTTGAAATTGAAGATACTGGTGCAGGTATTGAAGCAGAAGAATTAGATAGTCTTTTTGAAGCTTTTGTCCAAACTAGAACAGGTCAACAATCACAAGAAGGTACTGGATTAGGATTAGCAATTAGTCGCCAATTTATCCAGTTAATGGATGGAGAAATAAGTGTGTTTTCTATAGTAGGAAAAGGCAGTATTTTTAAATTTGATATTGGGGTAATAGAGGTACAAGAGAGCGATACAGAAACAGAAAAACCGAAGCACCGGGTGATTGCACTTGAACCGAATCAGCCGAGATATCGGATTTTAATTGTCGATGATAAACCAATCAATCGCAAGTTATTAATTCAAATGCTCAATCCTTTGGGATTTGAATTAAAAGAAGCCAGTAATGGTCAAGAAGCAATTGAAGTTTGGGATACTTGGTCGCCTCATTTGATTTGGATGGATATGCGAATGCCGGTGATGGATGGCTATGAAGCCACAAAACATATAAAAGCCAATACAAAAGGTCAAGCTACAGCAATTGTTGCTTTAACTGCTAGCGTTTTAGAAGAAGAAAGAGAAATAATTTTATCCACAGGTTGTGACGATTTTATGCGGAAGCCATTTCGCGAAGCAGATATATTTGCAACCATGCATAAACATATAGGAGTGCGTTATATTTATGAAGATAACAATCTAGAAAAAAATCTAAAAATAATTGAAGAATATCAGCTTGATGATTTATCACTCCAAAAGTTACCAGATTCTATATTAATTAATTTGAAACAGGCAATTATGAATGTGGATTTAGATGTAATTGATGATTTAATAAAAAAAATTAGTTTTCAGGATGTTGCTCTAGCAGACAAGCTCAAGCTTTATATTGATAATTTTGAATATCAAAAAATATTGAATTTAATTACCTAAAAAGTAATGATAAATTCATTATTTTTTTAGCTTGACGGGTGGTATTTTTTCCACGTTTATTTATGGATGAATTTTATGATACTCTCATACAAAGTGAATTAATTCATGACTTACGCAACTGTTAGAATTGCTGTAAGATATATCACATTAATTCTCCGTAGGCGTGCATCTACCCCTTAGTGATGGTTGTTGACTGCTACTAGGGTTTGATTTTCTTAAATTGTCAGCATAGCTATCTTAGTGCGTCCGCTAGGTGGATTGTTGCGATCTACCCAAAGAGCAGTAGCGAAGCTATCACAGCCTTCACCTCGGAAGTCTAGACCCTCATCATCAAACTGGGTTTCCAGCCAATCCACGCAAGGGATGATATCGGACTTCGGCAGTGTCAGTTTATTTGTTGTAATAATTACATGAGAGTTAAGTATTATTTTTTCCAGATCAACTACAATTTCCCTGAAATCTTTAACAGACAGTGCTATCGAGAGGAGTAGCGTCAGAGTCAACACTAGAGTCAATATTTGTGAACCTACCGAATTATGATAACTCCTAAAGGCATTTCATATTATGAAACAGCAACTAGAAGCATCGTTGGAAAGCAACGAACATCTATTAAGTTTAACTAAGATGATATTAGCAGGTTGCGATGACTTTAGCCGTAAATCCTACCGTGAAGCTAATACTTTCATCGCCATGCACAAACTTATCGGCGTGCGCTATATTTATAAAACCTCAATTTATAACCAAACCCCCAAATATGAATCAGTTCTTATTCTTGATTCAAGACTATTGTCAAAGTTAGCAACAGAATTACTAAATAATTTCCCACATGTAATCCTGAATTTAAATCAAGATTATATTAATATATTCCGGTATAAAATTCTGGTAATTAATGTATTAATTACAGTCAGAAGATTTTGGTGAATTCTTTACTATTAGGGAATTATATGCAATTTTTTCGGAATTAATGACATAGTAATAACTAAAATTTAACTTTCAGGAATATGTAACAGATTACATCTAGAATATGCAGTTAATTTTAATTTGGCAAGCAGAGGAGACATAACTATGAATACAGGGACAATCAGCAATTACCAAGGAAATATTTTAATTGTTGACGACACTGCGGCTAACTTACGTTTGCTATCAGAAATATTAGCAGAAAAAGGTTATAAAGTTCGCCCAGTTCCTAATGGTGAGTTGGCATTATCGGCGGCGAAAGGGTTTCCTCCTGATTTGATTTTATTGGATATTATGATGCCGGGAATAAATGGTTATGAAGTATGTAAAAAATTAAAAGCAGATGAGCGAACTTGTGATATACCTGTGATTTTTATTAGTGCTATTAATGAGGTCTTAGATAAAGTAAAAGCCTTTGGAGTTGGTGGTGTTGATTACATCACAAAACCTTTTCAATTAGAAGAAGTATTGGTGCGAGTAGAAACTCATTTATCATTGCGTATATTGCAAAAAAATATGCAAGAAAAAAATGATGAGCTAAGTAAAACTTTGCATCAATTGCAAGCTACTCAAGAGCAATTAATTCAATCAGAAAAAATGGCTGCTCTTGGACAATTAGTGGCAGGAATCGCTCATGAAATTAATAATCCTTTGGGAGTTGTCCGCTCATCCGTAAATAATATTACAGCTATTTTAGATGATAATTTAGAAAAATTACCGGCATTTTTTCAAAGTCTATCGCCAGAAAGATACTCAGATTTCTTAAATTTACTGCATAAGTCAATCAATCAAACTGAATCTTTATCTACTAGAGAAAAAAGACAAATTAAACGCAACTTGAAGCAGGAACTTGAGGCACTGGAGGTGGAAAATTTAGATAATGTTACTACTACTTTAGTAAATCTGGGAGTTTTTGAAGATATTCAAGCTTGGTTGCCTTTATTAAAACACAGAGACAGTGAAAATATTTTAAAAATGGTCTATGCTTTAGCTATTTTACAAAAAAGTAGTAAGAATATTTGCACAGCGACAGACCGGGCTGCAAAAGTTGTATTTGCACTGAGAAACTATGCTCGTTATGACCAGTCAGGAGAAAAAATAGAAGCAAATGTAATTGATGGAATTGAAACTGTATTAACTCTTTATTATAACCAACTCAAACATGGTATAGAAGTAATTAAAAATTATAGAGAAGTGCCACCTATTTTCTGCTATCCAGATGAACTAAATCAGGTTTGGACAAACTTAATTCATAATGCCATACAGGCGATGGAGTATAAGGGAACTTTAATGATTGATGTTACTCAGCAAAATCATCATATTTTTGTTAGTATTACTGATGACGGTAAGGGTATTACCCCAGAGATTATGCCGAAAATTTTTGAACCGTTTTTTACTACTAAATCAGCAGGAGAGGGTAGTGGATTAGGACTAGATATCGTCAGAAAAATAATTGCTAAACATCAGGGGGAAATTAAAGTAGAATCTTTGCCAGGGAAAACTACATTTACCGTATACTTGCCAAGTCAATTATAAATTAAGTAAAAAGATGGATTCCAGCTCCCTTAATTGGGCGTAGACCATACAAGTAATCTAGCCAATAAAATATATGTCTAAAGCAGCAATTTTATGTGTGGATGATGAAGTGGTGGTGTTGGAAAGTCTAGAAATAGAACTCCAACAAGCTTTTGCTGATACTTACGTTTATGAATTTGCTCAAACTGCTGATGAAGCGCTGGAGATAATTGACGAATTAGTAGCAGACAGCGTAGACATATTAGTGATTGTTTCTGATTGGTTAATGCCAGGAATTAAAGGTGATGAATTTTTGATTATTATTCATCAAAAATATCCCCAAATTGTAAAAATTATGTTGACTGGTCAAGCTGATAAAGATGCAGTAGATAGGGCTATTAATCTTGCTAAATTACATGCTTGCTTGCACAAACCTTGGAACAATAAAGACTTAATTAACACAATTCAATCTGGTCTCATGAAATTATGAAAAAGCCGGTGATTATATGTGTAGATGATGAGCTAGCTATTATCAATAACCTAGAGATACAACTGCAACAATCTCTGGGAGATGAATATGAAATTGAAACAGCATCTGATGGCAAAGAGGCATTAGAGTTAATCAAAGAATTAATAGCAGATGGTTATGAAATTCCTTTGGTAATATCAGACCATATCATGCCCAAAATGTCCGGGGATGAATTATTAAAGCGTATCCATGAAATCTCACCTAAAACTATTAAAGTATTGCTCACGGGTCAAGCTGATTTAGCGGCAGTAGTGAATGCAATTAATTATGCAAAATTATATCGCTATATTTCTAAACCTTGGCAAATTGAAGATTTGTCATTAACAGTCAAAAAAGCAGTGAATAGTTATTTTCAAGACAAAAAAATAGCAGAACAAAACATCAAACTCCAGCAAATGAATCAAGTGCTGGAACAATTAAATCATTCCCAAGCCGCACTAATTTCTCAATTACAAGAAAATAAAAATCGCCTGCAACAATTTTTAGAAGCCATCCCCATAGGTGTGGCAGTAGTAGACAGTCAAGGTAAAACTGATTATATTAATCAAACAGCCAAAGAAATATTAGATCAAAGCATTGATTTTGGGATTACTATAGAGCAAATTTCTCAGGTTTATCCTGTATATAAAGCCGGTACTTCTGAGAATTATCCTGTTCATGAATCGCCTATTATTCGTGCATTACATGGGGAAAATGTCAAGGTTGATGATATAGAAATTCATAAGCCAGAAAAAATTATTCCCCTAGAAATTTCTGCTACGCCAATTTATGATTCTGAGGGTAATATTGTCTATGCACTTAAAACCATACAAGATATTACCGAGCGCAAACGTGCGGAAGCAGAACGCCAAAAATTAATTGAAGAACTTTTTGCACTTAATTACAATTTAGAAAAAGCTCTTGAATCAGAATCAAAACTAGCTAATGCAGCTCAACGCTTTGTACCCAATGAGTTTCTTTCTCTGCTAGGACATACAAGTCTAGTAGATGTAAAATTAGGCGACCAAGTTCAGCAAGAAATGTCAGTTTTATTTTCCGATATTCGCAATTTTACTTTCCTGAGCGAGAGTATGACACCGGAAGATAATTTTAAATTTATTAATGCCTATTTGAGTCGCATGGAATCAGCAATTGCTGAAAATAATGGCTTTATTGATAAATATATTGGTGATGGAATTATGGCACTATTTGGTGGTAGTACAGATGATGCTGTCAAAGCTGGAATTGCTATGATTAAACGCCTAAATGAATTTAATGCTAATCGTAAACGACCAGATAGACCACCGATACATATCGGTATTGGTATTAATACAGGTTCGTTAATGTTAGGTACTGTTGGCGGTAAAAATCGCATGGATAGTACAGTAATTAGCGATGCAGTAAATTTAGCCTCTAGAGTTGAGCAACTCACAAAATATTATGGGGTATCGATGTTAATTACCCAGCAAACTTTTTTAAGGCTAAACGAACCTTTATATGCGATTAGACCGATTGGACAAGTACCAGTTAAGGGAAAATCAAAATTAGTCCTGGTTTATGAAGTATTTGAGGCTGATCCACTAGATATTAAAGAAGGAAAGTTGGCGACTTCTCAGATATTTACTAAAGGTTTACATGCTTATAAGTTACATAAATTCCAAGAAGCAGAACAACTATTTGCTGAATGTTTACAAAAGAACCCAATGGATAAAGTCTCTAAAATTTATTGGCATCGCTGTCAAGCAAATTTACCTGAAAATTATTACATCAAAGATAATTTGACTGAGCATTAAGTTCAGCAATAATAGATAAATACTCCAACAATTACTAATAATTTTTTAAAAAATTTATAACCTCCTGGGCAATAACTTCATTACCATCCTTAGCTAGAGGTTCTGATAATCTAGGTGACTGAGGATGTTCCCTGAGAAAATCCCAATTACCTTGGAAAAATTCTTCAGGTTTAAGAATCTGATGAGAATTGTAATTGCTAATTCCTTCTAGGAGAAATTGCGCTTCTGCAAAGTCATCACGAGTCATAGAAACTATGGGTAATCCCAGTTGCACAGCTTCCGCAAAAGTGCCGTAACCAGGTTTAGAAATCACTCGTCCACATAGGGGCATAAAATCTACAGGACGATAGGTATAGTCTGTGATTTTAATTAAATTCGGTAAATCAGGAGCAGACTGGTCAAACGTGATAAATTGATAATCAGAAAACTGCTGGAGATTATAATAGGGAATTGCCTGTAAACCCATACCGCCAAAAGTGAGTAAAATTGTTTTTTCTGGAGGCTGGTTTATCTGGAAATTATAGCGCAATTCATCACTATTGAAACGAGGAGAACTGCCAGTTAAGCCAACATCGGTAATATTTGGAAAAGCACTCATCGCTTCATGAAACGGTAAGCGAAACAAGCGATCGCACCCTTGATAACACTCACTAATCCAATCAGCAATTTCATTAAATTCGCCCCCCCAGTCGCGATAAATAAAATCCCAGCCAAAGTTACTTACCATCCAACACGGAACACCCGCAGCTTTAGCAATGGGTGCAGCAAGAGGGGGTATATCTGCCAAAATTAGATTGACACGATTTTGCTTAATAAAATTAACTTCCCCAGCAATTAAAGAACGCTGGATATCGCGAATATGACGCAATTTTTCTAAAGTAGCGGCTTTATCCATACTCAAACTATCAGATTGCACCACACCCAAATCAAAAGCACGGGGACGATGGATAAAATCCCCTTCCATATAGGAATCTAGCAACCACCGAGGTGCAGTTGTTGTCAGAATCAACAGCACTTCTGGATATAACTTTTGAATTGTAGAAGCTAGATATGCTGTGCGAGTAGCATGTCCAAAGCCGTGGTTAGTGATTGCTATATATACAGTTGGTCTTTTCATAACTTAGTTATTAGTCATTGGTCATTGGTCATTAGTCATTAGTCAACAATAATTATTCTCCTTGTCATCCTTCTCCTCCTTTTCTTTGCATTACCCATTACCAATTATCTAAAAAATTGACTAATTGCTGCTACTAATTGGTCAATTTCTGATTCTAGGGTAAAGTAATGGACGCACGCACGTACACAGTCTGGATCTAAAAGTGTGCGTGTCAGGAAACCTTGAGATTCGAGAAATTGGACTAATTTTCTGCTAGCTTGCGGCTGGTTATTTTCGATTTTAAAGGACACTAAACCACTTTCGGGTGGAGAAGTTCGCAAACATTTAATATCAGGTATTTCCTGCAAGTTACGCCAGAGATACTCGCTGTTATGACAAATTTGTTGATAGCGTTCTGCGGCGCTTCCCCATTGCTGATGGGTAGTAATTGCTGCCTGTAATCCCGCGTATAAGGGATAATCAGAAGTTGCTACTTCATAGCGTCTTCCGTCTGGTTGCCAAGCTATGGGCTGATTTTGACTATCACAGATAATACCACGCCAGCCGATAAACATCGGTTGCAGGCTATCCCTTATCTCTGGACGCACGTACAATCCCCCGATACCAGCCGGACCACACAACCATTTATGACCTGTAAAGGCATAGAAATCTACCCCCAAAGCTGTTAAATCCAAGGGTATGGAACCCACAGACTGAGCCGCATCCACTAGAATTCTCACTGTTGAGCCAGCATTATTACTGCATAATTCTACTATTTTGTCAAGAGGCAAAACTTGCCCCGTATTCCAGAGGATATGACTTAATACCAGCATCCGGGTATTGGGGCGGAGGTGTTGAGCAATAACCGCCACGGGGTCGCCTTGATTTAAGGTTGCCATGAGCGGACAGGTGCTGATTTCTACACCAAAGCGACGTCCGATTTCCTGAACGGCGGCAACAATTCCCTGGTGTTCGCAGTCTGTCAGTAGGATGTGGTCCTCCTGTTTCCAGTCCATACCCCACAAGGCAATATTACAGCCTACGGTGACATTTTCCGTGAGGGTAATGGTGTCTGCTGGTACATGTAATTCCGTCGCGATCGCTTCTTTGGTGGCTTGGGTCTGTTCGTTGATCCACCTATACACCGGGCTACTAAAAGGTCCCAGACGCTGGATGTGAGCTTGTGCTTGGGTTATGGCATCCATTGCTACCTGTGGCATTGGTCCTTGTCCCCCATAATTGAAATAACTTTTATTTTCTAAAGCGGGAAATTGCTGACGGTGGCGATGCAGTTGTGGGAGTGTAGTCATGATTTATACTGCAAATGGCTAATAACTAATGACTAATGACTAATAACTACTGACTAATGACTAATCCTCTATGCAGAAAGAGCCTAATTCTTGTTAGCTTAAAAGAATGTTACTTAATGCTGAACTGCTGCTGCAATATCAACGCTGTAAGCGACGACCGTATCTAGATGCTCATGGTGAAAAAAGTCAGCGAGATGCCCCTAGTGAATTACTCCTGAAATTACAACAGGAGCGTGTCACTCATCAACAAACCGTGCTGGAACAACTCAACTATCACCAACCTCAGTATTCTCCCAGAAATTGGCGGGCTGGTGCTAAGGCGACTTTGGAGTTGATGCAGCAGGGGGTTGATTGTATTTCCCAAGGGGTATTGCTAGCGACTTATAGGGAAAGCTACACCCTGCTTAGCTGTCCCGATTTACTCATCAAACAGCCAGGAAACTCGCGCTTTGGAGAATGGAGTTACTTCCCAGCTACTATTGAACTGGGTAAGCGTCCCAAACAAGAATATCAAGTGGTGGCGGCGTTTCACGCCCAAGTGTTGGCTGCGGTGCAGGAAGTAGCACCTGATAGGGCTTGGTTGCTATTACGGGGTACGGGTATGTACCGTCCCCCCCATGCGGTAGATTTAGCAAAATGGATACCGCAGATGCATTCCATTCTCAACGACTGTATTGCTACCCTAGAAGCCCCAGAAGCGCCAGAGGTGTTTATTTCCCGTCAGCGATGCAATCTTTGTCGCTGGTACAGTCAATGTTATAACGTCGCTCAATCGCAATGCCATCTGTCTTTGTTACCGGGAGTCACCCCTACCCGGTACACCCAACTACAAGCCTTGAATCTGACTACGGTAGAATCTCTTGCTAACACTAGTCCCAGTGAATTAGAAAATCTACCGGGGTTCGATGAACAAGTAGCACCCAAGCTGGTGATCCAAGCCCAAGCTGTAGTAGAGAAACGACCGCTGATTCTCGATTATCCTGGCAATTATCTGGGGTATAAATCTCGTCTGTTATCTCAAAATCATCACATATCTACTTACAGCTACTCCCCCATAGAGTTGTATTTTGATATCGAAGCTCAGCCAAATTTGAATTTAGATTATCTCTTAGGGGTATTGGTAGTTGACAAGCAAAACAATCAAGAAAAATTCTATTCCTTTTTGGCGGAAAAACCAGAGGAGGAAGCCTTAATTTGGCAGCAATTTCTAGATTTGGTTTGGGAGTATCCCCAAGCCCCAATTTTTCATTTTTGTTCCTATGAAGTCGATACAATTAAACGCTTAGCAAAGCTTTATCGTACTAAGCACTATCATATAGAACCTCTGCTGACGAGATGTGTAGATATCTACGAACAGGTGACGCAAACAGTAGCTTTACCCGTGGAAAGCTACGCTTTAAAAGCTATTGCACGATGGTTGGGGTTTGAGTGGCGAGATCCAGAAGCTAGCGGCGCAAAATGTATTTACTGGTATGATGAATGGTTAGAAACGGGCGATCGCACTTTATTGGAAATCATCCAACGCTATAACGAAGATGATTGTCACGCTACCCGCAGGATTAAAGACTGGATGGTCAGCTTTATGTTAAGTCCTGAATCCTGAACTTACGTCTTGAGTTGCGAGTAAGATAGATGGTTGGGTTTTTCCATTCACCAACCTCCAAACTACTGTGATGATAAATACCAGGACAATTTTTCAACAGCCGATAAATTTATTCCTATTCTTTCTCAGTCTTATCGCTGCTGTAATTTTATCTTTCTACCCAGTACAAGCTACCACAATTACCGGCGTCGATTTTTTAGGACAAACAACCTTGACTACTGGGACGCTATTTCGTGATACTCAAATCGGCGGACTTTCAGGAATTACTTACAATCCCAACCAAGATGTTTATTATAGTATTTCTGATGACCGCAGTCAAAATAATCCCGCTCGGTTTTATACCCTGAAGATTAATTTTTCTGACAATAAATTAGACACAGTAAAATTTACCGATGTCACCACTTTATTAAATGAAAATGGTCAGTCTTTCCCAGCTTTAAGTCTAGACCCAGAAGGAATTGCCTTCACCAGAGAGGAGACTGTTTTTATCTCTTCCGAAGGAGACACTAACAAACTCATCAATCCCTTTGTTAATGAATTTACTCTCACAGGGAGGCTGGTAAGAAAACTGCCAATTCCTGACAAGTTTTTACCTATGACTGCTAGTAAAAAATCCGGAATTCGCAATAACCTATCCTTGGAAAGTTTGACTATTACCCCAGACCAAAAACATCTATTTACCGCTACAGAAAATGCTTTAATTCAAGACGGAGAAGCTGCTACACCAAAGAATGGTAGTCCGTCAAGAATTGTGCAGTATAACTTAGAAACTGGTAAAGCCGAACAAGAATTTCTTTACTTTACTGATGCAGTTGCTGGGGATTCAAATCTGTCAGGTAATTTAAACACCAACGGTTTAGTAGATTTAGCAGCTTTAGATAACAATCTATTACTTAGTTTAGAACGGTCTTTTTCTTTAGGCTTTGGGAACACAATTAAATTGTACGAAGTGAATTTAATAGGCGCAACTAACATTAGTAAAATTGAAAGCCTCGGTGCAGTAGATATCAAGAAAATTCAACCTGTAAAAAAATCACTGCTGTTAGATTTGAGTAAATTAAATATACCCTTAGATAATATCGAGGGACTAACACTGGGAACAACTTTAGCTGATGGACGACGTTCCTTAATTTTGGTGAGTGATAATAACTTTAATCCGCTGCAAACTACACAAATATTAGCTTTGGGATTAAAGGTTAAGAATTAAAATTGAACAATAATCAACTGCCATAACATAACAATTAGATTATGGAGGATTACACTGCGTTAATCCACCCAAAAATCCGGGACACCTTTAAAGGTTTCATTAATTGCATCAAATGAACCGCAGATAAACACTGATAAAGGCTTATCAAACAGATTTCTGCGATCGCACTATTTTAGCTGGGTCATCCCAATAGGGTTGAGGATTTATTAATGACTCACCGTGGGAAAATGGCAAATTGGCAAATTTACATACACGTCCAGGGAGTCTTTGCGCTATGGTAGTGGAGAGTTTTATTTGTTATTTAAGGTTACATGAAAAGAAAATCTAGCAGGAAATCCCAGAATTCCCGCAAATTTGTTTTCTTATATATCACTATCTTATTTATTAGCTTCTTTTTCCTTAATTTAGCAGCCCCGGCAATTTCAATTACCAAAGTAGATTTTTTAGGAGAAGCTAATTTACTCACTGGGTTGCAGTTTAAAAACACAGCTTTAGGAGGATTATCTGGAATAACCTACGATGCTAAAAAAGATATTTATTATGCCGTTTCCGATGACCGCAGCCTCAACAATCCAGCTAGACTGTACCATTTAAAAATTAATCTTGCTCAAGATAGGCTGAGAAAAAATGGCGTTACACCTATTGCTGTGACTACACTATTAGATTCCCGTGGTAAACCCTTTCCAGAGGGTAGTATAGATCCAGAAGGTATTGCTTTCACTGAAAACGGGACTGTATTTGTCTCTTCCGAAGGTGACGTGCTAACTTCCATCGAACCAGCAATTAAAGAGTTTTCTTTGAGTTCCGGAAGGGAATTAAGAACTTTACCGATACCCGATAAATTATTACTAGATAGCAGCGGTAAGCGGGGTATACATAATAATTTGGCTTTAGAAAGCCTCACCATCACTCCCAATCAAAAATATCTATATACAGCGGTAGAAAACGCTTTAGTTCAAGATGGTCAGGTAGCCACACCCAATACCAAGAATCCTTGCCGGATTATACAATACAATTTGCTGACAAACCAACCAGAGAAGGAATTTCTGTACTTCACAGAACCAGTAGGAAAATTTTTCAGTTTAATTAATAAATTTTATAGCGGTATAGCAGATTTAGTGGCTCTAGATAACCAGGGACACTTTCTCAGTTTAGAGCGGTCTTTTACTGGGTGGGGTTTTTCTATAGCTGTGTTTGAGGTTTCCCTAGAAGGTGCGGATAATATTCAAAATATTGACAGTCTGTTGGCAGTTGATATCAATAAAATCAAACCAGTCAAGAAAAAGTTGCTACTAGATTTGAACAGCCTGAATGTGGGATTAGACAATATTGAAGGGTTAACCCTAGGTTCACCACTAGACGATGGAAGACGTTCGCTAATCTTAGTCAGCGACAATAATTTTATCTTCCCACAGCGTACCCAGGTAATAGCTTTGAGGTTGAAGACAGAACGACCTCTATTAAGTAGGTTACGCCGTCTTGTAGGGATACTCAAGTTATCCCTGGGTGTAGGATAGGGTCTAAAAGGTCATAACAAAAACATCAAGCTCTATTCTGCTTAACCCAATGTTTCCCCAAGTACTACACCGTTATATAATCACCCTGTTAATACTCCTAACTTTCCTGACTGGGTTCCCCAACTCCGCTGATGCTCTACTCCGTCAGCACCAAGACGCACCAGGAGTGATGCGCTACCACTCGCAAGTATCGATCAAAGATGACTTGGGGTATTCTTGGCAAGTGGTACTGTTCAAACTATTTTTACCCGGAGAACCTACAAGTATAAATCTGCGCTTAGTTGGTTTTCCGGGAGTAGTGGAATTTACTCACCCCCAATCTCTAGAAATTCTCACTGCTAAGGGTAAACTGCTGACTGCAGCCGATGTCTACGCCGAAAAATCACCCGCCCCTAATGTAGGGGAATATAGATTTACAGATGTATTAAATACATTATCTAGCACTGAGAGGCTGAAACTGTTTCTTCCCCTACGAGGGGTTCCACCCTTGGTGTTAAAAATTCCGGAAGTGGTAGTGCTAGAGTGGCAATGGTTGGTCACAGATGTTAATTAAACTGCTGAAACAAGTCGGAGTTATACCGTTTCACTTATATTATGATACAAATGGCGCTTGTAGGGGTAAGGGAATGCCTTACTCCTAGGTGGATTTTGATGTATCCCGAATTTGGTCAAATGGTATTATAGCGATTCCCACATTCGTGAGGTATAGCCATAAAAAATTAACCGCCGATAGAAAAGGATGGACGCTTTCTTAAGCCGATAAATTTGTACTTCATGCTTAGGAACCGCTATAGGCTAATTAACCTCAGATAAATCATTTGTGTTCACCCCTGTTTCCCCCTGTTTATGGGAGGAAGATAGTGGCTCTATTTCTCCAATATAGCGTTTCCTAGTCTACTGAGGTACAAATTTATCGGCTTAAGAAAGCGTCCATCCTCTTCTATCGGCGGTTAATTCTTTCTTGCTATACCTCACGAGCGTGGGAAGCGCTATATCAGCTTGTCTCTAATCAAACCATATTTTCAAGGTAATGTAATTTAAAATACTTTCTTATCAACCAGCAGCCTACTATAATTCAGCTACAGACTGAGCGCGGAAACGAGACAAATAATCCCCTCACCGATATTTATCTGTGAGGGGTCTATAATGTCAATTTCTACACAACTGCCGTTGTCGCTTTTAACTCAAACAGCTTTTCAATTACCTCTTCCACTACTTTATCTGGTGTGGAAGCACCAGAGGTAACACCCACGGTAATTTTACCACTTGGCAACCAGTTTTCTGTGATTGCCAATTGACCGTTTAATTGCCGATGTTCAATCTTATTTCCTGAGATAATTCTGGCGACACTATCGATATGATAGGAAGGGATATCCCGTTCTTCGGCAATCTCTTGTAAGTGGGTAGTATTAGAAGAGTTAAAACCACCAATGACTATCATTAAATCCTGGTTTTTTTCTACTAACTCTAACATGGCATCTTGGCGTTCTTGAGTAGCGTCACAGATGGTGTTAAAGCTTTGGAAATGGTCTGTTAAATTCGCTGGACCATATTTTTTCATCATTGTCCGCTCAAACAGTTTACCAATTTGTTCAGTTTCACTTTTGAGCATAGTTGTTTGATTGGCAATACCCACCCTTTCTAAGTCTAAGTCGGGGTCAAATCCCGCTGAACAAGCCTTGGTAAATTTTGCCATAAACTCTTCCCTGTCGCCACCGTGAAGAATGTAATTGCTCACGTATTCAGCTTGTTCCATATTCAAGACAATCAAATATTTCCCAGCGAAGGAACTGGTAGCGACCGTTTCTTCGTGGTTATATTTGCCGTGAATAATCGAAGTGTATTCGCGCTTTTTATGCTTTTCAACGGTATTCCAAACTTTAGATACCCAGGGACAAGTGGTATCAACAATTGTGCAGCCTTTTTCATTCAAAAATTGCATTTCTTGAACACTGGCACCGAAAGCGGGTAAAATTACGACATCCCCATTGTCCACGACAGAGAAATCTTTAGTCCCGGCTTTGACTTCAATAAATTCCACTTGCATTTCCCGCAACCGCTGATTCAC
Source organism: Nostocaceae cyanobacterium (assembly GCA_035285345.1). GTDB lineage: Bacteria > Cyanobacteriota > Cyanobacteriia > Cyanobacteriales > Nostocaceae > JAYKJH01. The sequence continues at coordinate 1,627 of JAYKJH010000244.1, read as the reverse complement.
AGAGGGGTTGTGGATAATTTCATTAGTAATCCAAATCCGTTCCGTGGGGAAATGCTGACGGGTTTCATAAGCCATTGCTACCGCACGTTCTACTCCCCAACAAAACCCAAAAGCTTGTGCTAGAAGGATAGTGACATCACCGCGAGTCAGGGTGTAGTTGTTATCCCGAATTTCCTGAATTAACTGACTTTGATACTCGGACTGCAACTGGTTAGCAACTTCCTGTTCATGACCAAATCCTTTACGGTGGTAGTTTTCCGAATGTTGCAGAGCGCGTTTAAAAGCTTTTGTATCCATGCGGCTTGTCCTGTGAGCTTTCCTCTCTAATTTTCTCGCGCTAGGGAACAAAACTGGACATAATGGCAATGGCTAATGGGTAATGTCCCCGTTAACGCTTCCCTTCCAACTCTATCTGAGTGTAAACTTGGAGCGCGGAACGCCAAACGAGATATCCTTGAGGATTAAGGTGTAACCCATCGGTAGTCAGTTCGTAGCGTAGGTTTCCTTGGGTGTCGGTGAATAGGGGATGGAGATTGAGAAACTTGACATTCTTTTGGGATGCGATCGCTTGTAATTGTTGATTCAACTCACGGATGCGATCGTTGGGAATAGCCAACAATTTGGCTCGTCCTTCCCAGGTGGCTTGGTCGTCACCGTGGGGTAAAATCGATTGCACAATGATTTGCGCTTGCGGATGGACTTTTTTGAGATACTTGATAATCTGGCGGTGGTTTTCCAAAATAGTCTGGTCATCTGCTCCCCGGATCAGGTCGTTAATCCCAATCATCAACCAAATGGTTTTCGGTTGCGTCTTGTCAAATAAGTCTAATCTTTTCAATAATCCCGTGCTGGTTTCCCCGGAAATTCCCTGATTTAACCAATTGATATCTGGGGGTAATAACTCGGTGGGAAACCACAAACTTAGAGAATCTCCCAGCAGGATATTTAAATTCTCCGGACGTTTCTCAGATGTGATTTTGGCTTCTTTGGTGAGGATATCCAGCCACTGCTGATAGTTAAGCTGGTGACGCGGACCTAGCTGTGGTGCGATCGCCGCACTTTTGGCAGCAACTTTAGCTTGAGGATATACCATTTTACCAAAAAATGCGGTCACTCCCAACTCTCGCAACAGCAGGAGAATGACCGTCATGATTAGTATCGCGTTAGTTGCCAAGGATAAGAAAGCCCAGGCAGGAAAGTGTTTCGAGGTTGTGGACACGCCAGTAATGATGCAACTATCCTGTATCTGATTTTGAACTATCCCGCGTTAATTATGCTTGAGTTTGACATCTCCCCCGGTTGGAAACACGGGGGATTCTAAAAGGATGTTACGCCTTGGTCTGAAGACACAAGGCTTCACTTCTTTTACGATATGATTTATTAACCCTTGTAAACAAATCATATCGTTGTGGCACTGTCAAAGATGCCCTACCCACCTCGGCTAAGTTGAGTCCTAGCTGTGTGGCTACTTTTCTCGCAATGTTAGCCGCGCCATTACAATCGGCGTTAATTAAGTGACCATCACGACTTTTGTACAATCCACGTTTTACCCGTTGTCCTGACGGTTTCCATCCGTTGGGTTTTTCACCATATTTGTGGAGGCTGTCGCCATCTAGGTAAGACGATG